>NZ_JBGCCK010000007.1:0-330809 GCF_041262525.1 Streptacidiphilus sp. MAP12-20
CCCTGTGCGGATGGCCCTGCGCGTTGAGGACCATCCGCATGCCGGTGGCTTGTCGCGCAGTTCCCCGCGCCCCTGGGAGGTTGCAACTGGCCCTCGTCGTGACGTGTCGCGCCCACGCGCCGGAGGCGCAAATCGGCAGAGCCTCGCGCCCCTGAGGGTGCAACTACCTGCGGCAGCGCAAGTTACATCTCCGCGTCGATGCCCAGCGCAGCCAGGTAGAGACCCAGGGCCAGTCGGGCGATCGCGGGGTACGCCCCGAGCGGCTCAGCGACCGGGCACTCGATCGCGTCCGCGACGGCCTTCAGGACGTCGACGCTCACCTCGGGGCCGAGCAGGTACGGGGCCAGGGCCGGCTGCACACAGCCGGTGTCGCGGAGGTGGGTGACCGCCGCGGCGATGGACTCCGCGGAGTCGAGGGAGGCCGCGACCACCGGGACGGCCAGGCGCGCGGCCAGCAGGACGCCGGTGACCTCGGCGAGCTCCAGGGCCTCCGCGCCGCCCGTGCTGGCAAGCACGATGCCGTCGGCGGAGGTGTTGATCGCGAAGAGCCGCGCGCGGTCCGCGCGGGCCAGGCCGGCCTCGCTCAGACGGACGTGCACCGCCTCCGCGAGCAGCGGATGCGGGCCGAGCGCGTCCGTGCGTCGGACGACCGCCGGGTCGAAGCCGCTCAGCGCCGCGTCCAGGTCGGTGGAGGGGCCGGGGGAGAGGGGAACCACGATCGGGGCCGCTTCGGCCTCCAGCGCGGCGCCCAGCGCGTCGGTGAGGGCGACGCAGTCGTCCGCGTCCTCACTCGCTGTCAGGTACGCCGCGGACACCTCGATGCCCGGCTGGTCCAGCCGGATCAGCGTGGCGACCTCCTCGGCCAGCCTCCGCGCGTCGGGTGAGGCCTGGGCCGGGACGGCGAGCAGCAGCGCGGGGGCGCCCGCGGGCAGCTCGGGGCGCTCGGGGCGGCGGTGGCGTCCGCGCGCGCGGGCGCTCGGGGTACGGACGGGCAGCGGCGTGCTGGGGGTCGCGGCAGTGCTCATGGGGGACGATCGTAGGTCATCCGTTCGTGCGTCGGCAGTCGGGATCCCCTATACCGCCGAATTGAACCGTGTGCGCGTGAGCAGCGTCACATAGGTGGTGGGGGCACATGATTACTGACTGTGTGTCACGGGGGAGTTCCATGCTGTCGATCATGACGTCCACTGCTGGCGCACCGAGGAGCGCCGGTAGCCGAGAGCGACAACCATGCGCCCGGATTTGCCCGTTTCGGGCGACCAACTCCCTGGTTTGTAAAGAAATCTGTCACCTCATGTAAACGCATGTGCACACGCATAAGCACCTGCACGTGCACGTGCACTGGCGATATCATCACCGGCAGTGAGACCGCTGCATGGTGCACCGCTCGCACGTCCCGGGGAGATACCTATGCGTCGCATCTACAACGGCATCGCCGCCACGGAACTTGAGGGAGTGGTCTGGCAGAAGGCCCGCATGAGCAACTCGCAGGGCAACTGCGTCGAGATGGCCCGTCTGGACGACGGGGGGGTCGCGGTGCGCAACTCCCGCTTCCCCGACGGGCCGGCCCTCATCTACACCAAGGCGGAGATCGTGGCGTTGCTGCACGGCGTCAAGGCGGGGGAGTTCGACCACCTGGCAGAGTGAGCTTCGTAGCGGATTCGGAGTGGATTCGAGCGGATCGGCGCGGCGAGAGGCGGCCCGGGAGGAACTCCCGGGCCGCCTCTCTGTCAAGACGGATGTTCAGACATGCGACTGCAGTTCGAAGACCGCCCAGACGACCTTGCCCACGGCGATCGGGTGCCAGCCCCACGACTGGCTGAACGACTCGACCAGGTGCAGCCCGCGGCCCGACTCCGCTATCCAGTCGGCTTCGCGCGGTACCGGCCCCTCCTCGCACGGGTCGGTGACGGCGCAGACCACCTGCGGGCCGGTGCCGCCGGGTTCGCTGCGGACCAGGCTGAGCCGGATCAGCGGGGCCGTCGATTCCGCGATCGGGCTCGCGTCCATCCGGTCGTGGATCGGGCTGGTGCCCGCGCTGCTGATACCGGGCCCGGCGGTCCCGCGTCTGCCCCAGCTGCTGCGCTGCTCGGGGACCACCGTGGGCAGTCCGTAGCGCAGGGCATTGGTGACCAGCTCGCTCGCGACCAGCGCGATGTCGTCGAAGAGCTCCCCCAGCTCCCAGCGGTTCAGCGTCAGGCGGGTGAACTCGCGGGCCGTGCGGACCGACTCGTGACGCGGCGCCAAAGCGCAGCTCACCACCGCTCCAGGGTCCGCGGCCACCGCCGGGCTCTGGCCCATGAAGAGCTCCTCCCATGCGGGCGCGGCCCCGGCCGGTCTAGGCGTCCGGGGCGGATTCTCGGCGGATTGCCAGGGGGCGTGCAGGTGCACGCATACATGCTCCTCTTCGCATACGTCAGATGCAAGAGTGGATTCACGTGCATTCGCAGCCCCTGCAGATGCACGTGCAGATTCCAGTGCAGCGAGTAGTCTGACGATCGCACTGCGCAGTGATCGGGGCGATCGGCGCGCCCATCTTGACCAGCGCGTGTGCAAACGGGCACGATGCGCGCCCGGACAGTGCCGCACAGTGGCAGACTGTGCCCTGTTGCCAGCGGGTGGAGGTTCGACAGAATGACCACGGTTCAGCCGGGGGGCGGCTCGATGGTGCGCCGCATCCTCCTCGGCTCCCAACTGCGCCGCCTCCGTGAAGCCAAGGGCATCTCCCGCGAGGACGCGGGCTATACGATCCGGGCCTCCGAATCGAAGATCAGTCGCATGGAGTTGGGGCGCGTCAGCTTCAAGGAGCGCGACGTGGTGGATCTGCTCAGTCTGTACGGCGTGGACGAGTCCGAGCGCGGCCAACTGCTCACGCTGGTCCGCGAGGCGAACCAGAACGGCTGGTGGCACAGCTTCAGCGACGCCATGCCGAACTGGTTCCAGACCTACGTCGGTCTCGAGGAGTCCGCCGCGCTGATCCGCACCTACGAGGTGCAGTTCATCCCCGGCCTGCTGCAGACCGCCGACTACGCGCGCTCCATCATGGGCCTGAACCGGCCGCACATGCAGTCCGAGGAGATCGAGCACCGCGTGGATCTGCGCATGCGCCGCAAGCGCATGGTCACCGACGGCGTCGGCCCGCGCCTGTGGGCCGTCATCGACGAGGCCGCGCTGCGTCGGCCCATCGGGGGGCCCGCGGTGATGCGGGCTCAGGTGCAGCATCTGATCGAGATGGCGGAGCTGCCGGGTGTGGTGCTCCAGGTGATGCCGTTCCGCTTCGGCGGGCACGCGGCGGAGACGGGCGCGTTCACCATCCTGCGCTTCCCCGAGCAGGACCTGCCGGACGTCGTCTATCTCGAGCAGCTCACGAGTGCGCTGTATTTGGACAAGCGTGACGACGTGGACGCCTACATCCAGGTGATGGAGCGGCTCAGCGTCGACAGCCTGACGCCGGAGCAGACGGTGGACCTGCTGTCCGGGCTGCTCAAGGAGTCCTGAGCGCTCACGCGGTCCTGAGTACTCACGGAGCCCGCGGCCCGAGTCGTGGGTCCAGGCCGTAGCGGGCGAAGAGGTCGCCGCGGATCAGCGGGACCGGGGACTCCGCACCCGGCAGCAGGATGCCGATACAGGCGCCCATCAGCGCGCTGCGCAGCACGGCGTGGTCGACGCCCGGATCGGGGGAACCGCGTCGCCGCAGCACCTCCTGGAGCAGCGCGCCCAACTGCCGCTGCTCGTCGTCCTGCACGAAGCGCCCGTCGACGGGCGCGAGGATGAGCGCCAGATGGGTGCGCATCAGGGTCGGCTGGTCGATGGCCAGGCCGGTGATCGTGTCGATCGCGGTGGCCAGCCAGACGTCGGGGTCTGTGGTGTAGGCCGGGTCGGCGGGATCGTCCAGCGGGCGCAGGGCGGCGGCCAGGGTCAGGTGCATATGGCGGTGCATCGCCGTCTGGAGCAGGAACCGCTTGCCGGGAAAGTAGTAGGAGACCAGGCCGCGGGCCACCTGGGCCCGCTCGGCGATGTCCGCCAGAGTGACCGGGGTGAACCCGCGCTGGTCGATGAGTTCCACGGTGGCCTGCATGATGCGCTCGCGGGACCGGGCCCGCATAACTTCGTTGACTGCCGCCCGCCGTGGTGACATGGTGCTCCTGCGTTCATTGGCCTGGCGCCAATATACGCGCGGCAGCGGCCGGGTTCGCCGACGCGGGGGATCGGCGAACCCGCTGCCTGCTCAGCCGCGAAGCTCCGACAGCGCGTCCTCCGACAGCTCCTGGCCCGCCGCCCGCAGCGCCTCCTCCAGACAGGCGTCGGGCAGGGCGGGGTGGCGGCCGATCACGATCACGCCGACGACGATGCAGGCGAGCCCGACGGCTTCGCCCGCGAGCGCGCCCGCGGTGAGCTGGAGCCGGTCGCCAAGGAACCCGACCCCGCAGGCGATGCCGGCGAGCGGCTGAGCTGCGGTGAGCGCCGGCAGCGACATCTTCAGCGGCGCCGACTCGAACGCGCTCTGCACCAGGATCAGCCCGACAACGCCGATCGCGACCACAGCGTACGGCTGCCAGCTGCGCAGCAGCAGGGCGACGCCGCCGTGGTCGAGGCGGAGCCCAGCAGTCCGGGTGAGCGCGTCCTGCACTCCGTAGAGCAGGCCTGCGGCGAGTGCGAGCAGGGTCGCCTCGCGGACGAGCGGCAGGCGCTTGGCGGTCGAGACCAGGAGCAGGGCGAGGCCCGCGACGATGCCGAAAACCAGCCAGTGCCGCAGCGCGCCCTTCTCGGTCCCGCCGCCGGTGGGCTGACCGCTGAGAATGAAGACGGTCACCCCGATCGCCAGCAGCAGCACCCCGCCCCAGCCGGACGCGCCGAGCGTCTGACGGGTGATCCGGCGGGCGAGCGCCATGGCGAACAGCAGGTTGGTCGCGAGCAGCGGCTCCACCAGCGAGATCCGCCCGGCGCTGAGCGCCATCGCACTGAGCACCTGTCCGCAGACCATGAGCGCGATCCCGCAGAGCCATTCGCGCGACCGCATGAGGCTGAGCAGCAGGCGGTACGACAGCAGCTGGGAGCGCGGCGCGCGTTGGGCGGCGTGCTGCTGCAGCACGAAACCGAGGCCGAGCAGGCAGGCTGCGCCGAGGCCGAGAAGAAACACCGTCACGGGGATGCCCCCACAGTCACGAGCTGTCACCAGCTCCTCGCGGGAAGCGTAGCGCGCGAGTCTGAAAATGGCCTGAGGGACGGCCGCAGATTCCCGCTGGGGGAGGTTGCACTCTCCAGGGGCGCGAGGAACTGCGCGACAATCCCCCAGCCTTCGGCCGGGAGGTGCCCCCTCCCACGCAAGTGGCAGGCCGAACGCGCACGGCCATCCGCACAGGGTGGTTGTTCGCGCAGTTCCTCGCGCCCCTGGAGGGTGCAACTTGTCCTCTGTCCACCTGACTACCGAAGTGCGGTCAGGCCCGGGGCGAAGGAAAGAACCAGAGGGGCCAGTGGGAGCGTCAGCGCGGCGACGGTGAGAGCGAGCCGGTGGGGGGCTCGGAGGCGTGGGACGCCTCCGAGGAGGCGGTCGACGCGGGCCGGGATCTGGGCCAGCGGGTGCGGGCACGCGCTGTCGGGGTTGAGCTCGACCAGGGCGATCGCCGTCGCCAGACGGCCGTGGCGGCGGGCCGCCGAGTCGTCCGCGGCCAGCTCGACCAGGCGGCCGACCTGGTCGCGGAAGTGCGCGAAGAGCTTCACGCCGGGGAAGCCCGAGAGTAGCGCCTCCGCCGCCGACAGCAACCAGTGGTGCCGAGCCCGGACGTGGCCGCGTTCGTGGGCCAGCAGCGCGTCCAGCTCGCGGCTGCTCAGCCGCTGGAGCGCGCCGGTGGTGACGACCAGACGAGGGACCGGCCCGGGAAGAGACCAGGCCTGCGGCTCCGCGCGCTCAACGACGACCAGCTGCTCCGAACGATCCGAACGCTCCGAGGACGCGCGCAGCTCCGGGTGGAGGTCCGGCGCCTGCCGGGAGAGCTGATGCCGCTTGCGGCGGCGAACCGCATGCGCGCCCGCGACCTCGTAGGCGACGGCCATCGCCGTCCGCAGGCCGCCGACCAGAAACACGAACGCCGCCGCCACCGCCCATGGGCGGGCCAGCGGAAAGCCGTACGCGGCCTCGACGCCCGCCGGAGCGCCGGTGAAGACCAGGCCCCTGACGGCGGGCCAGGCCGCCGCGCCCGTCAGCACCAGCGCGCAGGCGCAGCACAGCAGGACGCCGACAACCACGCACTGCCAGGCCCACAGGGCGACCACCGGCTCCCGCGTGGCCCAGCGCGCACGCGCCAGCAGGCGCGGGCCGAGGACGGCCAGCAGCGCGCCGAGGGCGACGAGTCCGGGCAAGGCTCCCACCGCTGCGCGGCACCTCCGAAATGGGCCCGAAGTGGGCAGGACGGAGCGCACGCGTCTCTGCGTGCCCGCTCAATCTATGACGTCCGCGATCGAAGCGGTATCGCTTTCCCCTCGCAGTGACGCAGGACACGGCGACGTCTCACGCGAGCCTCACGAGCGGCTCACATCAGGGCCAGCATCGTCGCCATGGACAGGCCCATGACGACCCGGCAGGCGTCCGGCAGCGCGGGCGCGTGCAGCAGCGTGCCGCCCCGCTGCCCGCCCACCGGGGCGACCAGCCGCAGGCCGAAACGGACGGCGAGGACCAGGAAGGTGACCAGCAGCGCGCCGGTCAGTACCGGCACCCCGTGCGACGCCCCCGTGCCGACCATCCCGGCCATGCCGTCGGAACTTCCGCCGCCCGCTGGTGCGAGGCCCATGACGAGCGCCATGTAGACCATCGCCGCGTGTCCGACCACGTGGTAGACGTGGTGCGCCCGATGGCCCCTGGCGAGCGTGGAGACGGCGAGTGAGAAGAACGCGGCCGACCCGAAGACGCCCACCCACAGTCCCGTAGGGGCCCGCAGTCCGACCGCCATCGCGGCCATACCGAGGGCCATCACCGCCTCCGTCGCGTCCGCCGCGCGGTCGGCGGGCGGGGCCGTGCGCCGCAGGCAGAAGCGCGCCGCGCAGTAACTGCCCGTGCCCGCGCAGAGCAGGACCAGCATCCAGGTCAGCACGCCACCGTCCTGCCGCATGAGCGCCCCCGACCCCTTCGTCGGCCGTCGAACCGTTCACCGCCACTGTGACGCAGGGTGACCGTGCGGGGGCAGGGCGCTCTGGGGGCGCAAAGAAGCAGAAGCCACCGGGCCTCCTCCCTGGGGCCGACCCTGAGGCCCGACGTACTCCAAACGGAGTACGTCTGGCCCCCGGGTACCCGGCAGGACTACGGATCGGGGGGAGGCCAATCATCCTGCGGGCGCTCTTGCGGCGGCGGTTTGCTCAATAGCTTGGAACGGTCCGCTTGTATCACCCATGCCTGACCGATCCGACGAGGACAACCGACACCATGGGCCGACTGATCCGCCTCCCGCTGCAGCGCCGCACCATCCCCGGCCAGACGACCCCGCCCCGCGCGGTGATCGTCTCGGCGAGCGTCGGTGCGGGCCACGACGCGGTCGCCAAGGAGCTGGAGTGCCGGCTCGCCGAGGCGGGTCTGATCGTCGACCGGTACGACTTCCTCGACCTGCTGCCGGGGCCGGCCGGACGGATCTTCGTCGGCACGTACCACACCATGCTCGAGCGGGCCCCGTGGACCTGGAAGGCCCTCTACGGCGGCATGGACAACCAGCGCATGATGAACGGCCAGGCCATGCTCTTCAGCTGGCTGGCCGGGCGGGCCATGCGCCGCGCGCTGCCCGACGACACGCGGATCGTCGTCTCCACCTACCCGCTGGCCAGCCAGGTGCTCGGCCGGATGCGCAAGCGCGGGAAGATCACGCAGCGGGTGCACACCTACCTGACCGACTTCTCCGTCCACCGCCTCTGGGCCTCCCCGGACGTGGACTCGCACCTCGCCGTGCACACCGTCCCCGCCGAGCAGGCCGAGCACGTCGCCTGCCAGGACGTGCACGTGGTGACCCCGCTGGTGGACCGCCGCTTCACGCCGGTCACCAAGGCGTCCCGCGCGGCCGCGCGGCAGCGCTGGGGCCTGCCGCACGACGGCAAGATCGCGCTGCTGGTCGGCGGCTCCTGGGGCGCCGGTGAGCTGGAGCACACCGTCGCCGACGTCGAGGCGGCCGACCCCCGGCTGACCTGCGTGGTCGTCTGCGGCCGCAACGAGGTGCTGCGCCAGCGGCTGCTCGCGGCCGGCGTCACCGCGCTCGGCTGGGTGGACGACATGCCCAGCCTGATGCACGCGGCCGACGTGCTGGTGCAGAACGCCGGCGGCATCACCGTGCTGGAGGCCGTCGCCTCGGGCCTGCCGGTCGTCACCTACCGTTCCATCCCCGGCCACGGTCTCACCAACGCCGCCGCGCTGGACCAGTCAGGCATCGCCCCCTGGGCCCGCACGCACGCCGAGTTGGCCCCGCTGCTGGACCGGGCGATACGCTCCGATTCCGCCGTCCCCGCGCCGTGGGGCGTCGACGCGGTGGAGCTGCTGCTGGAGACGGCAGGGCTCGCCCACCTCACCGCCGAGCTCCCCGGCGTCGTCGTTCCACTCGCCTCGATGGAGAACGCACGATGAACCGTGCCGTCAAGACCGCTGCCGGCCTGGCCGGCGGTCTGGCGCTGGCCCATGCCGCGCCGGCGCTGACCTCGATCCAGCCGCTCGAACCGCTGCGCAGCAAGCTCTTCCCCGGCTACGGAGGCCAGGGCGACCCGGGCCACGTCGCGCTCAGCTTCGACGACGGCCCTGATCCGATCTCCACGCCGCGCTTCCTGCGGCTGCTGGAGAAGCGCGACGTCAAGGCGACGTTCTTCCTGCTCGGCTTCATGCTGGAGCGCGATCCCGCGCTCGGCAAGGAGATCGTCGCGGCCGGCCACGAGGTCGCCGTCCACGGCTACCTGCACCGCCCCATGGTCGTCCGCACGCCGCGCGCGACGCGCGACGACCTCACCCGCGCACGCGACCTCGTCGCCGAGGCGACCGGTGTGGCCCCGCGCTGGTACCGCCCGCCGTACGGCATCGCGACGACGGCCGCGCTGACGACCGCCCGCGGCCTCGGCATGACGCCGGTGCTGTGGACCTCCTGGGGCGCGGACTGGCGCGCCGGTGCGACAGGGACGTCGGTCTACCAGACCGTCACCCGCAATCTGCGCGGCGGCGGAACGATCCTGCTGCACGACTCCGACTGCACGTCAGCTCCCGCGTCATGGACCGCCACCCTCGCGGCGCTGCCGCGCCTGCTGGACCACTGCGAGGAGCAGGGCTGGCAGGTCGGCCCGGTCGGCGAGCACGGGCTCTGACTTCTTCAGCGGTGGAAGAGTTGCAGTCACCCAGGGGCGCGAGGCTCTGCTTGATCAACTGCCGTGCGAGTAGCCACCCTGTGCGGATGGCCCTGCGCGTTTGAGGACCATCTGCATGTCAGTGGCTTGTCGCGCGCGCAGTTGATCAAGCAGAGCCTCGCGCCCCTGAGGTGTTGCAACATCCCTCCGTCGTGACCTGTCGGGTCCGCGCGGCGGAGCCGCAAATAAGCAGAGCCCCGCGCCCGTGGTGGTGCAACCGGTCCTTGGCTACAGCCGTCCCGCTTCGCTCAGGCGGTGCAGGAAACGCTGGGTGCGCTCGTGCTGCGGGTCGCCGAAGAGCTCCGCGGAGCTGCCGCGTTCGAGGATGACGCCGTCGGCGAGGAAGCAGACCTGGTCGGCGACGTCGCGGGCGAAGGCCATCTCGTGGGTGGCCAGCACCATCGTCATGCCCTGGCCCTTGAGGTCGCGGACGACCTCCAGCACCTCGGTCACCAGCTCGGGGTCCAGCGCCGCCGTGATCTCGTCGAGCAGCAGCAACCGCGGCTCCGACGCGATCGCGCGCGCCAGCGCGACGCGCTGCTGCTGGCCGCCGGAGAGGCGGTCCGGGTACTCCTTCGCCTTCGCGGCGAGCCCGAGCCGGTCCAGGAGCTCCAGCGCCCGTGCCTCGGCCGCCCGCCTCGGCGTCCCATGGACGCGCACCGGGCCCAGGGTGATGTTGTCGAGGACGTTCAGGTGCGGGAACAGGTTGTAGGCCTGGAAGACCACGCCGATCCTGCGGCGCACCGCGTCCGCGTTCGCGCGCGGGTCGGTGATCTCCTCGCCGTCCAGCCAGATCGCGCCGTCGTCGATCTCCTCCAGCAGGTTGGCGCAACGCAGCAGCGTCGACTTGCCGGAGCCGGAGGCGCCGATCAGGACGGTGACCGAGTGCTCGGGCACCTCCAGGCTCACGTCGTCGAGAATGACGTGTTCCCCGAAGGCCTTGCGGACCGACTCGACGCGCAGAACAGGCTTCTGGGTGGTGGTCATACGACGCCTCCCTGGGCGCGCTGCGCGTCCGTCCGTCGGGTGAGCCAGTCGGCGTAGCGCGTCATCGGAACGGTGAGAATCACGAAGCCCAGGCCGGCCACGACCAGCGGTGTGTAGTTGAAGCTGCTCGCGACCATGATGTGGGCCGCCGCCACGGCGTCGATCGCGCCGCCCAGGTAGACCAGGCCGGTGTCCTTCTGCAGCGAGGCCATGTCGTTGACCAGCGCAGGCACGACCCGTCTGATCGCCTGCGGCAGTACGACGAAGCGCATCGTCTTCGCGTACGAGAGCCCCAGCGACCGCGCCGCCGCCCGCTGGCTCGGGTGCACGGACTCGATGCCGGCCCGGAACACCTCCGCCACGTACGCGGAGTAGTTGATCACCAGCGCCGTTCCGCCGAGGACGATCGGGTCGTTGGTGACCCCCTGCAACTGAAGGGCCGGGATCCCGAAGACGACCAGCAGGATCAGGATGATCAGCGGGAAGCCGCGGAAGAAGTCGACATAGGCCGTCGCCAGCACCCGCACCGGCAGGAAGACCGGTCCGCGCAGGGTCCGGGCCGCCGCGATCAGCAGCCCGAAGACGATCACCAGCGGCCCGCAGACGGCCAGGATCTCAAGGTTCAGCACGAAGCCGTGCAACACCGGGGAGAGCGCCTCGCGCGCGTAGTGGCCGCTGAAGAAGGTCGTCCGGGTCACCTGCCAGCCGGGCGAACCGGTGATCACGACGTAGAGGACCGCCGCGACGGCGAGCGTGCTCGCCGTCGCGACCAGCAGTGAGCGCCGCGCGCGGGCGCGGTGGTAGGCCTCGCGGGCCAGCCGCCGCTCGGACGGCGCGTACGGCGCCCGCGCCGCGTCCGTCATCGTCGCGTCCGTCATCGCCGTGTCCGTCATAGCGGGGTCGGACATCGCGGGGTCGGAACTCACTTCAGGACCGCAGCGGTGTCAGCCGCCGGCAGCCACTGCTTGGCGAGCTGGTCCAGGGTGCCGTTGGCCTTGAGCGCGTCCACGGCCTGGGAGACGCAGGTCGTCAGCGCGGAGCCCTTGGAGAGCACCAGGCCGAACTGCTCCGGCTTGCCGTCCGCCGTCGCCGCGCCGGAGGGGAACTGGCCGACCACCTTCGCGCTCGGCACCTGGACCGAGGTGATGTAGAAGGCGGTGGGCAGGTCCACCACGATGGCGTCGATCTGGTGGTTCTTCAGGGCCGCGCTGGCCAGGTCGGTGCTGTCGAAGACGGAGGGCTGCTGGCTCGGGCTGATCACCTTCTGCACGACCGTCAGGCCGGTGGTGCCGACCTGCGCGCCGATCTTCGCGCCCTTGAGTTCCGCCACGCTCGTCGCGCCGGCGTACTTGGAGTCCTTGAGCGTGATGACCGCCTGCCGGACGTCGTAGTAGCCGGAGGAGAAGTCCACGGCGTTGCGGCGCTCGGCGGTGATGGAGACCTGGTTGATGTCGAAGTCGAACTTCTTCTGACCCGGGGCCACCACGCTGTTGAACGGCGCGACCTTCCAGGCCACCTTGCCGTTCTCGTAGCCGAGCTGCTTGGCCACCGCGTAGGCGACCGCGGACTCGAAGCCCTTGCCGTTGTCGGGCTTGTTGTCGCTGAACCACGGGTCGTAGGCCGGGTCGTCCGTGCCGATGGTGAGCGTCCCCGCGGTCAGGGTCGCGAGCGCGCCCTTGGTGCAGGACGCGGCAGCCGCGCCCGACGCGGAACCCGAGGCGGTGGCGTTGGGGCTGCTGGACTGCGGCGCGCAGCCGGCCAGCACCAGAACGGCCGCGCCGGCGACGGCGCTGAGCAGACGGGAGGTCTTGAGCAGGGCGTTCACGGTGACTCCTGGATGTCCGGCAAGTGGCGGCAGCTTACCGATCACTTGTCACAGCACGGTGAAGCACCTCCTCCGGATCCGGTCCGTCTCGGATGGCGGACAGTGACCGGTGCCACGCGTCCGGTTGCGACGCGGCCTTGTACGACAGAACCTTTTGTCTATACGGTGGGATCACCACAGTTTCTTTCGTTCAGGCAGGGTTGTCATGGAAAATCTCTCGTCAACGCTCCCCTTGGCAGATAAATCCACTGCGGATCTCGTAGGACACCCGGCCTGGCTGCGCCTCAAGGCCGCGGTCGAGGCGCTCCGGCCGCTCCAGTCCAAGGACGGCTCGATCGACCTCAACGCGCGCGGCGCCGCGACCAAGGACGAGGCCGACGCTCAGCTCGCCGCCGTCACCGCGGCCATTGGCGAGCTGGCCCCGCTGTTCCCCCACGACAAGGCGTACCTCGACGCCGTCGTGCTGGACCTGATGCGCTGGGCCGCCTCCGGCTACGCCGTGCCCGACTTCCTGGACTCGCTGCTGGCCTTCCAGCCCGCCGCCCAGCGCGAGGACGGTCTGGCCCACCTGGTCGTCTTCCCGATGTACACGCAGAACGGCAACCCGGACCGGAACCTCGAGGCCGTGCTGCTGCACGTCGTCTGGCCGGAGTGGCTGGCCGAGCTGGAGCGCACCCGCTACGACAACCCGATGTTCGTGCCGATCACCTTCGTGGACTTCACGGCCGGCTACGACACCAACTCCGCCGTGCTCTTCCCGGAGACCGTCTCGGTCCGCGAGGTGCCGGAACGTTTCACCTGGGGCGGCATCTTCTGCGACCGAGAGGCGGCCCGCTTCCGCGCCGTCAGCACCGCCGCGGTGAACACGCTCGGCCTGCAGATCCCCGAGGACGCCGCCGCGCTGCTCGCCGACCAGCAGCTGGCGCAGGAGACCTTCGTGCTCTGGGACCTGGTCCACGACCGCACCCACAGCCACGGCGACCTGCCGTTCGACCCGTTCATGATCAAGCAGCGCAGCCCCTTCTGGATGTACGGGCTGGAGGAGCTCCGCTGCGACCTGACCGCGTTCAAGGCGGCCGTCGAGCTCGAGGCCGAGGGCTACGAGCAGGGCCGCAACGTCCAGTACGCGATCCTCTTCGACCGGATGTTCCGCTTCCCGGTCAGCGGCGGCCGGGTGCGCAACTATGACGGCCTCGGCGGCCAGCTGCTCTTCGCCTACCTGCACAAGCACGACGCGCTGCGCTGGACCGACAACCAGCTGCGCATCGACTGGCAGCGCGCGGCTGAGGTCACCACCGACCTGTGCGGCGAGATCGAGACGCTCTACCGCGACGGCATCGACCGCCCCAAGACCGCACACTGGCTGGCGGCGTACGAGCTGGTGTCGCGCTACCTGACCCCGCACCCGGCTTCCACCTGGGCCAAGGGCGCCGACGCGCTGCCCTTCGCCGAGCACAGGGAGGCCAAGGCGATCAACAAGGCGCTCTGCGACGCCGTGCTGCCCGACGAGTTCCCCCTCAGTATGTTCTTCGAGGCGCTGTCCAAGAAGCTGTCCGGCGTCATCGCGTCCACCACCGGTATCACCGGCACCACCGTTCTGGAGAACGCAGCGTGAGCGACCTCAGTGTTGACATGAAGGGCCGCGTCGTCGCGGTCGCCGGCGCGACCGGGATGGCCGGACGGGCCACCGTGCTGCGGCTGGCCAAGGCCGGTGCGACGGTCTCCTGCGGCGACATCGACGCCCGTCGCCTCGACGAGCTGATGGACTCCGTCCGCCGCGCCGTGCCCGGCGCGATCGTCGTCGGCCAGGTCGTCGACCTGCTCGACCCGCAGGCCGCCCACGACTGGGCCGACCACATCGAGGCCGAGTTCGGCCGCGTCGACGGCCTGGTCCACCTGGTCGGCGGCTGGCGCGGCAGCAAGACCTTCACGGACGTGGACCTGTCCGACTGGGACTTCCTCCACGACCAGCTGGTCCGCACCGTCCAGCACACCAGCCTCGGCTTCCACGACGCGCTGCTGCGCAGCGACGCGGGCCGCTTCGCGATCATCTCGGCCTCCGCCGCGCACAAGCCGACCGGCGGCAACGCCGCGTACGCGACCGCCAAGGCCGCCGCCGAGACCTGGACGCTGGCGCTGGCCGACGCGTTGAAGGAAACCACCGCCGCGGCTGCCATCCTGGTGGTGAAGGCCCTGGTCTCCCCTGAGATGCGCGCCGAGAAGCCGAACGCCAAGTTCGCCGGGTTCACCGAGACGGCCGACCTCGCCGAGCAGGTCGTCTCGCTCTGGGCCCGCCCCGCCGACGAAGTGAATGGAACGCACCTGTGGCTGACGCCCCAGTGACCGACGCAAGCCGTAGCAGCGACGCCCAGCGCCGTCATGACCCCGCTGTGCGCGGTTTCGCCAGCGACAACTACGCCGGCATCCACCCGGAGATCCTGGCCGCGCTGGCGCTCGCCAACGAGGGCCACCAGGTCGCGTACGGCGAGGACGACTACACCGCGCACCTGCAGGACGTCTTCAAGACCCACTTCGGCGAGCGGGCCCAGGCCTTCCCCGTCTTCAACGGCACCGGCGCCAACGTGGTCTCGCTGCAGGCGATCCTGCCGCGCTGGGGCGCGGTCGTCGCGACCGAGACCGCGCACTTCAACGTGGACGAGGGCGGCGCGCCGGAGAAGATGGCGGGGATCAAGATCCTCACCGTGCCGACTCCGGACGGCAAGCTCACGCCCGAGCTGATCGACCTCCAAGCCTGGGGCTGGGGCGACGAACACCGCTCGCAGCCGCTCGCGGTCTCGATCACCCAGAGCACCGAGCTCGGCACCCTCTACACCCCGGACGAGATCCGGGCCATCTGCGAGCACGCGCACGAGCGCGGCATGCTGGTCCACGTCGACGGCTCGCGCCTGTCCAACGCCGCGGCCGCGCTGGGCCTGCCGTTCCGCGCCTTCACCACCGACGTGGGCGTGGACGTGGTCTCGTTCGGCGGCACCAAGAACGGGCTGATGCTCGGCGAGGTCGTCCTGGTGCTCAACCCGGACGCGGTGCGCAACCTGTCGTACCTGCGCAAGACCTCGATGCAGCTCGCCTCCAAGATGCGCTTCCTCTCGGTCCAGTTCGAGGCGCTGCTCGCGGGCGACCTGTGGCTGCGCAACGCCTCGCACGCGAACGCCATGGCCAAGCGGCTGGAGGCGGCGGTCGCCGCGATCGAGGGCGTGACGGTCGTCCGCCCGGTCCGGGTCAACTCGGTCTTCGCGCTGCTGCCGCGCGAGGTGAGTGAGCGCCTGCAGAAGCGGTACCGCTTCTACTTCTGGAACGAGCACACGGGCGAGGTCCGTTGGATGTGCTGCTTCGACACCACGGAGGCGGACATCGACGCCTTCGCGGCGGCGATCGCCGAGGAGATGGGCCGGAAGTAACGGCAGTCCCGACCGGTCCCCTCCCCGAGCCTCGCATAAGCCGGGCTTGGGGAGGGGACCAGGCAGAACGCCGTAGTGCCGAGCGGTCGCCCCGAGGCACGATGGCGGCATGCAACCGGACTTGAATGACCTCAGCGCCGTCGTCGCCCGCGAGTTCGCACCCGAGAGCGTCTACCTCAACTCTGCCTCCATGGGCCTCCCGCCGGCCCGGACCGTGGCCGCGCTGCGAGGCGCCGTCACGGAGTGGGCCATGGGGTGGTCCGACCCGCCGGCCTACGACGTGCCGGTCGGCGCGGCCCGGCGTGCGTTCGCGCGGCTGGCCGGGGTGGGGGAGCGGCAGGTCGCGATCGGGTCGACGGCCTCCGAGCACGCCGCCGTCGTCGCGGCCTCGCTGCCGGCGGGCAGTCAGGTGCTGATCGCGGAGGGCGAGTTCACCTCGGTCATGCCCGCCCTTCAGCACCGCGCGGACCTGCGGGTGCGCGCGGTGCCGCTGGAGCGGCTGGCGGAATCCGTGGACGTGGACACCGCGCTCGTCGCGGTCAGCATCGCGCAGTCCGCCGACGGCCGGGTGGCCGACGTGGCCGAGCTGCGCGCGGCGACCCGCCGCCACGGCGCGCGCCTGCTGCTGGACGCGAGCCAGTCAGCGGGCTGGCTGCCGCTTCCGGGAGGCGACGACCAGCCGGACTATCTGGTGTGCGCCGCCTACAAGTGGCTGCTCGCGCCGCGCGGTGTCAGCTTCCTCGCCGTGACGGAGGAGGCCATGCCGACGCTGCGGCCGCAGGCGCCCAGCTGGTACGCGGGGGAGGACCCCTGGGCCAGCTGCTACGACGAGGTGGTCCTGGCCGCGTCAGCGCGCCGCTTCGACCACGCCCCGGCCTGGCTGCCCTTCGTCGGCGCGGCCGAGTCCCTCGCGCTGATCGAGGAGCTGACGCCGGCCAGGATCGGCGCCCACGACCGCGCGCTCGCGGCCCGCTGCCGCAGCGGGCTGCGCGAACTCGGGTACACACCGGTCGAGGCCGACTCGGCCATCGTCTCGCTGCCCGGGCTCGGCGAGCTCGCGAAGGAGTTGGCCGAGGCGGGCGTCAGGGTCAGCGCACGGGCGGGCGGTCTGCGGATCGCGTTCCACCTCTACAACACCGATGCGGACCTGGCGAGCCTGCTCGCCCACGTCCCGCCGGTCACATCCCGCCCGTGACGCGGAGCACCGCGCCGGTCGCGTAGCTCGCGTCGGGGGAGAGGAACCAGGCGACCGCGCCCGCGATCTCCTCCGGCTGCCCGGCCCGGCCGAGCGGGATCGTCGCCGCGCGCTTGGCCGGGCGCTCGGGGTCGGGGTGGAAGTCCGTCCACACCGTCCCGGGCGCGACGCAGTTGACGCGGATGCCGACCGGCCCGAGCTCCTTGGCCAGCCCGACGGTCATCGCGTCGACGGCGGCCTTCGCAGCGGCGTAGTGCACGTACTCGCCGGGGCTGCCGAGGGTCGCGGCACCGGAGGAGATGTTCACGATCGCGCCTTTGGTGCCTTGGGCGGTCATCGCGCGAATCGCGGCGCGGGCGCAGAGCAGGTAGCCGGTGACGTTGACGTCGACCGCGCGGCGCAGGCCCTCCGGGTCCGCCTCGGCGAGCGGGCCGTAGGGGCCGGGCACGCCCGCGTTGTTGACCAGGCCGGTCACCGGGCCGAGCCCGGCCTCGGGCCCGGCGGCGAAGAGCCGGTCCACGTCGTCGACGTCGGTCGTGTCCGCCTGCACGGTGACGCAGGCGCGGCCCGTGGCACGGACCTTGGCGGCGACGCCCTCAGCCGCCTCCGCGTCGGCGCGGTAGCCAAGAACGAGGTCGTGTCCTTCGGCGGCGAGGCGCAGCGCGATCGCCGCCCCGATACCACGGCCGGCACCCGTGACGACGGTAACAGTCAAGACTCCCCCTTGTTCGCTTGACGCTCTCCTCTGTACAGCAGCGCTGCTGTACCGTAGCAACCATGTCGAAGCACATCACCATCCGGGTGGACGAGGAGTTCCACGCCCGGCTGGCTGCTCGGGCGGCGGCTGAGGGCACGACGATCACCGCACTGGTCACCGAGGCGGCCAAGCGCGAGCTCGACCCGGACCGTCAGCGCTTCCTCGAGGCGGCTGCCGAGTTCAACACGTCCGAGAACTGGGCGTACTTTCAGGAGCGGTTCGGCGGGAAGAAGTCCGCGTGAAGTCGGATGCCGTGAAGGCCGACGAGGCCTGGGCCTGGAACGTGCTGGCGCACCACCTCCCCTCCGACCCGACGGTCTGGGACCCCTCCGGCATCAGCGCGGCGATCGCCCGGCACGCGAGCGACGTCATCCTGGTCGCCGACGAGCCCCCGCGTGACGTCCACTGGCGCGCAGCCGCCCTGCTGCACACGCTCTCGGTCTGCCCGCCGCTCGACTCCCCGATGAACGAGTTCTACGCGGCCACCCTCACCCGCTCCTACCTCGCCATGGCGGGCGTCAAGCCCCTGCCGAACAGCTTCGCGCTGGCCGACCTGGTCGACCACGCGAAGGAGCGCCGCAACGACGTCTTCGCAACGGCCGAGGCCCTGCGGAAACTGACGGACTGACAGGTCGCTGTTCCCAAGGTCCGCAGGGCTGGCCTACGATCCGTGCGTGTTCAAATCGGGGGTAGGTTTCTACGCGCTGTTCGGGTACGGCTGGTGGCTCATGGGCAGCAGCTCGTGGCACCTCATGTCGGTGACGGTCCCCCTCGGCGGACTGATCGCACTGGCGTTGATGCTGGCGGCCCGGCGGGTCCTCCCCGCCTCCGCGGGCGGCCCACCGCCGCTGGAACAGCGGCGGGCCTTCGGCCGGATCAACGCGATCCAGTGGATCCTGATCGCCGCGATCGCCACCATCTGCGGCGCGTTCGGCGTCCCGACCCTGATCGCCCCCTTGGTCGCGGTGGTCGTCGGCGCGCACTTCCTGCCGCTGGCGACAGCCTTCGCCGAGCCCCGCCTCCGCGTCCCCGGCGCGCTGCTGATCGCGGTCGGCCTGGCGGGCGTCCTCCTCTGGGCCCTCGGCGCCTCGCACGGCACCGTCTTCACGACGGCGGGCGTGGGCAGCGCGGCGGTCCTCTGGTCCACCGCGCTCTGGCGCCTCACGGCCGCGGCCTGACCCACTCGGCGCGACGGACGCCTCCGTGATCGCCGTCGCCGAACGCTACCGGGTGGACCGAGTCGCCACCATCGACCATCGCCACTCCCGGGCGATCAAGCCCAAGCACGTTCACGCGCTGACGCTGCTGCCGTAGAAGGCAAGGGCGGAATCGGCGCCGACCGAGACAGCCGCGAGGGCCGGCGCTCAGCGCGGGTCGGGCCGGTCCAGGTTCCAGTGGCGGACGGTTTGGCAGAGCCAGCCGTCGTCGGACTTCTTCGGGATCAGCGAGAGGCGGGTCACCGTGCGCTGGCCGCCCTCGTGGTCGCCGTAGAGGAGGTCGATGTTGAACCGCTGGCGGTTCTTCACCGAGTCCGCCAGCTCGGCGAACTGCGGGTCGGCCGGGTCGCGGAGCGCCGCGTGCCAGGTGCCGTGGTCGCCGGAGGCGACGTACATGTCGAGGCCCTGGCGTCGGAACGCCTCCGCCGCGGCCGGGGTGTCGCCGGTCGGGACCGACCAGCCGTGGACGACGCCGAGGCCCGGGCCGAGGTTGCGCAGCGACGTGCCGAGGTACACCGCGTCCTCGCCGACCAGCGCATAGCCCTGGCTGCCTGCCAGGTGCGCGGAGTGGCCGTCGACCCAGATCAGCTTCTGCTGAGGGTCGCCCGGCCGGGAGGCCACCAGGACCGGTCGCAGTGAGACCTGGAGCGCCCGTTCCGCCGAGCGTGCGGCGCGGTCGGCCGAGCGGATGGAGGCGAAGCTGGCCGCCGCCAGGACAAGCGTTCCCGCAGCCGTCAGCACGGCCGAAGCCGTGACCCAGTCGATCGACACCCGAACGCCCCCCACCTGACTGCCGGACACCCGCCGATTCCGGCCGGGTGACGGATGGACCCCGCCGGTCAGCGGTGATCTCATCGGACCGGGCGGCAGCCTAGCCGCCCGGCCGCAGCGGCACACGTTCGAGTGAGTTTCTTGTCGAGGATCCCGGGGAAACCCCGGTCGGCAACGCACTGACGAGTGAATCGCGGGTGGGTCACTCCTCCCTGGATGCCTCCGGTTGAGCGATGCTGTGAGGGTTGCTTATATCCGGATCGATCGGTGCGAACCGATCAATCCACGACGAGCGTCCCGATATTCGTACAACCGAACGCCAGAAGACCGAGAAGTCGAGATGTCGACACTCGGCCGACCGGAAGGCAGGGAGAACCGTATGGGAGCGATCTCGCGCAGGAACGTGCTCGCTGGGGGAGCCGCTGTCACGGCGGCGGCGTTGGGCGTGTCCGGGTGCGGTGGCTCCAGCAGCGGCGCCCGCGCCGGCGGTGGTGACGCCCACCCCGGCCACACGTCCTCCGGCAGCCCGACGCCGACCGTGCCCGCGAAGCCGGCCAACCTGATCGGTGACGGCTCGACCGCCGACACCGGTCCGCAGCCGAACCAGCCGGTGCCTACGAGGCTGCAGCCCGGTCAGCGACCGCCGCAGTTCGTCGTCTTCTCCTGGGACGGCGCCGGCGAGGACAGCAAGCAGCTCTTCTCGCACTTCCGCTCCGTCGCCAAGGAGGTCAAGGCGACAATGAGCTTCTTCCTCTCCGGCATCTACGTGCTGCCCGAGGGCAAGAAGGACCTCTATCTCCCGCCCGGCCACCGCCCCGGCGCCTCGGACATCGGCTACCTCGCCGACGATCACGTCAAGGCGACGCTGCAGCAGGTCGGCGGCGCGTGGCTGGAGGGCCACGAGATCGGCACGCACTTCAACGGTCACTTCTGCAGCCCCGGCAGCGGCGTCGGCACCTGGTCGCCGGAGCAGTGGCGCAGCGAGATCGACCAGGCCGTCGGCTTCGTCACCAAGTGGCGCACCAACACCGGCTACACCGACCTGGAGCCGCTGCCCTTCGACTACACCAAGGAACTGATCGGCGGACGCACCCCCTGCCTGCTCGGCCAGGACCGGCTGCTGCCCACCGCGGCCGCGCTCGGCTGGAAGTACGACGCGAGCTCGCCCGGCGGCAACCAGATGTGGCCGGTCAAGCGGCTGGGGATGTGGGACTTCCCGCTCCAGTCCATCCCCTTCCCCGGGCACAGCTTCCAGGTGCTGTCGATGGACTACAACATGCTGGCCAACCAGACCGGCGGCACCCCGAACGGCGACCCGTCCCGGCGGCCCTACTGGCAACAGCAGGCGTACGGTGCGTACATGGCCGGCTTCAACCGCGCCTACAGCACCAACCGCGCGCCATTCTTCATCGGCAACCACTTCGAGAGCTGGAACGGCGGCATCTACATGAAGGCCGTCGAGCAGGCGCTCCGCGAGATCGCGGCCAAGCCCGACGTCCGGCTGGTCTCCTTCCGGCAGCTGGTCCACTGGCTGGACGCGCAAGATCCCCTGGTGCTCGCCAAACTGCGTACACTCAACGTCGGCCAGACGCCTACGGACTGGAGGCAGTACACCTCCGCCACACCCGTCTGACCTGCCGTTCGGTGCCACCACCCCCGCCGATCGGCGGGATGCGGACGGCACCTCGGAGTGACGAAGCCGACGGCCCGCCGCGAGAAGCTGATGCTGATACCGGTCTTGTCTCTCCCCACCCGGAGCCTTCTTTGATCACCCGAGCCGCCGCACCGCGCGTTCAGCGTCTGAGCGCGCGCACCGCCGTCTGGTACCTGCGGATCGTGGCCTGCCTGAACCTGCTCTGCGCCGTCTCGCTGAGCTTCCGTGAGCAGGTCCGGCACCACAACCATGGTGAGCTCTACACGCCTTACCTGCTGACCGCCGGGTTCAGCTCGGCCGCGTTCGCGGTGTTCATGGCCGTCATGATGAACCGTCACAAGCGGGCGGCGTGGATCGCCAACATGGTTCTCAGCGGGCTGCTGCTGTTCGGCATGGTGGTGGCGCTGGGCGACCAGCCGGGCGTCAGCTCGCACCCGTTCAACTGGATCACGCTGGGCATCCTCGTCCTCTTCATCGCGGCGCTGCTGCTGGGCCGTAGCCAGTTCCAGGCCAAGGGCGACCCGGCCAACCCGCGGCTGGCCGCGGGCGCGCTGGTCGGCGGCGGGCTGCTGACGCTGCTGATCGGCGCCGGTCTGCTGAGCACGACGGTCGCGGGCCGCGGCGGAACGCTGGGCGACCGGGCCGAGTACGTGCTTCTGCGCGCGATGACGCTGGGCTCGGACGGCTCGCAGATCTTCGAGATCGCGCCGCCGCGCTGGATCGACATCACCATCAACGTGCTGAGCGTGGGCGTGCTGATGCTGGTCACCTACGCGCTGTTCCGCGCGCCCAAGGGCAAGGAGTACCTGAGCCCCGAGGACGAGACGGCGCTGCGCGGCCTGCTGGCCAAGCACGGCGCGCGCGACTCGCTCGGCTACTTCGCGCTGCGGCGCGACAAGTCGGTGATCTTCTCGCCGAGCGGCAAGGCGGCAGTGACCTACCGCGTCGTCGGCGGCGTCTCGCTGGCCTCAGGGGACCCGATCGGCGACGTCGAGGCGTGGCCGGGCGCGATCGAGAAGTGGCTGGAGCAGGCCCGCGAGCACGCCTGGGTCCCGGCGGTCACCGGCGCGAGCGAGGAGGGCGGCGTCGTCTACGCCCGCCACGGCCTGGACGCGCTGGAGCTGGGCGACGAGGCGATCGTCGAGGTCGGCGAGTTCTCCCTGGAGGGCCGCTCGATGCGCGGCGTCCGCCAGGCGCACAAGCGGGTGGGCCGGGCCGGCTACACGGTCGCGGTGCGGCGCCACGGCTCCATCGGCGAGGAGGAGATGGAGGCGATGCTGGTCCACGCCGACCAGTGGCGCGACGGCGCGACGGAACGCGGCTGGTCCATGGCGCTGGGCCGGCTCGGGGACCCGGACGACGGCCAGTGCGTGATGCTGGAGTGCCGCGACGGCGAGGGCCGGCTGCGGGCGCTGCTGAGCTTCGTCCCCTGGGGCGAGCACGGGCTCTCGCTGGACCTGATGCGGCGTGACAGGGACTCGGACAACGGCCTGATGGAGTTCATGGTCATCGAGCTGATCCAGCAGGCGCGGAGCATCGGCGTGGAGCGGATCTCGCTGAACTTCGCGGTCTTCCGCGCGGTGTTCGAGCGGGGCGGCAAGCTGGGCGCGGGGCCGTTCCTGCGGGCGTGGCGGTCGGTGCTGGTCTTCTTCTCGCGCTGGTGGCAGATCGAGTCGCTCTACCGCGCGAACGCGAAGTATCGCCCGCAGTGGGAGCCGCGTTACGTGCTCTTTGAGCGGAGCAGGGATCTCCCGCGTATCGCGCTGGCCAACGCCTGCGTCGAGGGCTTCATCGCCGCGCCGCGGCTGCCAGCGCTGCTGCGCGGGAAGCGGCGCGGAGTGGCAGGCCAGCAGGAGCGCACGCGCGAGCTCGAGAGCGTTGCCTAAGTGGTCGGCTCCGGAAATGCGCGTGCATCCGCAGTCGGTACTCGGCTTTGTGGCCGTAGGCCATCCTCTTCAACCGCTCACGCTCGGCGGCGGGTTGGGCATATCGGGCAGGCCGGGGCAAGGCTGCGGAGAAGGGCGCTTCCGCGCCGCTGCTGAGGAAGCTGTCCGGGCATTCGTCGCTTCGCAGCCTCGCGACGTACGCGCGGGTGTCCGATGAAGGACTCCTGAACGCTCACGCCGACACCGATCCCGCCGCGTGTCGCCATCGCCGGCGGGCGGGCGAACTATCTGTGGCCGGAGCGGAACATGATGAGTATTCAGCCACCGATCCCGTTGCGCGAAGCGGCATTTCATGGCCTGTCCCGGAGGTGGGTACGGTCGAACGCATGGATTCGAACTTTCAGACGGCAGAAGAACTCGCAGCTGCCCTGCGGACCGGCGAAGTGACCTCGGTGGAGCTGACCGACGAGGCGATCGCCCGTATCGAGCGGGACGACAAGGCGATCAACGCGATCTGCGTGCCGGACTTCGACCGTGCACGGGCCGCCGCGCGAGCTGCCGACGAGGCGCGTGCCCGGGGTGAGGACCGGCCGCTGCTCGGCATCCCGGTGACGGTCAAAGAGTCCTACAACATCGCCGGGCTGCCCACGAACTGGGGCATGCCACTACACCGGAACCACCTGCCGGCCGAGGACGCGGTCCAGGTGTCACGGCTCAAGGCCGCGGGCGCGGTGATACTCGGGAAGACCAACATCCCCGTGGGGCTGCAAGATATCCAGAGCTTCAACGAGATCTATGGCACCACCAACAACCCGTGGGATCACGGTCGCACGCCGGGTGGATCCTCCGGCGGATCAGCGGCGGCCCTCGCGTCCGGATTCGGCGCGCTGTCCATCGGCTCCGACATCGGCGGTTCGTTGCGCACCCCCGCACATTTCTGCGGTGTCTACGCACACAAGCCGACACTCGGGCTGGCGGCGAACCGCGGTATGGCCCCGCCGCCCGCGCCGGCATTGCCGGTCGACCTTGACCTCGCCGTCGTCGGTCCGATGGCACGCACTGCCCGCGACCTCACGCTCCTGCTCGACGTCATGGCCGGACCGGACCCGCTGACGCACGGCCTGGCGTACGACCTGCGACTGCCCCCGGCGCGTCATGAGGAGCTCCGCGACTTCCGAGTCCTGGTCATCGAGGACCACCCGCTCATCGCGACCGGATCCGCTGTGCGGGCGGGCGTGAACCGCGTGGCCGACGCGCTGACCGACGCCGGTGCCCGCGTCGAACGGCACAGTGCGCTGCTCCCCGATCTGAGCGAAGCCGCGACGCTCTACATGCAGTTGCTCGTCTCGAGCTCCGTCGCGCGCTTTCCTGTCGAGGCGCGCGAGCAGGTGCAGACCCGTGTGGCCGGGCTGAGCGTGGACGACCAAAGCCTCGACGCGGCGCGGCTGCGCGGCATGGTGCTCAGCCACAGTGACTGGGTCGAGGCGAACGGCCGCCGCGAGCTCCACCGGCACGGCTGGCGGCAGCTGTTCGCCGAGTTCGACGTCGTGGTGTGCCCCGTCACGCCCACTCCGGCGTTCCCGCACGACCACCGTCCCAGCCCGCTGGAACGCCGGATCGACGTCGACGGGGTCGAGTACCCGTACTTCGACCAACTCGTCTGGGCCGGTCTGGCCACCATGCCCGGCCTGCCCGCCACCGCGGTACCAGCGGGCCGGTCCCCCGAGGGCCTGCCGGTGGGAGTGCAGCTCATCGGTCCGATGTTCGAGGACCGCACCCCGCTGCGGCTGGCCGAACTGCTCGAGCAGAGGATCGGCGGCTTCCAGGCACCGAAGTAGGGCAAGCGAGGGAGTCGCACCTAGGGGGCGGGAACTGCGCGAACAACCGCCCTGTGCGGATGGCCTTGCGCGTTGAGGACCATCCGCATGTCGGTGGCTTGTCGGGCACGCAGTTCATCGAGCAGAGTCCCGCGCCCCTAGGTGCAACTCCAGGCGGAAGCGACAGCAAGCGTCAGCGGCTCGCGGGGAAGGTCGCGTGGACCGTGAAGCCGCCTTCCGGGGTCGGCGTGGCCGCGAGCGTGCCGCCGAGCTGTTGGGCGCGTTCGCGGAGGCCGATGAGGCCGTGGCCGCCGCTGGGGAGGAGGAGGGGCTGGGCGTCGGGGTCGGCCGGGCCGTTGGTGACGGTGACCTGGAGCGGGCCGTCCGAGAGGCCCACGTGGACGGTGACCGTGGAGCCGGGGGCGTGCTTGCGCACGTTGGTGAGCGCCTCCTGGACCGTGCGGTAGGCGGCGCGCTCGACCGGTTCGGGGAGGCCCGCGGCCGAGGGCACGCCGTCGTTGAAGGACGCCGTCAGGCCCGAGCCTGCGACCAGGCGCGGCAGGTCGGCCAGGGTCGGCTGCGGGGTGAGCTGGCCGGCGTCGCCGCCTGCGGCGCGCAACACGCCGACCATCTGGCGCAGTTCCTCCAGTGTCTTCACCGAGAGCTGCCGGATCGTGCGTCCCGTCTCCCGCGCCGCCTCCGGATCGCTCGCGCGGACCTGGAGCGCGCCGGCCTGGATCGAGATCAGGCTGACCTGGTGCGACACCACGTCGTGCATCTCCCGTGCCAGCCGGGCCCGCTCCGTCGAGAGCACGCTCTCCGCCAGCAGCTGCCGCTCCCGTTCCTGGCCCCGCGTCAGCTCGTCCAGCCGGACGGCCAGCTCGCGTCGTGTCGTGACGAGCAGGCCCAGGGCGACCGGCGCTCCGCCGGTCAACAGCGCGTACATCGCCGCCAGCGCCGTGGTCCGGTCCCAGCCCAGGGTGTAGTCCGCCGAGGGCCACGGCACGAACTGCGTCAGGGTCACCAGCAGCGCGCCGCTGCCGACCACCCACCGGTTGCGGTGGCGTACCGCCACCGTGTAGACGGCGATCATGGGCGCCAGCCAGATGAAGCTGAGCTGCATACCGGGCAGGGTCGCCAGCAGGACCAGCACCGGCCAGCGGTTGCGCAGCAGCAGCGCCGCGGCGGCCAGCATCGACGTGGCCATCTGCGTCGTAGAGCCGAGGTCGTTCGCGAGCATCGCGTCCAGGCCGGCGAGCAGCGCAGGGACGGGGACGGTCACCCAGGAGCTGAGGTACCAGGGCTTGGCTGAGGGCCTGGCCGGGGCGCTCACCGGTTATCCCGGCCGGGGGAGGGTGAGGAGTGGTCGCCGGCCAGCAGCCCGGCCTGATGGGCGAAGACCGCCGCCTGGACCCGATTGGAGGTACCGAGCTTCGCGAGGATCGCGCTGATGTGGTCCTTGACCGTGCCGGTGCTCAGGAAGAGGCGGGCCGCGATGTCCGCGTTGGAGAGGCCCTCGCCCAGCAGCGCGAGCACGTCGAGCTCGCGGGTCGTCATCGTGGCCAGGCGGGCCGCCGTCTGTCGGTCGGGGCCGGAGTCGAGGTACCCGGCGATCACGGTGTCGGTGACGGCCGGGGAGAGGATGCGTCCGCCCGCGGCCAGTACCCGCACGGCGTGCACCAGCTGCTCCGGGTCGGTGTCCTTGAGCAGGAAGCCGCCGGCCCCCGCGCGCAGCGCGGTGCCGATGTACTCGTCGGTGTCGAAGGTCGTCAGCATCGCCACGGCGGGCGGCTCCGGCAGCTCCATCAACGAGCTCAGCACCGTCAGGCCGTCGACGTCCGGCATCCGCACGTCGAGCAGGACGACCCGGGGACGCAGCCTGGCCACCGTCTCCAGCGCGTCGCCGCCGCCGCAGGTCGCGACGACCTCGATGTCCGGGGCGGAGCTGACGATCAGGCTCAGGCCGGAGCGTACGAGCGTCTCGTCGTCGACGATGACCACGTGGATCACTGTGCGGCCCTTCTCCTTCTGCTGTGTGAATGCTGCTGCGTGAGTGCTGCTGTTTGAATGCCATGCGACTGCGGTGCGACTGCGATGCGACGTCGGTGGGGATTCTGGAGACTCCCCGGACGAGAAGCCTACGAGGCTTCCCGGCCGCGCGGGCACAAGCGGCGGCCCACACGGCCCGCCCGGCACCCGGACGGGGTCTTGCCGAAGCGGCGTCGAAGGGGAGAGGCTGCCCACGGCCACTGCGGTTCCATCGAAGGCACCGGACGAGGAGTGATCCATGGCACAGCCGCTGCGCGTCGACGGCATCGCCTACGGCGGGGACTACAACCCCGAGCAGTGGCCGGAGGAGGTCTGGCCCGAGGACGTCGCGCTGATGCGGGAGGCCGGGGTCAACCTGGTCAGCCTCGGGATCTTCTCCTGGGCCCGGTTGGAGCCGCGACCGGGCGAGTTCGACTTCGGCTGGCTGGACCGCATCATCTCGCTTCTCCACGCCGGCGGCATCGCTGTGGACCTGGCCACGCCCACCGCCTCCCCGCCCGCCTGGTTCCAGCGCGCCAACCCGCACGTGCGGCCGGTGACCGAGGACGGCCGCACCCTCGGCTACGGCGCGCGGCAGACCTACTGCCCCAGCTCGCCCGAGTACGCCGCGGCCGCGGCCCGGATCACCCGCGAGCTCGTGGCCCGCTACGCCGGGCACCCGGCGGTCGTGCTCTGGCACATCCACAACGAGTACGGCTGCCATGTCGCCCGCTGCTACTGCGAGCGCTCTGCCGCCGCGTTCCGGGAGTGGCTGGCCGACCGCTACAAGACCGTCGAGGTGCTGAACGAGGCCTGGGGCACCTCGTTCTGGGGCCAGCGCTACGACTCCTTCGCGGAGATCGACGCCCCGCGCGCCGCGCCGACCGGCGTGAACCCGGCCCAGCAGCTGGACTTCCGCCGCTTCTCCTCCGACGCGCTGCTGACGCTCTACTGCGCCGAGCGCGACATCGTCCGTGCCGCCGACCCCGACGTGCCGATCACCACCAACTTCATGGCCGGGCTCTCCGACAATCTCGACCTCTGGGCCTGGGCCCGCGAGGTGGACCTGGTCGCCACCGATCACTACACGGCCGCCGAGCGCCCCGACAACCAGATCGGCCTCGCGCTCAGCGCGGACCTGACCCGCTCGCTCGCGGGCGGCGCGCCGTGGCTGCTGATGGAGCACTCCACCTCGGCAGTGAACTGGCAGCCCCGCAACATCGCCAAGCGACCCGGCGAGCTGGCCCGCAACAGCCTCGCGCACGTAGCGCGCGGCGCGGACGGCGTCCTCTTCTTCCAGTGGCGCGCCTCCCGGTCCGGAGCGGAGAAGTACCACTCGGCGATGCTGCCGCATGCCGGCACGGACACCCGGCTCTGGCGCGAGGTCGTCGAGCTCGGCGCGCGGCTGCGCGAGCTGGCCCCGCTGCGCGGCAGCCGGGTCGAGGCGCAGGTCGCGATCGTCTGGGACTGGGAGTCCCGCTGGGCCCTGGACCTGGAGTACCGGCCCTCGGTCGAGCTGGACTTCCGGGAGCGGATCGACGCCTACTACGAGCGGCTGTGGCGGGCCGGGGTCACCGTCGACTTCGTCCACCCCGGCGCGGACCTGAGCCGCTACCGGCTCGTCGTCGCGCCCTCGATGTACGTGACGCGGACCGCCTGGGCAGAGAACCTGCGCGCCTGGGTCCGCTCCGGCGGAACCCTGCTGACCAGCTATTTCACCGGGATCGTCGACGAGCACGACGCCGTCCACCTCGGCGGCTACCCCGGCGCGCTGCGCGACGTGCTCGGCGTGCGGACGGAGGAGTTCCTGCCGCTGCGCAAGGACGAGACGACCCGCCTGGTCGCCCCGCCCCGGATGGACGGCGCCGACGCCGCGCCCGGCACGGCCGGCCGCTGGGCCGAGGACCTCGCCCTCGACGGCGCCTCCGCCGTCCTCCAGCACGCCGACGGCCCCGCCGCCGGCCGCCCCGCCGTCACCCGGCACCGCTTCGGCGACGGCACCGCCTGGTATGTCGCCACCGCGCCCGACCCGGGCACCCTCGACGCCGTCCTCCGCGCCGCACTCGCCGACGCGGGCGTGCGCACCCCTTCCGGCCTGCCGGACGGCGTGGAACGCGTCCGCCGCGCCGACGGGTCCGGGAGTAGTTGGGACGTCGTGATCAACCACACCGCTGCTGACGCGACGGTTCCCACTCCGTCCGGTCCACTTTCCGTCCCCGCCGGAACGGTCCGGGTGCTGGCCCCGGAGCCGCCCGAGTCGGTAGGTTCGCAGGCGGACGACTGAGTGGTCGTACGGGCCAGGGGAGGCTGATGTGACGGTGGAACGCAGCATGGTGTTCGGCACCACGGCGGCGCAGTACGACGCGTACCGCCCCGGCTACCCGGATGCGCTCGTCACCACCGTCCTCGAGTTCGCGGGAATCCACGGCGCGCTGTCGGACGTGCACGCCCTGGAGGTGGGCGCGGGCACCGGAAAGGCCACCGTCGCCTTCGCCGGTCGCGGCGTACAGGTGCTGGCGGTCGAGCCGGACCCGCGGATGGCCGAGCTGCTGCGGGGGAACACGGCCGCGACGGGGCGCGTCGAGGTCGAGGTCGCGCGGTTCGAGGAGTGGTCGCCTGGCGACCGCCGCTTCGGCCTCGCCTACGCCGCCCAGGCCTGGCACTGGCTGGACCCCGACGTCCGCCGCGACCGGGTGTACGGCGCGCTGGCGCCCGATGGCACGGTCGCGCTCTTCTGGAACCTGGTCGGGATCGTCGACCGGGAGCTGTTCGAGGAGCTTGCCGCCATAGACGCCCGCTGGGACGTCGGTCTGCTCCACAACTCGGGCTGGGCCGGCGACTACGCGGGCGAGATCGAGGCGAGCGCGGAGAACGGCTGGGTCGGCTGGGAGTTCCGTGACGACGACCGCTTCACCGACCAGCGGTCGGTCCGCCTGCGCAACGGCGAGTCGTGGCAGACGACTCGCCAGTGGACGGACCGGCTCGCCACCCACTCCGGTGTCCAGGTCCTCGACCCCGCCGACCGGGCCGAACTTCTCGCCACGACCGCGGCCGTCCTCGACGCGCGCGGCGGCGGTCTGGACGCGGGCTGGTTCACCGACCTCTTCCTCGCTCGTGCCGGGGAGCCGGGCCACGGTGGCTGAAGATCTGCCCTCGGGCGGACAGCGTCGCGGCGTATGGTGGTCTGGTTTGCATTCTGACGGGGTGGGACACGGCGCGTGAGTACAACCGAGATGACAGTCGTCGCGCAGCGGCGTGCGCGGCCGCTGGCGGGGGAGCTCGGCGGAAAGAGCGGGCGGATACCGGCCTGGGCCTACAGCTGGGGTGTGGCGGGGCTCTTCGGCGTGCTCTACACGCTGCTGTCGGTGCGCCGGCACGACCAGCAGCTGACGGCCGGCTTCGACCTCGGCATCTTCGAGCAGGCCGTGCGCGCCTACGCCCACCTCCAGGCACCGGTCACCCCACTCAAGGGCGCAGGCTTCAACGTGCTGGGCGACCACTTCAGCCCTGCGATCGCCCTGCTCGCGCCCTTCTACCGGCTCTTCCCGAGCCCGGTGACGCTGCTGGTGGCGCAGAGCGTGCTGCTCTCGCTGGCGATCGTGCCGCTCGCGGACTGGGCCCGCCGGGTGCGGGGGCCGCGTGCGGCACTGGTGGTCGGCTTCGGGCTGGGCGCGTCCTGGGGAATCGTTCAGGCGGCCGACTTCGACTTCCACGAGATCGCCTTCGCCGTGCCGCTGATCGCCTTCGCGGTGCGGGCACTGGGGGAGGAGCGGTGGCGTGCCGCCGCGCTCTGGGCGTTGCCGCTCCTGTTGGTGAAGGAGGATCAGGGGCTGACCGTGGCCGCCGTCGGCGTCTACATCGCGCTGCGCGGTCCGCGCCGCCTCGGTCTCTGGCTCACTGCGGCGGGCGCGCTCGGGACCTGCTTCGAGGTGCTCGTCGTGCTGCCCGCGCTCAACGCGCACGGCGGCTTCGACTACTGGCAGCAGGTCACCGGCGGCGGCTCCGCGACGACCGGCGGGGTGACCCAGGCGGGCGGCGACGGCTCGCTGGTCAGCCTGCTGCTGCACGTGCCGTGGCCGGGCGTAAAGTGGGTGACGCTGCTGATGCTGCTCGCGCCGACCGCGTTCGTCGCGCTGCGCTCGCCGCTCACCCTGCTGTGCGCCCCGACGCTGCTGTGGCGCTTCGCCTCCGGCAACTCGCACTACTGGGGCGTCGCCTACCACTACAGCGCGGTGCTGATGCCGATCGTCTTCGCCGGCTTCGTCCACGGGCTCACCCGCTTGCGGCTGCGGCCACGCGTGCGACGCGGCGTCCTGGCCGCGAGCGCGGCCGTGACGCTGGCGACGATCCCCTTCTTCCCGCTGCGCGAGCTGGCGCTCCCCTCGGAATGGACCACCAGCCCCCACGTCCGCGCGGCGAACACGGTGCTGGCCGAGATCCCCGACGGCGTGACCGTCGCCGCGAGCAACCGCCTCGCCGCGCAGCTGGTCCACCGCGCGACGGTGACCCTGGTCTGCGCGCCTCAGCCGACGACGACGGGCCCGGACTGGGTCGTCGTCGACGCGACGGACTCCAGGGCGGTGGCCCCCTGCTCCTCGGACGCGGCGGAGGCCGCGCTGGCGGGCTACGAGGCGCAGGGGTACCAGCTGGTCGACAGCGAGGACGGCGTGACCCTCCTACGCCGCTGAGCCAGTTGCACCTCCCTCGGGGGCGCGAGGCTCTGCTCGATTAACCGCGTGCGCGACAAGCCACCCTGTGCGGATGGCCCCGCGCGTTGAGGACCGTCCGCACGCGGGTGGTTTCTCGCGCACGCGGTTAATCGAGCAGAGCCCCGCGCCGCTGGGTCAGCCCAGGCGGCTGACCTCCGTCACGCGCAGCACCGCGCGGCCCTCCTCGTCGGAGGAGGTGAGGTCGACCTCCGCGCTGATGCCCCAGTCGTGGTCGCCGGCCGGGTCGTCGAAGATCTGGCGGATCAGCCACGCGCCCTGGACCGTCTCCTCGTCGATGAGGAGCATCTTCGGGCCGCGCGCGTCGGGGCCGGTGAAGAGGTCGTCGTGCTCGTCCCAGTAGGCGTCCATCGCGTCAGCCCAACGGTCCGCGTCCCAGCCGCCGTCCTCGGCGTCGAGCTCGCTCAGCGCGTGGTAGTTCTCCAGCGAGGCCAGCTCGACCCGCCGGAACATGGCGTTGCGGACCAGGACGCGGAAGGCGCGCTTGTTCGCGGTGACCGGGGCGGTCTTCTCTTCGAGCGACTGCTCCAGCTCTTCCTCGTCCTCCGGGTTGGCCAGCTGCTCCCACTCGTCGAGCAGGCTGCTGTCCACCTGCCGGACCAGCTCGCCGAGCCAGGAGCTGAGGTCGCGCAGGTCCTCGGACTTGAGGTCGTCCGGGACGGTGTGCTCCAGCGCCTTGTACGCGCCCGCGAGGTAGCGCAGCACCAGGCCCTCGGTGCGCGGGAGTTCGTAGAAGCCGACGTAGTCGACGAAGGTCATCGCGCGCTCGTAGAGGTCGCGGGCCACGGTCTTCGGGCGCAGCGGGTGGTCGCTGATCCACGGGTGGGCGCCGCGGTAGACCTCGTAGGCGTGCTCCAGCTCCTCCTCCAGCGGCTTGGGGTAGCTGATGTTCTGCAGCCGCTCCATCCGCTCCTCGTACTCGATCCCGTCGCGCTTCATCTCCGCGACGGCCTCGCCGCGCGCCTTGTTCTCCTGCGCGTGCAGGATCTGGCGCGGGTCGTCGAGCGTCGACTCGACGACGCTGAGCACGTCCAGCGCGTACGAGGGCGAGGCCGGGTCGAGGAGCTCGAAGGCGGCCAGCGCGAAGGTGGAGAGCGGCTGGGTGAGCGAGAAGTCATCCTGCAGGTCGACCGTCAGCCGGACGATCCGGCCGGTCTCGTCCGGGTGCGGCAGCCGCTCGACGACGCCGCCCGCCTCCAGCGAGCGGTAGATGGCGATCGCCTCGCGGATGTGGCGGCGGCGGGCCTTCGGGTCGTCGTCGTTGTCCATCAGCAGGTGCCGCATCGCCTCGAAGGCGTTGCCGGGGCGGTTGATGACGGAGAGCAGCATCAGGTGGCTGACCTTGAAGCGGGAGACCAGCGGCTCCGGCGCGGCGTCGATCAGCTTGGTGAACGTCTCCTCACCCCAGGAGACGAAGCCCTCGGGCGCCTTCTTCCTGACGACCTTGCGCTTCTTCTTCGGGTCGTCACCAGCCTTCGCTACGGCCCGGTCGTTCTCGATCACGTGCTCGGGAGCCTGTGCGACGACCGTCCCGACCGTGTCGAAGCCCGCGCGGCCGGCGCGCCCCGCGATCTGGTGGAACTCACGGGCGCGCAGCATCCGCACCCGCTGGCCGTCGTACTTGCTCAGCGCGGTGAACAGCACGGTGCGGATCGGCACGTTGACGCCGACGCCGAGCGTGTCGGTCCCGCAGATCACCTTGAGCAGACCGGCCTGCGCCAGCCGCTCCACCAGGCGGCGGTACTTGGGCAGCATGCCGGCGTGGTGGATGCCGATCCCGTGGCGGACGAAGCGCGACAGGTTGCGGCCGAACTTGGTGGTGAACCGGAAGTTGCCGATCAGCGAGGCGATCGCCTCCTTCTCGGCCTTGGTGCACATGTTGATGCTCATCAGCGCCTGCGCCCGCTCCACCGCCGCGGCCTGGGTGAAGTGCACGACGTAGACCGGGGCGTTGCCGGACTTGAGCAGGTCCTCCAGCGTGTCGTGGATGGGGGTGCGCTGGTACTCGTAGAAGAGCGGGACGGGACGGGTGGCGGACGAGACCGTCGTCGTCGGGCGGCCCGTGCGGCGCTTGAGGTCCGCCTCGAAGCGGCGCACGTCGCCGAGCGTGGCCGACATCAGCAGGAACTGCGCCTGCGGCAGCTCGATCAGCGGCACCTGCCAGGCCCAGCCACGGTCCGGTTCGGCGTAGAAGTGGAACTCGTCCATGACCACCTGGCCGACGTCCGCGTCCGCGCCGTCGCGCAGCGCGATGCTGGCCAGTACCTCGGCCGTGCAGCAGATGATCGGCGCGGTCGGGTTGACGGACGCGTCGCCCGTCATCATGCCGACCTTCTCGGTGCCGAACATCTTGACCAGGTCGAAGAACTTCTCCGAGACCAGGGCCTTGATCGGCGCGGTGTAGAAGGTGCGCTGCCCGTTCGCCAGCGCGGCGAAGTGCGCGCCCGCGGCGACCAGACTCTTGCCGGAGCCGGTCGGCGTGTTGAGGATGACGTTCGCGCCGGAGACGATCTCGATCAGCGCCTCTTCCTGAGCGGGGTAGAGGGTGATCCCGCGCTCCTCGACCCAGCCGGCGAAAGCTGTGAACAGGTCGTCGGGCTGGGGGTCTGCGGGGATGAGATCAGTCAGGGTCACCGGACCATTCTGCCTGTTCCGGAGCCTGCCCCGCCGCCTTCTCGGCCCGACCCTCCCCGGCGGAGCCGCGCACGCCCGCGCGGACCCGGCGGCCGCCGTCCACGAGCAGGCCCGCGCTGGTCACCCAGGTCGCTTCATCAGCGCTCTTCGCCGCTGTCCCGGTGGCCGGTGGACGACGACCGCTACGACTCGCCAGCGACCCCACCGCGCAGAACCCCGCCCTCAAGATGGTCGTCGCCCTTGTGTACGGTAAGCGCCCTCAAGGATTGTCGACCTAGTGCAGGGCCTGGCACTGCTGCCGGTGACGAACGTCCGACCACGCCGACGCCGACATCTTGGCCGGTGGGCGCTGACGGGCTGGCCAGGGCGGGTACTCGTCGCACAGGAGACCAGCGCGCAGTGCATTCCAGCGATCGACCCACGGTTGGGCCAGGTCCGAGCAACACCACACCCGGTCCCAGGGCGGATTCAACCGATCGTCGCAACACCTCGTTTTCGGAGGTGTTGATGGGTCGGCCAGCGGGATGGATGCAGGCGTTGACGGGGCGGTCGCCGATGAAGTCGCCGGGGGCGCCGGCGCATCGGCGGGAGATCGAGCGGGAGTTTTGGCGTGAGATCGCGAAGGGGCTGCTCGCCGAGGAGGCAGCAGCTGCGGTCGGCGTATCGCAGGCTGTGGGCGGGCGTTGGTTCCGGCACGGTGGCGGGATGCCACCGATGGATCTCGCCCCGCAGTCCGGCCGGTACCTGTCCTTTCACGAGCGTGAAGAGATCGCCCTCCTCAAAGCCCAGGGCATCGGAGTTCGTGAGACCGCGCGACGCGTAGGCCGCGATCCGGCGACGATATCCCGGGAGCTGCGGCGCAACGCTGCGACCCGCGGCGGCCGACTGGATTACCGGGCCTCGGTCGCGCAGTGGAAGGCCGACCTGGTGGCCCAGCGTCCGAGACCGGCGAAGCTGACCACGAACGACCGACTGCGGGACTACGTGCAGGAACGGCTATCGGGCCGGGTCAGCCACCCGGGCGGAGCGGCGCTGGGTCCGGAGGGAGTGCCGTGGAAGGGGCGGAACAAGCCGCACCGCGGCGACCGCCGATGGGCCACGGCCTGGAGTCCGGAGCAGATCGCGAACCGGCTGAAGATCGATTTCCCTGACGACGAGTCCATGCGGATCAGCCACGAGGCCATCTATCAGGCCCTGTTCGTCGAAGGCCGGGGCGCGCTTGAGCGCGAGCTCGTCACCTGCCTGCGCACCGGCAGGGCCCTGCGAGTGCCCCGGGCCCGTTCCAAGCGGAAGGCGTGGGCTCACGTCACGCCCGAAGTGCTGATCAGCGAACGGCCGACCGAAGCCGACGACCGAGCCGTGCCGGGCCACTGGGAAGGCGACCTCCTCATCGGGCTCGAGCGATCGGCGATCGGCACGTTGGTCGAGCGCACGACCCGGTTCACGGTGCTGGTCCACCTGCCCCGCCAGGACGGCTACGGCGTCGTGCCCCGCACCAAGAACGGACCGCCGCTGGCCGGCTACGGCGCCGTGACCATGAAGGACGCGCTGGCGGCGACGATCGGCTCCCTGCCGGCACAGCTCTGGCGGTCGCTGACGTGGGACCGCGGCAAGGAACTGTCGGCACACGCCCAGTTCACGGCCGAGACCGGCGTCCCGATCTACTTCGCCGACCCCCACAGCCCCTGGCAGCGTGGCACCAACGAGAACACCAACGGCCTGCTGCGCCAGTACTTCCCGAAGGGTACCGACCTGTCCCGGTGGACGGCCGAAGAGATCGAAGCGGTCGCTGCCACGCTCAACAACCGGCCCCGCAAGAGCCTCGGCTGGAAGACACCCGCCGAAGCCATCCACGATCACCTACGATCGCTCCAAGAGGCTGGTGTTGCGTCCACTGGTTGAACCTGGTCAGTTCCAGTACGGGCTGTTCTCCCGTGCCAGCACGACCGTGGGGTTGTAGACGGCCTTGGTCCGAAACCGTTCCAGGTGACGGCGGAAGACGATGAAGTTGATCAGCCGGCTGTGGCTGCCCCGGTGGAAGCCGATCACCTCCACCTGCTCGTCCTCGTCCCGGTAGCGCGGAGGAAGCACCCACACCCGGGCGCCCGCCCGGAAGTGCCGTAGCCCGGCCTGCCTCTCGGCTCCGTCTGGACCGTGAAAGGTCTCCTCGGCCACGTTCGCCACGACCCCCCACTCGAGGAGTGGGCCCGGCCCGCCTGGTCTGTCCATAGGGGGAGTCTGCAGGTCAGACGGTTCATTGGTCACGCGGTTTCTGGAGCAGGGCAGCCCACAAGCCCTGGCCTGCCGAGCCGCTTCCCTTCGAAGCTCCGTACTGGGCTGGGGAGCGCCCGGCGGAGGTCGTGCCGTGGCCCGATGCGGACGAGGACGACGAGCCGTAACCCCTGCCCTTCCAGCCGTTGGAGCTGGGCGAGGACGCGCTGCGCGGGTTCATCGTCGAGGGCCGCCCGGAACCAGACGACGTGGACTCGGACGCGCTCCGGCTTCACGGCTTCGCCGCGCGGGATCCAGGCGCACCGGATCCCGCCGCGAAGGAGGCCGAACTGACGGCGGCCGTGGCAGCCATGGGGCCGCCCCGCACCTACATACTCGGTCCCGAAGGCACGTTGATCAGGCGGGCCGCTCTGCAGCCCGCAGGCCGACGCCCGTCAGGGCGCGATACGCCTTGGCGAGCTCCAACGGGCTGCGGCCGACGTCGAGGAGTACCACGTCGTGCGGGACGTCGTCGCAGACCAGCATGAAGTACCGGGTCACTGGTCCTCATCCTGGATGCCTTCGTACCAGACGCCGCCGATAGGGCCACGCTTGGTGACAGCCGGTACGCCCGGTGGCAGGGCGGCAGCAGCGCTCAGATCCCCGCGGATGTGCTGGTACAGCGTCGGCGTCGGCAGTCCCTTGGTCTGGATCCAGCCCTTGCCGTGGACGTGTCCGGCCGCGATCAGCGCCTCCTCCTGTCCCGGAGGAGCGAGTTGTCGGTTGTAGACCTGGCTGATCGTCTGGTTCGTGTCCGCGAACGCGAACCGCGCTGCGTAGGCCCACTGGTCGTCGTTCAACCAGACGTACAGGACTATCGGCTTGCGAAGCACGGACCGGAACCAGTCCGCGGACTGCTGGGCCAGTTCCTCGACCGTCCCGGTCGCCTGCAGCGCCCAGCTCGACGGACGGTCGGTCAGCGTGTAGAGCTGGTTGTGCAGCCGGTCACCGCGCACCCGGTCGCCGTAGAAGTGCACCCCGATGTCGATCAGATGCTGGGGCGAGCCGGGATCGCAGAAGTCCAGGTAGGCCACCAACGAGTCCCAGTTGTCCGAACGACCGACCAGACCCTCCGCGTCAGCGGTGGCCCATGGTGCGGTCCGTTCGCGCAGGGCGTGTACGAACGCGAGCTCTGTGGCGGTGAATTCGTAGAAGTCGTCTTCGTCCGCTTCGTCGATCGCGAACCATGGGTGCTCCGGCATGAGCCTGGAGCGTAGGCCTGACGCCTGCCGCAGACCAGCGGATTTCGCGCGGCCCCGACGGCATGGTCGGCGCCTCGGGTCGGACTCCGCGCAGTGCAACAGCCGATGGGTTGAATTGATGACCTCGGCGATGGCGGGAACGGCCTCGTGTGCCGCTTTGGTGGGGTCGTGGCCGCACTCCGGCTGTGGTCCGAAGGTGTCCTGGCCGACCGTCACGGGAAGGCGCTCAAGCGCCAGCCCATGACCTCGCTACACCTGTGCTGACCTGGTGTTTTCTTGAAATTCTCCTAAGCTGCTGCCTTCCGCCGGACTTCATCGGAGGGGCGCCATGAGTCAGGATGCCGTGCGGTACGACGCGAGCCACATTCAGGTGTTGGAGGGGCTGGAAGCCGTTCGGAGGCGGCCCGGGATATACGTCGGGTCGGTCGGTGAACGTGGATTGCACCAGCTGGTGTTCGACGTCAGCAACCAGGCGGTGAACGAGGTCCTCGCGGGCCGGGCCACTCGTGTGGCGATCACCCTGACCCCTGACGGTGGTGTGCGTGTCGCCGTCGACGGGCCGGGCGTCCCCTTCGAGGACAACGCGGACCTGGACGGTCCCGGCCTCCGAGCGCAGCTCACGCAGACCTACGTGGGACCCAGGACGCTCGGCCGTGACGCCGCGCTGGTCGGCTGGCTCCATGTGGGCCTCTTCGTCGCGACCGCCCTGTCGAGCCGCCTGACGGCTGAGGTGCGTCACGGAGGGGTCCGCAAGGTCCAGGAGTACGTGCGGAGCGTCGCGGTCGCCCCACCCGCCGAGGTCGGACCGGCGGATGACAGCGGAACCGTCATCACCTTCTGGCCCGACGCGGACATCTTCGAAACGACGCAGGTCTCGTCCGACACGCTGGTGGAGCGGTTCAGGGAACTGGCCTTCCTCAACCGGGGCCTCGACATCTCACTCAGCGACGAGCGCCGCCCCGCTCAGTCTCGATCGGTGCAGTGTCGATTCCTGGGCGGAGCAAGGGACTTCGTCGCCTTCCTCGATCAGCATGCGGGGACTCCCGTGGATCCGGAGACAATCAGCTTCGAGCGGCAGGACGAGCGGATGGCCGGGACGATGGAGGTGGCCTTCCGGTGGCGCAACACCCAGGAGGAGCGGTTCCGGACCTTCGCCAACAGCCACCCCACACTCGCTGTCAGCACGCACGATCTGGGATTTCGCGACGGACTGGCCGCCGCGGTCAGCGCGTACGCCCGGGAGCAGCGGCGGCTGACAGCATCGGACCCGGATCTCCAAGCGGGCCAGATCGTCAAGGGCCTTACCGCGGTCGTCTCGGTGAAGCTGGACCACCCCGAGTTCGAGGGCGCCACACGCGGAGCGCTGGCCAACACCGCAGTCCAGGCCTGCGTCGAGGAAGCCACCCGGGAGCATCTCGGCCACTGGCTGAGGGAGCATCCGAAGCGGGCGGAAGCCGTCCTCGGCCGGATACTCCATGATGTCCGCCGAGACTGACCTCGCACCGTGTCGTAGGCAAGACTGCATCAGACACCAAGGACCGGAGGCACCATGCGGCTGATGAGGGGAGCGACTGGCTTCCGGGCCTCGACGGAGCCTCCACTCCCGCTGGTCGATGTCGGGCTCTTGCGGGGCCTCTGCTTCGACGCGGCCCGGGTCGAGCACGCCCGGGTGGGCCCCTGGCGCGAGGCCGGGACGTGCACCTTCCATTCGGTGTCGATCGCCTCCCAGTTGGCGTCGTGCGTCGCCCTCTTCCATGCCCACCTGCCGCTGGTCGCGTTCGCCGTCACGCCGCCCTCGCCGGGTCAGCCCATCGTCGGCTTCGCGGACCCACCTTCATGGGCCGGGACCTTCGAGGCCGGCGGCCTTCGCCTGCTCGGACCTCTCACGCTCGACCGGTCGATCGCTGACGTAGACCTCGGCGGTCTGTCGTGTGCCGAGCTGGATCAGGTCTCCTACTGGCGGCCGCGATCGCTCGGTGATCTTCTCTTCAACTGGTGGGACTGAGGACCGCCACGGCCTGTCTGGTCCGTTCTGCGGCAGTCTCGGTCGTGGGCCTGGATGTCCGTGGGTTGGAGATCGCGACGCTGCCATGATGTGAGCGCGATGCCCACTCCACACCCGAGCAGGTCACGGACGTCCTTGGTGGGGACTTTGGTGAGTTCCGGCCGTGGCCCCTGCGGATGGACTCAGCGCTTGAAGTGGACCTCGCCTGGGCGGCGCATCCAGGGGAAGAACAGGCACGAGGCTGCCAGCAGCAGCACGGCCCCGTAGGACAGCGGGACCACGAGGAGCGCGGCGCCGGGGGAAAGACTCCCGCGCGCGGAGGCGAGGACGATGAAGACCGCGAAGAGGGGAACCGCTCCGGCGAGCAACGCGCGAACTGGAAGGATCAGGGCGGGCGGGGCCGGGATCGCGGCGCAACGTTCGCCGCGGCGGAGGTACCAGAAGGAGAGGTAACCGAGCCAGGTCGCAGCGCCCAGCATGAGCACGCCGAGAGTCAGGACCAGCTGTGTCTTGCCCGTCGGGCTGCCGTCCGTGGCTGTGCTGCCGAGACCGTCGTCCAGCCGGACGAACCGCTGCCGCCAGACGGTGACGCCGATCGACTCGCCGGTCGTCAGCCTGGTGTAGAAGTCGCGTGAGGGGAAGCCGATCTCCGCAGGCGACGCGCCCCCCAAGTCGACGCTGACGTATTCGTGGGCGTTCTTGCCGGTGATCTCGCGCTTGGAGACGATCACCGCGGTGGTTCGGGACAGGCAGTCCGTGAAGCCCACCGGCGCGTCCACCGCGCACGGCGCCGCCCGGTCGAACGCTGTCTCCTCGACGTATGCCGAGTGCACCACCAGCGGCACGCCGAGCGAGACGATGCCGGCCAGGATGGCGAAGGCCAGGCACCAGCGCCCGCGCGTGCGCACCCGCGTGCGCCGACGGGCCAGTTCCTGCAGCCGGTACTTCTCGTTTCTGGCCTCGCGGGCTCCCCGGCGCGGGCCGGAGGATCCGGTCTTCGTCCTGCTCATGGCTACTTCCTCTGACCCACCGTTGACACGGGGGTGCAGCCTACGATGTTTGGTGAGGCTGAGCCATGACACCCGTCGAGCTGGCCATCGGGCGGCAGGATCGCTGATTCAGTCCTCGACGAGACGCGGCCCCTGTGGCGCTCCTGGCGTTGACGCCGGAGCCTGTCCCGCCGCCTTCTCGGCCGGAGCTTCCGCTTGGAGCGCGCGCATGCCCGCGCGGACGCGGCGGCCGCCGTCCACGAGCAGGTCCGCGCCGGTGACCCAGGCCGCCTCGGCGGAGAGCAGCCAGACGACCGCGCGGGCGATGTCCTCCGGCTCGCCGAGCCGGGCCAGCGGCGTGTGAGCGGCCAGGCCCGGCTCGTCCCGCTCCCAGTAGAAGCGCGCCAGCTCCGTGCGGACCAGCCCCGGCGACACCGCGTTCACCCGTACCTGCGGGGCGAGCTCGGCCGCAAGATGCCGAGTGAGCTGCAGCAGCGCCGCCTTGCTCGTCTCGTATGCGGCCAGCCCCGGCCCGACGCCGTGCACGCCCTCCGTCACGACGGTGACGACCGCGCCGCCGTGTTCGCGCATCCACCCCTCCCAGGCGGCGCGGACCAGTGCCAGCGGGCCGTGGACGTTGACGGCGAAGGTCTCCTCCCAGGCCAGGGGGTCGCCCTCGACGGCCGGGCCGAGCGGCTGGTTGGCGCCCGCGTTGCAGACGACGTAGTCCAGCCGCCCGAAGCTCTCCAGCGCGAGCCCGGCCCAGCGGCGCACGTCCACCGGGTCCCCGGCCGAGCCGGCCGCCGCGACCAGCCGCCCCGGCGCAGGGCCGAGATCGGCCAGCGCCGCGTCCAGGCCCGCCCTGCCGCGCGCGCCGATCAGCACCGACGCCCCGGCGGCGAGCAGTTTGCGCGCCACGGCGCGTCCGATCCCGCGCGAGCCACCGGTCACCACCGCTGCCCTGCCGTCCATCCGCATCCGGTCATGGTGCGCCGCGCCTTCGGCCAAGTCCATGGCTGCAGCGGGAGTTGACTGTTCGGTAGGTTGTTCCGGCCGGGGAATCGCTCTCGACGGCTCGGCCCCGGTGAGGGTCGGGGAGGGGACACCATGACGATCACCGACGAGGCCGACGCGCCGCTCGTCAACGACACCACGTTCAAGGCCGCCGCCCACGCCCGCTACGCCGCGCTGCGCGAGCGGGGTCCGGTGCAGCGGGTGAGCCAGCCGAACGGGCTGCACCTCTACCTCGTGCTCGACTACGAGCTGGGCCGCGCCGCGCTGACCCACCCGGACCTGATGAAGGACCCCGACATCGCCCGCGCCGCGCTCGACGCCGCCGGCGTCACCTCCTACCAGGGACGCGGCCAGGGCCTCGGCGCCAACATGCTGATGGCGGACCCGCCCGACCACGCGCGGCTCCGCGGCCCGGTCGCCCGCTCCTTCACGCCGCGCCGGGTCGAGGCGCTGCGGCCCCGGATCCAGGAGATCGCCGACGAGCTGATCGACGCGATCGAGGCCAAGGCGGCGGCGGGCGAGCCCATCGACCTGGTCGAGGACTTCACCGCGCCGCTGCCGGTCATGGTGATCTGCGAGCTGTTGGGCGTCCCGCTGGACGCCCAGGCGGACTTCCGCCGCTGGACGCTCGCCGCGGTGGCCGGGTCGTCCTCGGCGCCTTCCGCGGTCCAGCGGGAGGGCGCGCTCGCGCTGAACGCGTACTTCGCGGAGCTGCTGGCAGCCAAGAGCAAGGAGCCCGGCGAGGACCTGCTCTCCGCGCTGGTCCGGCTCAACGAGCAGGACGAGGACGCCCTCAACGACGAGGAGTTGCTCGGCACGGCCGTGATCCTGCTGATCGCGGGCCACGAGACGACGGTCAACCTGCTCGGCAACGCGATGGCGGCGCTGCTGGACCACCCCGACCAGGCGGCGCTGCTGCGCGAGCGGCCGGAGCTGCTGCCGGGCGCGGTCGAGGAGTTCCTGCGCTTCGACGCGCCCGTCGACCAGACGCCGCTGCGCTTCGCCGCGCGGGACGTGGAGCTGGGCGGGGTGCTGATCCCGAAGGGCAGCGTGGTGACGGTCTCGCTCGGCGCGGTCGGCCGCGACCCCGCGACGGGCGCGGGGGAAGGCGGACTGGACGTGACCCGCACGGACGGTCGCCACCTCTCGTTCGGCCACGGCATCCACTACTGTGTGGGCGCGCCGCTGGCACGCCTGGAGGGTGTGGTCGCGCTGGGCACGCTGTTGCGGCGGCTGCCGGATCTGGCCCTGACCGGCGACTACGCGGACCTGGCCTGGACCCCGAGCGGCATCATGCACGGGCCGCTGGCGCTCCCGGTTCGGATCGCACCTTGAGTTGCCCTACCCAGGGGCGCGGGGAACTGCGCGAACAACCACCCTGTGCGGATGGCCCTGCTCGTTCGGATCAGCACCCGCGTGGGTGGCTTGTCGCGCAGTTCCTCGCGCCCGTGAGGTGTTGCAACGTCCCCCTGCGAAGGTCGCCCCTTACCGAAGTGTGACGGGTGCCCGTTCGGCCTGGTCAGGCGGAGGCGCAGGTGGTGGGATGGAGGCATGCAGCGGGGTCGGGAAGACATGAGCGCGCCCGTCGGGCGGCGGGTGGTGTTGGGCGTGCTCGCACTCGGCGCTGCCGGGGTGGCCTTCGGAGCGCGGATCCAGAGCGGCCTCGACAACGTGCTCGCCACGGTCAGCAGCAAGGACCCGACGGGCCTGACCGGGCTGCTGCCGGGTGGGGGCGGCTTCCGCTTCTACTCGGTGGCCTCCTCCATCCCGCACCGCAGCGACACCGACTACCGGCTCACCGTGGATGGGCTGGTCGACCGACCCGCCACCTACACGCTGGCCGATCTCAAGGCGATGCAACAGACCCGGCTGGTCAAGGACGTCCAGTGCGTCACCGGATGGCGGGTGCCCAACACCGAGTTCTCCGGGGTGCTGGTCCGGCAGTTGCTGGATCTGGCCGGGGTGCAGGCCAAGGGCAAGGCGATCAAGCTGACCTGCTTCGACGGCGTCTACACCGAGAGCCTGACGCTCGACGAGGCGCGCCGCGGCGACGTGCTCGTGGCTTATCAGATGAACGGCTCGCCCGTGACGACCGCGCACGGCGGACCCGTCCGGCTCTACGTCGCGCCGATGTACTTCTACAAGTCGGCCAAGTGGCTGTCCGGGATCACCGTGACGGATCAGGTCGAACCCGGTTACTGGGAGAACTACGGCTATGACGTCGAAGCCTGGGTCGGCCGCTCCAACGGACGCAACGATGCCCCCACCTCCGGTTGAGCCCAGGCTGCTACGCCGCTTCACTGCCGCCGAGCGCTGGGTGCACCGGACCACCGCCGTGCTGATGATGGTCGCGATCGTCACCGCGGCCTTCCTCTACGTGCCGCAGCTTGCCGAACTCGTCGGCCGCAGAAGGCTGCTGGTGGTCGTGCACGAGTGGACCGGGGTGCTGCTGCCGTTCCCGCTCGCGGTCGGACTCTTCTTCCGCGGGGTCCGCAGGGACCTGAGCAGGCTCAACCGGTTCGGGCCCGAGGACCGGGGCTGGACCTGGCGGGCGATGCGGCGCGGTACCCGCGCGGCGGGGCCGGCGGGCAAGTTCAACGCGGGCCAGAAGATGTACGCCGCACTGATCGCGGGCGGGACGCTGGTGATGATCGGCACTGGGCTGATCCTCTGGTTCCCGCACCTGGCCGCGCTGGACGTGCGCACCGGCGCGACCTTCGTCCACGACTGGCTGGCGCTGGTGATCGGCGTGCTGGTGCTGGGCCACGTGCGGATGGCGTGGAAGGACCCGGAGGCCCGGCGCGGCATGCGCACGGGCTGGGTGCCCCGCACCTGGGCGCGGCGCGAGCACCGGCTCTGGGAGCAGGAGGAGGCGGCGCGGCAGATGCCGGAGGGGGAGGCGCCCCCCGACGCCTCCCCCTCCGAGCCCAGGCGTTGAGCCTCCGTCAGTCGCGCGTCGCGCTTCCGTTCGCCTTGATCAGCTGCTGGTACCAGAAGAAGCTGTCCTTGCGGTACCGCTTCAGCTCCTTGAGGTCGAACTCGTCCCGGTCGACGTAGATGAAGCCGTAGCGCTTGCGCACGCCCTGGTGGGTCGAGATCAGGTCGATCGCGGACCACGGGCAGTAGCCGAGCATCTCGACGCCGTCGGTGACCGCGATCCGCATCTGCTCGATGTGCGCGTCCAGGTAGTCGATCCGGTACCGGTCGTGGACCGTGCCGTCCGCCTCCAGGGTGTCGAAGGCGCCCAGGCCGTTCTCGGTCACCATCAGCGGCAGCCGGTAGCGGTCGTAGACCTCGCGCAGCGTCGAGCGGAAGCCGACCGGGTCGATCTCCCAGCCGAACTCGTTCACCGGCAGGTGTTCGTTGCGCACCGAGCGGTAGACGCCCTCCTCGCCCACGGCGAGCTGCTGGTCGCCGCCCATCGCGCCGACGTCGGAGCCGGTGCCCAGCGGCGCGGCGACCGTCGCGGTCGAGTAGTAGTTCAGCGCCAGGAAGTCCGGCCTGCCCGAGGCGAGGATCTCCAGGTCGCCGTCGGCGATTTCGGGGGCGATGCCCTTCTCGGTCATCCAGGCCCAGGCGGTCGGGTTGTAGCTGCCTCGGCAGGCCATGTCGAGGTAGAGCCAGTTGCGGATCGCGTTGTAGTCCGCGGCCGCGAGCACGTCCTCGGGCTTGGCGGAGGCCGGGTAGACGACCGAGATGTTGGGGGCCGGGCCGATCTTGCCGTTCGGGACCAGCTCGTGGCAGAGCTGCATGGCCTCGGCCTGGGCCAGCATCATGTGGTGGTTCTGTTGGTAGAGCTCGCGCTGGGGGTCGCCCGAGTCCCCGGCGGTGCCGATCGCCGCGCCGTGGAGGATCATCATGTTCTGCTCGTTGATGGTGAGCCAGTAGCGCACCTTGCCCGCGTACTCGGTGAACAGCACCTTCGCGAAGCGGGCGAAGGCGTCGACGGTGGCCCGGTTGCTCCAGCCGCCCTTCTCCTGCAGCGCCTGCGGCAGGTCGAAGTGATACATCGTCAGAACCGGCTCGATGCCCCGCGCGAGCAGCGCGTCCAGCAGTCGGTGGTAGAAGGCGACGCCCTCGGGGTTCACCTCGCCGTCGCCGTCCGGAATGATCCGGGTCCACGCCACCGAGAAGCGATAGGCCCTAAGGCCGAGCTCGGCGAAGAGCTCCACGTCCTCCTCGAAGCGGTGGTAGTGGTCCGCCGCGACCTTGTAGTCGGTGGTGCCCTCGGGGAAGTTGATGCGGGCGTCCTGCACGGAGCGACCCTTGCCGTCCGCGTCCCAGGCGCCTTCGACCTGGTAGGCGGAGGTGGAGGCACCCCAGAGGAAGTCGGGGGAGAAGGGGGCGAGCTGCTTGTAGTCCATGGTGTGCTTCCTTCCGGATGCGGCGATGAGACGACGGGGCGAAGGGGCGAGGGGGCGTCAGGCGAAGAGTGGTCAGGCGAGGGTCAGCAGCGCTTCGCCGCTGCGCAGTTCGGTGTGCTCGGTGGCGGTGACCGGGCCCAGCTGCTCGGGGGCCGCGGTGACGACGACCATGGTCACCGGGTCGTAGCCCTCGGCGAGGATCGCGTCGATGTCGAATTCGCCGAGCAGTTGGCCCAGTTCGACCTCGGTTCCCTGCACGGCCACCGGGTTGAAATGCCTGCCTTCCAACTGCACGGTGTCGATGCCGACGTGGACCAGCACCTCGACGCCCTCCGGGGTGCGGATGCCGTAGGCGTGCGGCATGGCGCTGACCAGCGTGCCCTCGACCGGCGCGTGGACCTGGCCGACGCTTGGGGTGATCGCGGCGCCGTCGCCGAGCAGTCCGGCCGAGAACATCGGGTCCGGCACTTCGGCCAGCGGCAGCACGGCGCCCGCCACGGGAGCGGCGACCTGCACCGGGCCGGTGGTTCCGGCGGCCGGCGCGTTGCTCTCCTCCGTCTCTTCGGGGATGTCCTTGAATCCGAGGGCCATGGTCAGGCCGAAGGCGAGCGCCATGGCGACCGCCGAGCCGATCACCTGGAGCGTGAAGTTGCCGACGCTGAGGTAGGCGGGCAGGGTGAGCGCGCTGGCCAGCACGAAGGTGTTGGCGGCCGAGCCGCCCGCCGAGGCGATGCCGCCGCCGACCGCGGCCGCGACGCAGGCGTAGATGAAGGGCTTCTTCAGCCGCAGGGTGACGCCGTAGACCAGCGGCTCGGTGACGCCGGCGAGAAAGCCGGAGGCCGATGCCGGACCGGCGAGGCTCTTGAGCGAGCGGTTGCGGGTGCGCAGGAAGACGGCCAGGCCCGCGCCGACCTGGGCCAGTACCGAGGAGATGAGCGGTCCGGAGAGGACCGAGTGACCCTGGGTCGACAGGTCGTTGATCATGACCGGCACGACACCCCAGTGCACGCCGGAGATCACCAGCACCTGCCAGAAGCCGCCGAGCAGCGCCCCGCCGATGATCGGGCTCAGGCCGAAGACCCAGGTGACGCCGCTGGAGACACCCTTGCCCGCGTAGTCGGCCAGGGGGCCGATGGTGAGCAGCGTCAACGGGACCACGAGGGCCAGCGTCAGCATCGGGGTGAGGAAGTTGCGGACGCTGGAGTGCAGCACCTTGTCGAGCAGCCGCTCGACGTGGCTCTGCGCCCAGACCGCGATCAGGATCGGCAGCACCGAGGAGGCGTAGGAGATCAGCACCATCGGCACGCCGAAGAAGTGGACCGCCTTGCCGGCGTCGTGCAGCTGGATGATCGCCGGATAGAGCAGCGCGCCGGCGATCGCCATCGCGACGTACATGTTCGCCTGGAAGCGCTTGGCCGCGGTGGCGGCGAGCAGCACCGGCAGGAAGTAGAACAGCGCGTCGCCCGCCGCGTTCATCACCAGGTACTCGTTCGAGGCGGTGGAGATCCAGCCGAACTTGGCGACCAGGGCCAGCATCGCCTTGAGCATCCCGGCCCCGGCCATCGGCCAGAGCAGCGGGAGGAAGATGCTGGAGATCATGTCGATCGCGCGGGCCGCGAGGCTGCCGCCGGGTGCGGGCGCGCCCTGCTCGCCGCTGGTGAGCTTGGACTGCTCGCCGATCGCGGCGTGGACGTTGGGCACCTCGTTGCCGATCACGACCTGGAGCTGGCCGCCCGCCTCGACGACGGCGACGACGCCCGGCGTCGCCTCCAGTTTCGCCTTGTCGACGGAGCCGCCGTCCTTGATCTTGAAGCGCAGCCTGGTGGCGCAGTGGGTCAGCGAGTTGACATTCGATTCGCCGCCCACAGCGGCCAGCACCTGCCCGGCCGTTTCGCGGTAGTCCATGGTGAGGTCTCCTTTGACCCGCCGTGAAGGGGCCCGATTCTTGGGCTCGTCTTTACCCTTCCTCAGCGCCCACCCGCAGTTCGGAGGCCTTTGGTCCCGAGCGCGCCGCCGTTTGTCACCTTGTCGACGTTCGGCGTCGATGTTTGGCGCCGACCGATGGATTCGGGTACGTATGAGAGGGAGGAACCACCAGAAGGAGCGCCGTGCCCGTGCCGCCGTACGACCTGATCGCCACCGACCTCGACGGCACGCTGCTGCGCACGGACCACACCGTCTCGGCCCGCAGCCGCGCCGCGCTGGAGACCGCCGCGCAGGCGGGCATGCGGCACGTCGTGGTGACCGGGCGGCCCGCCAACTGGGCGAAGGGTGTGCTGGATTCGATCGGTTACACCGGCCTCGCCGTCTGCGGTCAGGGCGGTCAGCTCTACGACTCGGGCGCGGACGCGCTGCTGACCTCGGTGACGCTGGACCGCCAGGACGCGGGGCTGGCGCTGGCGAAGGTCGAGGCCCAGGTGGGCCCGCTGGCGCTGGCGATGGTCCAGGACGGCCTGGACGGCGAGGTGCTGTTCGGCCCGGGCTTCGGCACCCCCGGCGCCGGTGCGGACGCGACCGGACGGGTGGATGACCTGGCGGAGCTTTGGGCCCGCCCGATCGGCCGCGTCATGGTCCGGCACCCGACCCTGGGCGACGACGAACTCGCTGCAGCGGTCAGGGAGTTCGCGGGGGATCTGGTCGACGCGGTGGTGGCGGGGCCGACCTGCATCGAGGTGCTGCCGCGCGGGCTGTCCAAGGCCGTGGGCCTCGAGCTCGCGGTCGAGCACCTCGGCGTCGCGGCCGAACGCACCATCGCCTTCGGGGACATGCCGAACGACATCCCCATGTTCGCCTGGGCGGGCCACTCGGTGGCGATGGCCAACGCCCACGACGACCTCAAGGCCGTCGCGGACGAGGTGACGCTCGGTCACATGGACGACGGCGTGGCCGTCGTGCTGGAACGCCTGGTCGCCTGAGAGCGACAGCTCGCCGTTCGGTTCACCGCGCCGGATCCGGCGCTTCCCGGCCGAAGGCCGCGAGCCGCGGGAGAGCCCCCGCCTGGCCCGGCCCGGCCCTGCCGGGGCGCGGCGTGAGCGTCGGGGTCCGGGCTCAGCCCGCCTGCTGCTTCGCGCGGTCGATGCGAACGGCGAGGCCGTCGAGGAAGGTCTCGAGTGTCATCCTGAAGACCTCGGTGTCGTCGCGGTAGAGCTCGGTCAGCCGCTGCGCGCTCTGGTGCAGAAGCGGGAACTCCTCTTCCGGCAGCATGCCGTACTTGACCGCCCAGGCCGCCTCGTCCTTGGCGTGGATGTCCGGTCCCAGGCAGGTGAACGCGGCGGAGTACTGCGTCAGCGCGAGCGTCAGATCCAGGAGTTGGCGGTAGTACTCGGCTGCCTCCAGCACCGGCAGGCCGGCCCGGTGCAGCACCGCGATGACCTCTTCGACGCCGCTCGTCTCGGCAGGGCTCGCGGTCGTGCGGGCGGCGGCGAGGACAGCCAGCGCCGGGCGCGCGAGGTAAGCGGTGCGCACGCTCTCCGCCGTGACGGTGAGCCAGGTGCGCCAGTCGTCCGACGATCCCTCAGGGAGCTGGGCGCGGGCCAGTTTGGCGTTCTCGCGGATCACCAGATCCGTCAGGGCGAGCACGAGTTCGTCCTTGTCACGGAAGTGCCGGTAGACCGCGGTCGGGTCCGCGCCAAGCTCCTTGCCGAGCCGGCTGAAGGTGAGCTGGCCGCCGCCCTCCGGCGAGCAGAGGCGCAGCGCGGCCTCAAGGATCGACTCCCGGGTGAGCGCGACACGCCGCTTCGACGTCTGCTCCGCCACTTGGGCCTCCACGCGAGCCCCTCCTCATCGTTCGCCTCGTGCTGCCGGCCGGCCCCCCGAGCCTACGGCGCTGCGGAGGGATGCTTCATCCGATCGTAACGAGGCGCCCCTGTCAATGGCATTGACAGTGGCTTTGTCACCGGCTTTGCTTCTCCAAACATCCGGCAGCGCTGCCCCCGGTTTCCGTCCCACCTTGCTCAGGAGCGCCCGTGCACCGCGATCACCATCCCGCCGACCTGGTCTTTCTCGGCGGTCCCGTCTACACCGTTGATCCCGCTCGCTCCTGGGCAGGGGCGGTCGCCGTCCGCGACGGGCGCATCGTCGCCGTCGGCCAGGACCACGACGTCCGCCCTCTGATCGGAACCGGGACCGAGGTCGTCGACCTGGCCGGCAAGCTGCTGCTGCCCGGCTTCCAGGACGCCCACGTCCACCCCGTGCTGGCCGGCACCACCCTGCTCAGCTGCGATCTGCACGAGCTGCACACCGCCGACGCGTACGTCGCCGCCATCGCCGCCTACGCCGACGCCCGGCCGGACGCCGCCTGGATCACCGGCGGCGGCTGGAGCATGGAAGCCTTCCCCGGCGGCACCCCGCACCGCTCGCTGCTGGACGGCATCGGCACCGTCGGCAACCGCCCGGTGGCGCTGCCCAACCGCGACGGTCACGGCCTCTGGGTCAACAGCCGTGCGCTGGAGATCGCCGGCATCGACGCGAACACCCCCGACCCGGCCGACGGCCGGATCGAGCGCGACGCCGACGGGACGCCCACCGGCATGCTCCAGGAGGGCGCGGCCGAGCTGGTCACCCGGTTCATACCGCCCGCCTCCGACGAGGACTTCTACCAGGGTCTGCTGGCCGGCCAGGCGTACCTGCACTCCTTCGGCATCACCGGCTGGCAGGACGCGGGCGTCGGCGCCAGCTTCGGCCCCGGCGACGTCTACGGCGCCTACCTGCGCGCCGACCGCGAGGGCACGCTCACCGCACGGGTCCGCGCCGCGCAGTGGTGGGACCGCGAGGGCGGCCTGGAGCAGCTCGCGGGCTTCCAGGAGCGCCGGACCGAGGCCGAGCAGGGCGGCGAGCGCTTCCGCGCGGGCACCGTCAAGATCATGCTCGACGGCGTCGCCGAGAACCACACCGCCGCCATGCTGGAGCCCTACCTCGACGGCTGCGGCTGCTCCTCCGGCAACGCCGGCATGGACTTCGTCGACCCCGAGAAGCTGGGCGGCTACGTCGCCGAACTCGACGCGGCCGGCTTCCAGGTGCACTTCCACGCGCTCGGCGACCGCGCCGTCCGCCACGCCCTCGACGCCGTCGAGGAGGCGCTGCGCCGCAACGGCGACCGCGGCAACCGCCACCACCTGGCCCACCTCCAGGTGGTGCATCCCGACGACATCGCGCGCTTCCGCGCCCTCGGCGCCACCGCCAACATGCAGCCGCTCTGGGCCTGCCACGAGCCGCAGATGGACGAGCTCACCATCCCTTTCCTGGGCGAGCGCCGGGCCGGCTGGCAGTACCCGTTCGGCTCGCTGCTGCGCGCCGGGGCGATGCTCGCGGCCGGCAGCGACTGGTCGGTCAGCACCCCGGACGTGATGGCGGGCGTCCACGTCGCGGTCAACCGCACCGGCGAGGAGGACCCGAACCGGATCCTCGGCCCGGAGCAGCGGATCGACCTCGGCTCCGCGCTCGCCGCCTACACGGCCGGCACCGCCCGGGTGAACCACCTCGACGACGTGACCGGCTCGATCCAGACCGGCAAGCTCGCCGATCTGGTCGTGCTCGACCGCGACCCCTTCGCCGGCCCGTCCCAGGCCATCGCCGAGGCACAGGTACTGCGCACCTACGTCCAGGGCGAGCTGGTCCACGTCGTAGAGTCCGCCACCCGCTGACCGCCCACCGCTCACTGCTGAGGAGACGAACTGTGCAGAACAGAATGCTGCGCGCTGCCATCGCCGTTGCGTCGGTGGCCCTGCTCGCCACGGCCTGTAGCTCGGGCGGCGCGGCCAAGACCCCGGACGCCAAGAGCAACTTCTCCACCGCCCAGGTGACCACCGCCCCCGGCACCAAGGCCCTGTCCAACCTGACCTGGTCCGGCGACTACCGCGCGCCCTACTCCGAGGACCCGCTCAAGACCGCCGACTACCCCGAGGAGACCATCCTCGGCAACGTCTGCGAGCCGCTGATCCGCGTCGCCCCCGACTACTCGATGCACGCCGGCATCGCCAAGTCCTGGTCCCAGCCCGACCCGAAGCACGTCGTCGTCGAGCTCGACCCGCGTGCCACCTTCAGCGACGGCAAGCCGGTCACTACCGAGGACGTGGTCTACAGCCTGGTCCGCAACCTCGACCCGGCGGTCGCCAGCAACTACACCGACTCCTACAACGACGTCGACACCGTCAAGGCCACCGGCCCGCACCAGATCACGGTCAGCCTGACGAAGCCGGACTACATCTTCGTGCGCAACCTCGGCATCCTCGGTGCGGCCGTCGTGGAGAAAGCTTTCGCGGTCAAGGCCGGTGCCAACTTCGGCAACGCAGGAGTCGGCGTCGTCTGCAGCGGTCCCTACACCGTGCAGTCCTTCGACGGCACCAACCAGATGGTGCTGAAGAAGAACGCGAAGTACTGGGACCCGAGCCGGGTGGCCAAGGCCGACACGGTCACCTTCAAGTTCCTCGCCGACCCCTCCGCGCTCGCCAACGCCCTGTCCTCCGGGGCCCTTCAGGGCGCGTTCGACCTGCAGACCTCGACCATCCCGCAGTTGAGCAAGACCGCCGCGGGCAAGCTCTACGTCGGCGAGCCGGGATCGACCACGCAGAACGTCGACCTGATCGTGTCCAGCTTCGCGGGCGGCCTCGCCGACGCCCGTACCCGGCAGGCGCTCAGCATGGCCATCGACCGGGTCGGCATCGCCAAGGCGATCTACGGTGGCGCTGCCGATCCGCTCTACACGGTGGCCGGTCCCGGCTTCTGGCTGACCAGCCCGGCCAAGGCCACCTACCAGGCCGCCTACGACAAGCTGGCGAAGGCCCCCGACATCGCCGCCGCCACCAAGCTGGTGCAGGCGGCGGGCGCCACCGGCAAGGAGGTCAGCATCGCCTACGCGGCGGGCACCCCCTCGCAGACCCAGCTGGCCCAGGTGCTGCAGCAGACCGGTCAGGCGATCGGCCTCAAGGTCAAGCTCGTCGGCCTGCCTGACCAGCAGTACGGCAGCCTCTTCACCGATCCGAAGGCCCGTGCCTCCTACGACGGCTTTCTGACGATCAACTACCTCGAGTACCCCGAGGCCGCGACGATGTACGCGAGCTACGCCACCAAGACCGGTGTGCAGAACTTCAACGGCTACACCAGCCCCGGCGTGCAGGCCGCGCTCGACGCCGCCCAGGCGACGCAGGACCCGCAGGTCCGCGCCGAGGCCACCCTGAGGGCCCAGGCGATCCTGAACAACGACCTGCCCTGGATCCCGATCGTCCAGCCGCGCGCGCTGCTCTTCCAGGGCAAGGACGTCACCGGTGCGCCGCTGACCTTCTCCTACATGGACAACGCGTGGGTCACCGCTGTGGGGGCGCCCTGATGGGTCGGCTCCTCCTGCACCGCCTGGGCGGACTGCTGACCACGCTGTTCCTGTCGAGCATCGTGATCTTCGGCAGTCTGTACCTGGCACCGGGCAGCCCGGAGAACGTGCTGTTCGGCAACCGCCAGCCCACCCCGGAGGCCCGCCTGATGGTGCGGCACCGGCTGCACCTGGACCAGCCGCTGCCGGTCCGCTACTGGGACTGGCTGACCGGCGTCCTCCACGGTGACCTCGGCACCTCGATGGTCACCGGCCAGCCGGTCGCCGACCGGATCGGCGCCGGGCTCGGCAACACGCTGATCCTGGTACTGATGACGATGATCATCGTCGTCCTGGTCGGCATGGGCGCCGGCCTGGCCGCCGCCCTGCTGCCGGGGCGGGTCGACGGCGCGGTCTCCATGCTGACTTCGGTGTCAGTCACCGTCCCGCCCTTCGTCGCCTCCACCCTGCTGATCTCGGTCTTCGCGGTGCGGCTCGGCTGGTTCCCGGCCTCCGGGCTGGGCGACGGAGTGGCCGGCAAGATCCAGGGCCTGATCCTTCCGGCCTGCGCGATGGCGCTGATCTCCTGCGGCTTCCTGGCCAGGGTCACCCGCAACGCCGTACGCGAGCAGGTGGAACGCGAGCACGTGCAGACCGCGCTGGTCCGCGGCCTGCCCCGCTCGGCGGTGCTCCGCAGCCACGTGCTGCGCAACGCGCTGCCGCCGATCATCACTGCGGTGGGCCTGCTCACCGCGGGGACCTTCGCCTCGACGCTGGTCGTCGAGTCGGCCTTCGCGGTGCCCGGCATTGGGCAGTTGACCATCCAGTCGGTCGCGCAGAAGGACTTCCCGGTCGTCCAGGCCGTGGCCCTGCTGCTGGTGGGCGCGTTCGTCCTGTGCAACGCGGCCAGCGACCTGATCCAGGCCGTCGTCGACCCGCGGCTGCGCGAGGCAGGGAGCACGTCATGAAACACCTCTGGACCCGGGCGTCGGCCTCGCTCGGCCGCTCGGGAATGCTGTCCGCGGCCTTCCTGGTCGTGGTGCTGGTCGCCGCGGTCGCGGCGTCACTGGTCGCCCCGGCCGACCCGAACCAGCAGAGCCTGCTGGACGCGTACTCCGGCCCCTCGGGAGCGCACCTGCTCGGCACGGACGGCATCGGGCGGGACATCCTGTCCCGGCTCGTCTTCGGCGCGCGGACCAGCCTGCTCGGCCCGGCGCTCGTCGTCGGCGTCTCGCTGCTGATCGGCATCCCGCTCGCCCTCGCGGCGAGCTGGTACGGCGGCTGGGTGGACGGCGTCGTGGCCAGGGTCTTCGACCTGGTCTACGCGTTGCCCGGGCTGCTGCTCGCCGTGCTGACCGTGGCGCTCTTCGGTCCGGGCCTGACGCCCGCCGTCGCGGCGCTGTCGGTGGCCTATGTGCCGTTCCTCGCCCGGATCGTGCGGGCGGCGGCGCGGCAGCAGCGGGTCAGCCCTTACGTCGACGCGCTGTCGGTGCAGGGCTTCGGCGTGCTGCGAATCAGCGGGCGGCACATCCTGCGCAACATCGCGCCGGTGGTCGTCGGTCAGGCCGCGATCGCCTTCGGCTACGCCCTGCTCGACCTCGCCTCGCTCTCCTACCTGGGCCTCGCGGTCCAGGCGCCCACGTCCGACTGGGGCGTCATGGTCAGCGACAGCGACGCGCTGATCAAGGGCTACTGGCTGCCGGTCATCGCGCCCGGCGTGCTCATCGTGCTCACCGTGCTGGCACTGACCGTCCTCGGCGCCCGGATCAGCGGCGAGAAGCCGCCCGGCTACCTGCGCCGGTCCCGGCGGGCAGCCGCCGCCGTCAAGGAGAAGTCGACCGTGGGAGCCGCCGCATGAGTGCCGACGCACCAGCTGTTCCGCTGCTGGAACTGACCGGCCTGACGGTCGACTTCACGACCGAGGACGGGGTCTCGCGCACCCTGCTCGACGGCGTCGACCTGAGCCTCGCGCCCGGGGAGGCCCTCGGCCTGGTCGGCGAGTCCGGATCGGGCAAGTCGATGACGGTGCGGGCCATCACCCGGCTGCTGCCGCGTGCGGCGACCGCCTCCGGCACGATCCGCTTCGAGGGCGCCGACGTCGGCGCGATGGACGCGGGCGCGCTGCGCGGCTACCGCGACGGCGGCGTCGGCCTGGTCTTCCAGGACCCGCGCGCCCACATCAACCCGACCCGCAAGATCGGCGCCTTCCTCACCGAGGCGCTGGTCCGCAACCGGCACCTGGGCAAGAAGGAGGCGCTGGCGCGCGCGGAGGCGGTGCTGGCGGAGGTCGGCATCGACGACCCGGCGCGGCGGCTGCGTCAGTACCCGCACGAGGTCTCCGGCGGCATGCTCCAGCGCGTGATGATCGCGTCGGTGCTGCTGGCCGAGCCCCGGCTGATCCTGGCCGACGAGCCGACCACCGCGCTGGACGTCACCATTCAGCGCGAGGTCGTCGGCATCCTGGACCGGCTGCGCAGGGACCGGGGGATGGGCATGGTCTTCATCACCCACGACCTCGACCTCGCCCTCGCCGTCTGCGGCCGGGTCGCGGTGATGTACGCGGGCCGGATCGTCGAGCTGCGCTCGGCGGAGACCCTGCACGAGCGGGCCGCGCACCCGTACACCCTCGGCCTGCTGGGATCGCGTCCGGCGATCGACGAACGGTCGGAGCGCCTGTCGGCGATCCTCGGCCGACCGGTCTCGGCCTTCGAGGCCGGCCCCGGCTGCGCCTTCGCGCCGCGCTGCTCGTTCGCGACGGAGACGTGTGAGACGACCCCGCCGCCGCTGACGGAGTTCGACGGCGGCCTGGTCCGCTGCGGCCGGGTCGAGGAGATCCACGCGCACCGCAAGAGCGAGGAGGCCAACGCATGACTGGGATGAACGCGGTTGAGGTCCACGGCCTGAACAAGTACTTCAAGGCCCACCATGCCGTCGCCGACGTCAGCTTCACCGTCCCGGCGGGTGGCTCGCTCGGCATCGTGGGGGAGTCCGGTTCCGGCAAGACCACGATCGCCCGGATGCTGATCGGCCTGGAACGCCCCAGCAGCGGCACGATCGCGGTCATGGGGCGCGACCGCAGCCGCCCGGCCCGAAGCGGCAGCGAGCGCAACGCGAGGGCACGGGAGCTGCAGATCGTCTTCCAGGACCCTTACACCTCCCTCGACCCGAGCCAGAGCGCCCGCGCCGCGGTCGACGAGGTCCTCCGCCACCACGGCGGCCTCTCGTCGGCCGAGCGGGCGTCCCGCCTCGACGAACTCGTCGACCAGGTCGGCCTCACCGACCGCCAGGCCCACGCCCGCCCCCGCGACCTCTCCGGCGGCCAGCGGCAACGCGTGGCCATAGCCCGGGCGCTGGCGGCGCGGCCGAAGGTCCTCGTCCTGGACGAGGCGGTCTCCGCCCTGGACGTCTCGATCCAGGCCCAGATCCTCAACCTGCTGGCCGACATCCGCGCCGAGACCGGCCTGGCGTACCTGCTCATCTCCCACGACCTCGCGGTGGTACGGCAGTTGTGTGACACGGTGCTGGTGCTCCGGCGCGGCCGCGTGGTCGAACAGGGCGACTGTGGTCACGTCCTGGACGACCCGCAGGAGGAGTACACCCGCGCTCTGCGCGAGGCCGTCCCGGTCCCCGGCTGGACGGTGGGCGCTTAGCGCTGGGAGCAACCAAAGGTTCCATGTTCTCGCGGGGACAACCCCTGGGTGCGCACCCAGGGGCTGCAGGCTCAGGCGGGGGAGATGGTGACCGTCGCCACCGTGCCGGGCTTCGCGTCGGGCAGGGAGATGTCCGCGAGGCCGTACCAGGTCTTGCTCGGCTGACGGAGGTCGATGTCCGCCCGGGGCGCGCCGGTCACGGCGATCGAGGCGCCGAACGGGTAGACCGACGGCGGGAGCGCGACGCGGGTCGGGGCGTCGACGCCGTTCACGCGGTAGCGCAGCGTCCAGACCTTGGTCGCAGGGTCGTAGGACTCGCTCACCGGGCTGCCCGCCGAGAGCATCGGCGCGGAGGCGGTGGCAGCCGCGGGTGCGGCGAGGCCGGCGGCCCTGCGCAGCACTCTGCCCCGGCATACTGACTGCTATGACCTCCCTGCTCGACCCCGCCCGTCTCCGCGCCTGGTGGGCGCACCGTCAAGGGCTCGACGGCTCGCTCCTCGGAGTCGACGCCGCGACCGTCTTGGCCCGCGCCGGTTGGGCCCGGTCGGTCGGCGGCGCGGCGCCCTACCTCGGGCTCTTCGCCCGCGCCGGGCTCTCGCGTCAGCAGGTCGACGACGCCGTCGCCGCGCTGGAGATCCACGAGCTGCCCTCCGCGCGCGGCTGCACCTACGTGCTCCCCGCCGAGGACTTCGCGCTCGGCCTCACCGTTGGAGCGGACGCGCCCGCCGGCGAACTGTCGGCGGCACAGAAGCACCTGCGCGTGCGGGAGGCCGAGATCGACGCCTTGTGCGCGGCGGTCCTCGGGGCGCTGGACGCGGCCGACGTTCCGCTCGACCCGGCGAAGATCAAGGACGCGGTCGGCGGCGCCGTGCGCAACCTGGGGGAGGCGGGCAAGAAGCGCGGCGTCATCACCACGCTGCCGCTCGCCCTGGGCTTGCTCCAGGCGAGCGGTGAGATCCGCCGCGTGCCCGTGAACGGCCGCCTCGACCAGCAGCGTTACGGCTACGTCCGCTGGCACGAGACTCAGGTGACCCACGGCGATCCTGAGGTCGAGCTCGCCCGCCGCTACTTCGCGTGGGCGGCGCCGGCCACGCTCGCGCACTTCCGCTGGTTCTCCGGCTTCACCGCCGCCCAGGCGAAGGCGGCCGTCGCGCCGCTCGGTCTGGTCGCGGTCGACGGCACGAACCTGTTGCTGCCGCCCGATCTGGCGGACGAGTTCGCCGCCTACCGTCGCCCGGAGGAGCCGCAGTACGCGTTGCTCGCGGGGATCGACGGCCTGCACCTGCTCCACCGCGCGCTACCGCGGCTGATCGACCCGGCCGACGCCCAGCGGCCCGTTCCCGGCGCCAAGGAGGGCCGGGTCTTCGGCGGCGACCTGGATCCGCAGTGTCACATCGTCGTGGACCGCGGACGGATCGTCGGATTCTGGGAGTTCGACCCGAGCGTCGGCGAAGTCGTGCACCAGCTCTTCGTGCCCATGGACGCCGCACTCAAGGACGTGCTCGCCCGCACCGAGACCTTCGTTCGCGACGAGCTCGGCGACGCACGCGGCTTCAGCCTCGATTCGCCGAAGAGCCGAGCGCCGAAAATCAGGGCCATGCGGGAGGGCTGACAGCGGCTTGACGCCCCCCTATGCTGACGCCACGTCTAACAAGGGGGGCCCATGCCGACCGCGCCGACGAGTCGACCGCTCAGCCCGGTGGTCCGCTTCGCCATGGTGGTGCCGCTGACGCTCGGCGCGGCGTACGCCGCCCTGCTGCTGACGCTCGCGTCCTCACACACCGAGCTGCTCTTCGCCTGGACCATGTCCCCCGTCAGCGCCACCCTGATCGGCGCCGGCTACGCCGGCAGCTGCGCGATGCTCTGGCTCTGCGCGGCGCGGGCACGGGAGTGGACCCACGCGCGGGTCACCGTGCTCAGCTCCTCGCTCTTCATGCTGCTGATGCTCGCCGCGATCCTGCTCGACCGCGGCACGCTGCACCTCAAGGGCGGCGAGATCGTCGCCGTTCTGGCCGCCTTCGGCTGGTTCGGCGTGCACCTGGTCGCCCCGCTGGTCGGCGCAGTCGGGCTCGGGGTCCAGTGGTTCCTGACCAAGGGTGCGGAGCCGGACCGGCCCGAGCCGATGCCCTGGTGGGTCGCGCTGCCGACCTTCTGCTCCGGGGCCTTCCTCGGCGTGCTGGGCGTGCTGCTCTTCGCGGCGCCGGGCTGGGCGGCCCGGCACTGGCCCTGGACGGTGAGCCGGCTGGACGTCCGGGTGCTCGCCGGCTTCGTTCTGGCCTTCGGCGTGGCGATGCTGATGACGGTGCGCGAGCGCGAGCTGCGCCGGGTCCGGCACGGCATGGCGGCGCTGATCGTGACGGGCGTGCTGGGGCTGGTCGGCCTGGTCCGCTACGGCAGCGAGGTGCACTGGAGCTCGCTCGGCGCGTGGGGGGTCGTCGCGGTGCTGCTGCTCTTCGTTGGGATGGGGCTCGCGGGACTGGGTCTGGCCGTGGTGCTGCCGCAGTCGATCCCCTCGGCTTCCCCACCTGCCACCGCCGTCGCACAGGTCACTCCCGCACCGTCTTCCGGTGCGGGCAACCCCGCCTGAGTAGGTGTCAGTGGTGCGGGGTACGCTCAGCAACTGGACGGACAGTTGCACACCGACCTCACGGGGCGGATAGGCTTCGCATCACGGCCCTGGTGCCTTCCAAGGGGTGGGACATGGAACAGACGCAACACCTGCGCAGTCGGCCGCGCATTCCGGCGGTCCAGTGCGGCACGGGTGCGGCGAGCCGTCGGCTCGACCGGCACCTCTCGGTGCTCGGCGCGCCCGCGCTCCCGCAGATCGAGGTCGCCGAGGCGGTCGGCCTGATAAGGGAGCTGACGCCGCGCGGTCTCGGCACGCCGTCCGCGCCCGCACGCCCGAACCGCTTCTCCCGCACGGTGCTCCTCGCGCCGCTGCGGCGGCTGACCCGCTCGCTCTTCGGCAGCCGGGCCAAGTAGCCCGGCCGCCCGAGCAGGTCACGACGGACAGAGATTCGACTACTCCGCCGTGGCCTGCTTCAACACGACCTGATACGCCTTCTCCTCGCCGCGCTCCGCGAGTCGCCACCCCGCCTCGGTGCGCACCAGCTTGTCGAGATACCAGAGCCCGCACTGCAGCAGTCCGCCGTCGTCCGGCAGGGGCATCGGGTTGTGACACATGGTCCGGGCGGTCGCCCGGTCCCCGTCGATGTCCACCAGCATGTTCGCCACCAGGTGCTGGGTGGCCGGGAACAGGGGCAGGACGGATTCGAGGAAGGCGCAGATCTCCGGCACGGTCCCGCGCGGGCCGCCGAGGGCGGTGTAGTCGACGACGGCGTCCTCGGTGAACACCTCCTTGAGCGCGGCCCAGTCGCGGCTGTCGATGGCGTGCGCGTAACGGGCGAACAGTTCCTGGATCTCCAGGCGGTCGGACATCTCCTGCAGCGTCAGCATGCGCGCCAGTGTGGGCGCGGCCGTCGGAGAAGAGAAGACCTGCGCGATCCGTTCGATCACTGGTTCGGGCTAGTGCAGGGCGCGGGGTCGGGCTGCGGCTCTTACGTTCGGAGTGGTAGAGCCCGCGTTGATCGCGGGCCGCTCGCGACGAGAGGCACGACGTCATGCTTACATCCCGGCGCCCGACCATGGTCCTGCTCTGCGGTCTGACGGCAGCGACGCTCGCCACGACGGCGGCCTGTTCCAGCAGCACGAAGAACGCGGTGTCCAACGTCGCCAGCGGAAAGGCGTCGGCGGCGGTGTCCGCCGCGAAGAGTGCCGCGTCGAGCGCCGCGTCGAGCGCGAAGGCGGGTGCGTCGAGCGCGGCCGCCAGCGTGAAGGCGAGCGTCTCTGCGAAGGCGAATCCGACCTCGACCGCCGTCCAGAAGCAGGTCACCCAGGGCGCGTACTGCGCGCCGGACGGCGCGCAGGGCGTGACCAAGGTGGGCGTGGCCATGACCTGCGCGAAGGACTCCGCGGGCAAGGACCGGTGGGCCTCCGCGGTCAGCAGTTCCGCTTCCGCGACGGCGGGTCAGTTCTGCGCGACCACTGGCGCGACGGCGACCGGCGCGAACAACACCAAGCTCACCTGCAAGGCCGGCTCCGACGGCCGCGACCGCTGGACGAAGTAGCTTCGGACGAGGGACGTTGCACCTCCAGGGGCGCGGGGAACCGCGCGACAAGCCACTGGCATGCGGATGGTCCTCAACGCGCAGGGCCATCCGCACAGGGTGGTTTCTCGCGCAGTTCCCCGCGCCCCTGGAGGTCACGGCCAGAGGAGCTCGCGTGTCCAGGGGCCGTCTGCGCGCGGAGCGCTGTAGCGGACGCGGATGTGGCCGCGGCCGGGGACGCCCTGCCAGAACTCCACGGAGACCGGGCGCACGGTGAACAGCGCGTGGTCCGGGGCGACCGTCGTCGGGTCTGCCTCGATTCGGGCGAGCGCCGCCGCGAAGGCGTGGGGGAGGGCGGCGGGGTCGGTCAGCGCCTCGCTCTGGTGGCCGACCAGGCTCGCCGCGCGGGAGCCCGGCAGGCGGTCGAGGAAGTCGGCGGCGGCCGTCGCCGCGTCGGCGCGGACGACCGGGCCGCGGGCCCGGATCTGGCGGCCCTGCTCGCGCCAGTGGAAGCCGATCGCCGCCTGCGGCTGTCCGGCCAGCTGCCGCGCCTTCGGGCTCCCGGCGTCCGTGGCGAAGGTCCACCCCTCGGCGGTGGCGTCCCGTAGCGCGACGACCCGCAGATCGGGGCAGCCCTCGGCGTCGATCGTGGCCAGCGACATCGCATGCGGCTCGCGCACCCCACGCGCCACGGCCTCGGCGAACCACTCCAGAAACAGCGGAAACGGCTCCTCGGGCGCGGCCCCGGGATCGAACCCGGGTAGCTCGCCCGCCAGCATCGGCAGCCCGAACAGCAGTTCCCGCACGCTGCGAGCCGGCCCGGCCGCCGCGCCGTCCGCGCCGTCCGTGGCGCTCACGCCGCGCTCAGAGCCGCGGAGATGGCGCGGGGGAGGCGGTCGAGGTAGTCGCGGGTGATGGGGCCGCGGGTGACCAGGAGGTGCCAGTAGAGGGGGCCGGCGATCAGGTCGAGCGCCAGGTCGGGGTCGGTGCCGGGACGCAGCTCGCCGCGGGTGACCGCGCGGGCGACCAGCGCCGCGCTGGACTCGCGCTGGGCCTCCCGCAGGGCCAGCGCGAGGGTGTCGGCGATCTCCGGATTGCGCGCCGCCTCCGCCAGCAGGTCGGGCACGATCTGCGCGGCGAGCGGATGCCGCAGTACCCGGTGCACGACCTGGACCAGCAGCCGGAGGTCTTCCAGCAGCGAGCCGGTGTCCGGCAGGACGATGCCGGTGCTGACGACCTCGGAGACGACCTCGATCACCATCGGCAGCTTTGAGCGCCAGCGGCGGTAGACCGCCGTCTTCCCGACGCCCGCGCGCCGCGCGACCGCCTCGATCGACAGCCGGGCGTATCCCGTCGTCGCGAGCTCCTCGAAGACCGCCTCACGAATGGCTTCGGTCACATCGTCGCGCAGCAAGGCTGCCCCTGTGGGTGGACGCTTGGCCTCCGCAGCCGCAGCCGGTTCAAGCACCGGTTCGGCTACTGCTGCAGGCATCGACTGCGTTCCCATATGCTCCCCTGTCAGCACTGGCGACTGTCGCGACTCCGGTTTCCGAGGCCCTACGATACGCCAGCGTAGCGACGTAACGGTTGCGTTCCGTCGGTCGGCCCCGTTAGCGTCCTACCCAGGACGAGACGATACCGTTTCGTCCTGTCCAGTGGGACGAAGGCTTGGGAGTAGCGTGTCCACGGTGTATGAGCAGCGGGCGGCGAGCTTGGCCGACCCGGACGCGGGGTTGACCCCCGCGCAGCTTGCCGCGAAATACGGGCTGACCGTCAGCGGCAGGCGGCCAACGCTGATCGGGTACACCCGGCAGCTGTGGGCGCGTCGGCACTTCATCGCCGCCTACGCGACGGCGAAGCTGACCGTCCAGTACACGTCCTCCAAGCTGGGCCAGATCTGGCAGATCCTGACGCCGCTGCTGAACGCCGCCGTCTACTTCCTGATCTTCGGCGTCATCCTGGGCACCAGCCGGGGCATCCCGAACTTCATCCCGTACCTGTGCACGGGCATCTTCATCTTCAACTTCACCCAGCAGGCCGTCCTGTCCGGCACCCGGTCCGTGGCGGACAACCTCGGCCTGATCCGCGCGCTGCACTTCCCCCGTGCCGCCCTGCCGCTCACGGTCACCCTCAACCAGCTGCAGCAGCTGCTGGTCTCCATGGGCGTGCTCGGTGTGATCGTCCTGGTCAGCGGCGTGCCGCTGACGGCGCACTGGCTGCTGATGGTGCCCGTGCTGCTGCTCCAGGCCGTCTTCAACGCCGGTCTGGCGATGTTCATGGGCCGGATCGGGGCCAAGACCACCGACATGGCTCAGCTGATGCCGTTCCTGATCCGCACCTGGATGTACATGTCCGGTGTCTTCTGGAGCGTCGCCACGGTGTCGGAGAAGCTGCCGCACTGGGCGTCCACCGTGCTCGAGGCCAACCCCGCACTGATCTACATCGAGCTGATGCGCTACGCGCTGATCGACACCGTCCCGGCGAGCAGTCTGCCGCACCATGTGTGGCCGATGGCCGTAGCCTGGGCACTGATCGCCGGTCTCGGCGGATATGTCTTCTTCTGGAAGGCGGAGCAGGAGTACGGCCGTGGATGATCAGCAGACGATGGACCAGGTGCTGGACCCGCAGGGACCGCCGCCCGCGCCCACCGAGAAGATCCCCACGGTGATCGTCGACGACGTCCACATCGTGTACAAGGTCTACGGCGCCGGCGCCGGCAAGGGCTCGGCCACCTCGGCGCTGTCCCGGATCGTCAAGCGCAAGGCGTCCCCGGCGCTGACCGAGGTGCACGCGGTCCGAGGCATCAGCTTCACCGCGTACAAGGGCGAAGCGATCGGCCTGATCGGCTCCAACGGCAGCGGCAAGTCCACCACCCTCGCGGCCATCGCCGGCCTGCTCCCGACGGCCGAGGGCTCCATTTACACCGACGGCCAGCCCTCCCTGCTGGGCGTCAACGCGGCCCTGATGAACGACCTCACCGGCGAGCGCAACGTCGTCCTGGGATGCCTGGCCATGGGCATGAGCTACGCCGAGGTGCGCGAGAAGTACCAGGACATCGTCGACTTCTCGGGCATCAACGAGAAGGGCGACTTCATCTCGCTGCCGATGCGCACGTACTCCTCCGGCATGGGCGCCCGGCTCCGCTTCGCGATCTCGGCGGCGCGCAGCCACGACGTGCTGCTGATCGACGAGGCGCTGTCCACCGGCGACGCGGCCTTCCGCAAGCGCAGCGAGGATCGCATCCGCGAGCTGCGCAAGGAGGCCGGGACGGTCTTCCTGGTCTCGCACAGCAACTCCGCCATCCGGGAGGTCTGCAACCGGACCATCTGGCTGGAGCACGGCGTGATCCGCGCCGACGGTCCCACCGAGGACGTCGTCAAGGAGTACGAGGCCTGGACGAGCAAGCGCTGATCCGCTTCCGGTACGGACCGTCCGCAGACCATCCATAACGATCCGACAGCCGCCGCGACCACCCTCCGCGGCGGCTGACGGTATGGGGACGTAGGCTGCGGGTCATAGGCTACGAGCAAGATCCATGGGGTCGCTGCGCTGGGGCGACGCGGCGGCGGCAGGGCACGAAGGCGTGTCCCCTGTGGGCAGCTTGTCAAGATCGGTGTAGAACGGGGGGGTGGCGGTCATGACGGTGCGTCGGCAGCAGTCCGGTGAACAGACGTCCGAGGGGCAGGCAGTCGGGGAGTCCCCGGCGGGCTCCTCCGGCGCAGTGCTCGACAAGGCGGCGAGGGAGAACTTCCCCGTCGCCCCGTTCTTCCTGCCCCCGGCCATGCGCCAGGGGCTGATGGCCGTCTATGGCTTCGCCCGCCTGGTCGACGACGCGGGCGACGGCGATCTGCCCGACCCGCGCGGCACCGCCGAGCTGCTCGGCGTGGCGTATCCGGAGCCCGGGGCCGAGGCCGAGCCCGGCAGCGAGGCGGACACCGCCTTCCGGCTGGCTCTGCTCGACGCCCTGGACGCGGACGTCGACGCCGCGTTCGAGGCGGTCCTCGGCACGCCCGGGGCCGTCGGGCCGCGCCACCCGCTGATCGCCGCGCTGGTGCCCGTCATCGACCGGCACGGGCTCACCGTCGAGCCTTTCCGCGCGTTGATCGAGGCCAACCGAGTCGACCAGCACGTCGCGCGCTACGAGACCTTCGACGACCTGATGGCCTACTGCGAGCTCTCGGCCAACCCGGTCGGCCGCCTGGTGCTGCAGCTGGCCGGTCTGGCGACGCCCGAGCGGCTGCGCTGGTCCGACGCGGTCTGCAGCGGCCTCCAGGTCGTCGAACACCTGCAGGACGTCGCCGAGGACCGTGCCCGCGGCCGCGTGTACCTCCCGGCGCGGGACATGAAGCGCTTCGGCGTCACCGAGCAGGACCTCGACGCGGCCCGCGCCGGCACGGCGCTGCGCGGCCTGATCATGTACGAGGCGGAGCGCACCCGCGCCCTGCTGGACGAGGGCACGCCGCTGCTCGCCTCGGTGAGCGGCCGGCTCCGGCTGCTGCTCGCGGGCTTCTCGGCGGGCGGCTACGCCGCGCTCGGCGCGGTCGAGGCGGCCGGCTACGACGTGCTGGCCGGTTCGCCCAAGGCCGGCAAGGGCCGATTGCTCCGCGAGGTGGCCGGGGCGCTGCTCCCGGCCACGCTGCTCCCGGCGAAGCAGCCCGGGCGGCGCAAGGATGGACAGCGCAAGGATGGACAGCGCAGCGCTGGAAAGACGGATGCTGGTCAAAGCAATGATGTGAAAGGCACGAGGTGAGTCCGCAGATCAACGGGGCACGCACGGCGCTGGAGCCGCTGTCACCACAGGTGGCAGCGGCCTACCAGTACTGCGAGGCGGTGACCGGGAGCCAGGCCAAGAACTTCTCCTACGGGATCCGGCTGCTGCCCCAGGCCAAGCGCCAGGCCATGTCCGCGATCTACGCCCTGGCCCGTCGGATCGACGACATCGGCGACGGCGGCTGGTCCGAGGCGCGCAAGTTCGAGGAGCTCGGCCGCACCCGCGCGCTGCTGGACGAGATCCGCGAGGGCTCCGTCGAGTCGGAGGACACCGACCCGGTGAAGGTCGCGCTGGCCCACAGCTGCGGCCTCTTCCCGATCCCGCTGGACGCCTTCGACGAGCTGATCGACGGCATGGAGATGGACGTCCGGGGCACCGAGTACGCCACCTTCGACCAGCTGCGCCTGTACTGCCGCTGCGTGGCCGGCACCGTCGGCCGCCTCTCGCTCGCCGTCTTCGGCTGCACCGACCCGAAGCGCGGCGCCGAGTACGCCGACACCCTCGGTCTCGCGCTCCAGCTCACCAACATCCTGCGCGACGTCCGCGAGGACGCCTCCATCGGCCGGATCTACCTGCCGTCCGAGGACCTGGCCCGGTTCGGCTGCGAGGAGGGCTTCGGCCTCGCCACGCCGCCCGCGACGGCCGACTTCCGCGGCCTGGTGCTGTTCGAGGCGCGCCGCGCCCAGGAGTACTTCGACGAGGGCCTGCGCCTGCTGCCGATGCTCGACCGGCGCAGCCGCGCCTGCGTCGGCGCCATGGCCGGCATCTACCACCGGGTGCTCGGCCGGATCGCCGCCGAACCCGAGGCGGTGCTGCGCGGCCGGGTCTCGCTCCCCGGCTGGGAGAAGGCCTATGTAGCACTGTCCGGCCTGGTGGGAGGGCGTACCTCTTGAAGGACCGTCCGTTCGTGTCGTTCCTGTTTGCCCGCCCGATCCGGTGGGGAACCACTGGTCGCTGCGGTGCGTCGCGGCTGGTACGGGACCAGGAAGGGGGGTGGCTCCGGTGAGCGGGCGTTCTGACACAGGCAAGGCGAGCACACGCAGGGCGCTGGTGATCGGCGGCGGGCTGGCCGGCATCACCGCCGCGCTGCGTCTCGCCGACGCGGGCCTGGCGGTCACCCTCGCCGAGGCCCGGCCCCGGCTCGGCGGCCTCGCCTTCTCCTTCCAGCGCGGCGCGCTCACGGTCGACAACGGCCAGCACGTCTTCCTGCGCTGCTGCACCGCCTACCGCGGCCTGCTGCAGCGCCTCGGTGTGCGCGACGAGGTCTGGCTCCAGCCGCGCCTCGACGTGCCGGTCCGCGACGTCAACACCGGCCGGGCCGGCAGCATCCGCCGCGACCCGCTGCCCGTGCCTCTGCACCTGGGCCGCGGCCTGGTGAGCTACCCGCACCTGAGCTTCGCCGAGCGCGCCGCCACCGGTAAGGCCGCGCTCGCGCTCAAGCGGCTCGACCTCGCCGACCCGGCGCTCGACCAGCGCTCCTTCGGCGACTGGCTGCGCGAGCACGGCCAGTCCCCGCGCGCCATAGAGGCACTGTGGGACCTGGTCGGCGTCGCCACGCTCAACGCCACGGCCGACGAGTCCTCACTCGCGCTGGCCGCGATGGTGTTCAAGACCGGCCTGCTCTCCGAGCCGGGGGCCTCCGACATCGGCTTCGCCCGCGTCCCGCTGGGCCGGATCCACGACGACATGGCGCGCGCGGCGCTCGACCGCGCCGGCGTGCGGGTGCTGCTGCGCGCCCGGGCCGTCGAGGTCAAGCCCTCCGGCGACGGCGCCGGACGCCACACGGTGCAGCTGGAGGGCGAACGCCTCGAAGGCGGCGCGGAGACCTTCGCCGACCTGGACGCGCTGGTGCTCGCCGTCCCCCAGGACGCCGCGCACGCGCTGCTCCCGCCCGGCAGCCTCGACGAGCCGGACGCGCTCCTTGAGCTCGGCTACGCGCCGATCCTCAACGTGCACGTCGTCTACGACCGCCCGGTGCTCGACCGGCCCTTCCTGGCCGCGCTCGGCTCGCCGGTCCAGTGGGTCTTCGACCGCACCCCGCACTCGGGCCTGCAAGGGCCAGGCCAGTACGTCGCGCTCTCCCAGTCCGCCGCGCAGGCCGAGATCGACCTGCCGGTCTCCGTGCTGCGGCAGCGCTACGTCCCGGCCCTGGAGCGGCTGCTGCCCAAGGCGCGGCAGGCCGAGGTCACCGAGTTCTTCGTGACCAGAGAGCGCACCGCCACCTTCGCGCCCGCCCCGGGCACCGCCCGGCTGCGCCCAAGCGCGCGGACGCGGACGCCGGGCGTGCACCTGGCCGGCTCGTGGACCGCCACCGGCTGGCCCGCGACCATGGAAAGCGCCGTGCGCAGCGGAACCGCAGCGGCCCGAAGCGTGCTGGGAGAGCTGCGATGACCGACGCCGCGATGACTCAACGACGGACCGATACACGGCTCGGCCGGACTTCCGCCGGACAGACCCGACACAGCAGAGCGAACGGAGAGGGAACCAGCGTGGTAGCGCGCCCCGATCAGGCACCGACGGTGGAGGCAGTCGACGTGCTGTCCCTGCTCGATCATGGCAGGACCCTGTGCACCCCCGTGCTCAGGGAGGCGGTCTCCCGGCTCGCCCCGCCCATGGACGCCGTCTCCGCCTACCACTTCGGCTGGACGGACGCCGAGGGACTGCCGACCAACGCCGACAGCGGCAAGGCCGTCCGGCCGGCGCTCGCGCTGCTCTCCGCCCGCGCCGCCGGCGCCCCGGCCGCCGTCGGCGTCCCCGGCGGCGTCGCGGTGGAGCTGGTGCACAACTTCTCGCTGCTCCACGACGACCTGATGGACGGCGACGAGACCCGCCGCCACCGCGCCACGGTCTGGACGGTCTTCGGCCCGGCCCAGGCGATCCTGGTCGGCGACGCGATGATGGCCCTGGCCAACGAGATCCTGCTGGAGGCCCCCGGCCACGGCACCGCCTCGGCGGTCGACGCCGGCCGTGCCGTGCAGCGGCTCACCATCGCCACCCGCAAGCTGATCGACGGCCAGGCGCAGGACCTCTCCTTCGAGCACCGCGACCGGGTCTCGGTCGCCGAGTGCCTGGAGATGGAGGGCAACAAGACCGGCGCGCTGCTGGCCGTCTCGGCCTCCATCGGCGCCGTGCTGGCCGGTATCGACGACGCCTCCGCCGACGCGCTGGAGTGCTACGGCTACCACCTCGGCCTCGCCTTCCAGGCCGTGGACGACCTGCTCGGCATCTGGGGCGAGACGGAGGTCACCGGCAAGCCCAACTTCGGCGACCTGCGCCAGCGCAAGAAGTCCCTGCCGGTCTCGGCCGCCCTCGCCGAAGGCAACAAGGCCTCGCTCCGTCTCGCGGAGCTGCTGGCCGACCCGGAGGGCCGCGGCCACGAGGACGAGGAACAACTCGCGGTGCGCGCGGCGCTGATCGAGGAGGCGGGCGGCCGCGCCTGGACGGCGGAGGAGGCCCGCCGCCAGCACAGCACGGCCTTGGCGGCGCTGGACGAGGTCGCCATGTCGACGGAGGTGCGGGCGCAGTTCGCCGCGCTCGCGGAGTTCGTTGTGGTCAGGGAGAGGTGACGAGATGACAGCATCCGCGGACGGCCGGCTCGACCCACAGTACGAAGCAGAGCCGGCCGCGGAGAGCACCACCACGGGGGAGAACGACACGGAGCACGTCACGGATGACGAAGCCGGGCAGACGGACACCAAGGCCGTCGCCCGCAGGACGCTGGAGGCGGCCACCGCCCACCTGCTGGGCCTCCAGGACGAGGCCGGCTGGTGGAAGGGCAACCTGGAGACCAACGTCACCATGGACGCCGAGGACCTGCTGCTCCGTCAGTTCCTCGGCATCCGCACCGAGGAACAGACGCGCGCGACCGCAGACTGGATCCGTTCGCAGCAGGGGGCGGACGGCACCTGGGCCACCTTCTACGGCGGTCCTTCGGAGCTGTCCACCACGGTCGAGGCCTATGTCGCGCTCAAGCTCGCCGGGGACGACCCGGAGGCGCCGCACATGAAGCGCGCCTCACGCTGGATCCGCGAGCAGGGCGGCATCGCGTCCACCCGCGTCTTCACCAGGATCTGGCTCGCGCTCTTCGGCTGGTGGCCCTGGGAGCGGCTGCCGGAGCTGCCGCCGGAGGTCATCTTCCTGCCGCGCGGCTTCCCCCTGAACATCTACTCCTTCGGCTGCTGGGCCCGCCAGACCATCGTGCCGCTCACCGTCGTCTCGGCCCACCGGCCGGTCCGCAAGGGGCCGTTCGAGCTCGAGGAGCTGCACACCGACCCGGCGAACCCCTACCGCGCCCGCCCGGTCGCGCCCGCCTACACCTGGGACGGCTTCTTCGTCCGGCTCGACAAGGCGCTGCACTACTACCACAAGATGCCGGTCAAGTCGCTGCGCCGACTGGCGCTGCAGCAGGCCGGCCGGTGGATCGTGGAGCGCCAGGAGGCGGACGGCTGCTGGGGCGGAATCCAGCCTCCGGCGGTGTATTCGCTGATCGCACTGCACCTGCTCGGCTACGACCTGGACCACCCGGTGATGAAGGCGGGTCTGGCCGCCTTCGACCGTTTCACCGTGCACACCAACGAGGGCCACCGCTGGATCGAGGCCTGCCAGTCGCCGGTCTGGGACACCTGCTTGGCGCTCACCGCCCTGGCCGATGCCGGACTCCCGGCGGACCACGAGGCGCTGGTGCGCTCCGCGGACTGGCTGCTGGGCGAGGAGGTGCTGCGCCGCGGCGACTGGGCCGTCCAGCGGCCCGGCCTGCCGGCCGGCGGCTGGGCCTTCGAGTTCGACAACGACAACTACCCGGACATCGACGACACGGCCGAGGTCGTGCTCGCGCTGCGCCGGGTTGCCCACACCGAGCCAGGCCGGATGGCGGCCGCGACGCGACGCGGCATCGACTGGGTGCTCGGCATGCAGTCCAAGAACGGCGCCTGGGCCGCCTTCGACGTCGACAACACCAGCACTCTGCCGAACAAGCTGCCGTTCTGCGACTTCGGCGAGGTCGTCGACCCGCCCTCGGCGGACGTCACCGCGCACGTGGTGGAGATGCTGGCCGCCGACGGCAAGGCCAACGACCCCCGCACCCGGCGCGGGATCGAGTGGCTGTTCAAGGAGCAGGAGGAGGACGGCTCCTGGTTCGGCCGCTGGGGGACCAACTACGTCTACGGCGTCGGTTCGGTGCTCCCCGCGCTCGTCGCGGCGGGGGTGCCGACAGAGCACCAGTCGATCCGCCGCGCGGTGGCCTGGCTGGAGGAGAAGCAGAACTCCGACGGCGGCTGGGGCGAGGACATGCGCTCCTACCAGGACAAGTCCTGGGCCGGCCGGGGCACCTCGACCGCCTCGCAGACCGCCTGGGCGCTGATGGCGTTGCTCGCGGCGGGGGAGAGCGGCAGTCACGTCGACCGCGGCGTGCGCTGGCTCGCGGAGACGCAGCTGCCCGAGGGGACGTGGGACGAGCCGGAGTTCACCGGGACGGGCTTCCCGTGGGACTTCTCGATCAACTACAACCTCTACCGGCTGGTCTTCCCGGTCACCGCGCTCGGCCGCTACCTGTACGGCACCCCGCACCTGACGCCGAGCGAGGCGGACGCGGGCGCGCGACCCGGCCTCCCCGCCCCGACCGGCGGCCCGCAGGAGGCCCCGACCCCGCGCCGACTGCTGCCGTCCCTCGCCGGGCGGCGGTTGCGGTGAGACCACGGTGAGATCAGAGCCCGGCGCGCCGCTCGTGGCGTGCGCCCTCGGCATCGAGGCGCGCGCGCTGCGGGAGGCGCGGCCGGTGCGCACCGGCATGGGCCCGGAACGGGCGGAGCGCGCGATGCGCCGCGCGCTCGCCGAACGGGCGCACGCGCCGTCCGGAATCGTCTTCGCGGGCCTCGGCGCATCCGTGGTTCCCGGAATACGGCCCGGTGACGTCGTGATCGCCACGGAGGTGCGCGACGATCGTGGAGTGGCGGCGTCAGGCACGGACCGCGACTGGGCCGTGGACGCGCTGCGCGCCGCCGGCCTGGCCGTGCACGAAGGCGTGCTGTACTCCAGCGACCACGTCGTGCGTGGCCCGGAGCGCGGGCGTCTCGCCGACGCGGGCGTGACCTGCGTCGACATGGAGACCGCCGCGGCGTTCCGCGTGGCGCGGGAACTGACACCGAGCGGCGTGCCGCTGGTGGCGGTCCGCGTCGTCGTCGACACGCCCGAGTACGAACTGGCCCGCCCGGCCACGCTGGTGAACGGCCCCCGCGCGCTGCGCGCGCTCAAGCAGGTCGGCCTGGTGCTCGCGACCTGGCATCCGCAATTCTGCTGAGGAGTTCCGCCATGACCGCCGTCTCTCTCGGAATACCGTCTCTGCCGCCGGAGCCGCTCGCGCCCCGGCGGATCAGCCGTCAGATCATGGTGGGAAACGTGCCGGTCGGCGGCGGTGCGCCGATCTCGGTGCAGTCGATGACGACGACCCTCACCTCGGATGTGAACGCGACGCTGCAGCAGATCGCGGAGCTGACCGCGTCGGGCTGTCAGATCGTGCGGGTGGCCTGCCCGTCGCAGGACGACGCGGACGCGTTGCCGATCATCGCGAAGAAGTCGCAGATCCCGGTGATCGCGGACATCCACTTCCAGCCGAAGTACGTCTTCGCGGCGATCGAGGCGGGCTGCGCGGCGGTCCGGGTGAACCCGGGCAACATCCGGCAGTTCGACGACCAGGTCAAGGAGATCGCGAAGCGCGCCGGTGACGCCGGGGTCCCGATCCGGATCGGCGTGAACGCGGGCTCGCTGGACCGGCGGCTGCTGGAGAAGTACGGCCGGGCGACGCCGGAGGCGCTGGTGGAGTCGGCGTTGTGGGAGTGCTCGCTGTTCGAGGAGCACGGCTTCCGCGACATCAAGATCTCGGTCAAGCACAACGACCCGGTCGTGATGGTGGCCGCGTACCGCAAGCTCGCGGCGGCGTGTGACTACCCGCTGCATTTGGGTGTGACCGAGGCCGGTCCGGCGTTCCAGGGCACGATCAAGTCGGCGGTGGCGTTCGGCGCGCTGCTGGCCGAGGGCATCGGCGACACGATCCGCGTCTCGCTGTCGGCGCCCCCGGCGGAGGAGATCAAGGTCGGCAACCAGATCCTGGAGTCGCTGGGCCTGCGCAAGCGCGGCTTGGAGATCGTCTCCTGCCCGTCCTGCGGGCGCGCCCAGGTGGATGTCTACAAGCTCGCCGAGGAGGTCACCGCCGGGCTCGAGGGCATGGAGGTGCCGCTTCGCGTCGCGGTGATGGGCTGTGTGGTGAACGGTCCGGGCGAGGCGCGCGAGGCGGACCTGGGCGTGGCGTCGGGCAACGGCAAGGGCCAGATCTTCGTGCGGGGCGAGGTCATCAAGACCGTGCCGGAGTCGAAGATCGTCGAGACCCTGATCGAGGAGGCGCTGAAGCTCGCCGAGCAGATGACGGAAACCGGGACACCGACAGTTGTGGCAACCAGCTGAGGGGCGCGAGGCCCTGCTTGATCAACTGCGGGCGCGACAAGCCACCCTCCCAGGTAGAGCGAAGTTGCAACGAAAGGTAGGAGCGAATGTCACTGTTGGAGTCCATCCGCAGCCCGCGTGACCTGCGTCTGCTGCCGCCCAGCGAACTTCCGCGTCTCGCCGAGGAGATCCGTGAGTTCCTCATCGACGCCGTCACCCGTTCGGGCGGTCACCTCGGGCCGAATCTCGGTGTCGTCGAGCTCACGCTCGCCCTGCACCGGGTGTTCGAGTCGCCCGCCGACCGGATCCTCTTCGACACCGGACACCAGTCCTACGTGCACAAGCTGCTCACCGGCCGTCAGGACTTCGACCGGTTCAAATCCAAGGGCGGTCTCTCCGGCTACCCCTCCCGCGCCGAGTCCGAACACGACGTCATCGAGAACTCCCACGCCTCCACCGTCCTCGGCTACGCCGACGGCCTGGCCAAGGCGAACCAACTCCAGGGCCGCGGTGACCGCTACGTCGTCGCCGTCATCGGCGACGGCGCGCTCACCGGCGGCATGGCCTGGGAGGCGCTGAACAACATCGCCGAGGCGCACGACCGGCCCGTCATCATCGTCGTCAACGACAACGAGCGCTCCTACGCGCCCACCATCGGCGGCCTCGCCAACCACCTCGCCACCCTGCGCACCACCCAGGGTTACGAGCGCTTCCTCTCCTGGGGCAAGGGCACCCTGCAGCGCACGCCCGTTGTCGGCGGTCCGATCTACGACGCCCTGCACGGCGCGAAGAAGGGCTTCAAGGACGCCACCGCCCCGCAGGGCATGTTCGAGGACCTCGGCCTCAAGTACATCGGCCCCATCGACGGCCACGACACCACCGCACTCGAATCGGCTCTGCGCCGAGCGCGCGGCTTCCGTGGGCCGGTCATCGTGCACTGCCTGACCGAGAAGGGCCGCGGCTACCGGCCCGCCGAGCTGGACGAGGCGGACCACTTCCACCAGGTCGGCGCGATCGATCCGATCACCTGTGAGCCGCTGCGGCCCTCCTCCGGGGTCTCCTGGACCTCCGTCTTCGGCAAGGAGATGGTCGCGGTCGGGCGCGAGCGCGAGGACGTCGTGGCGATCACCGCCGCCATGCTCGCGCCGGTCGGGCTGCAGGCCTTCTCCCGCGAGTTCCCCGACCGGATCTACGACGTCGGCATCGCCGAACAGCACGCCGCCGTCTCCGCCGCCGGGCTCGCGACGGGTGGCCTGCACCCCGTCGTCGCCGTCTACGCGACCTTCCTCAACCGGGCCTTCGACCAGGTCCTGATGGACTGCGCGCTGCACCGCTGCGGCGTCACCTTCGTGCTCGACCGGGCCGGTGTCACCGGCACCGACGGTGCGTCCCACAACGGCATGTGGGACCTCTCCATCCTCCAGGTCGTCCCCGGCCTGCGCATCGCCGCGCCTCGCGACGCGGACCAGCTCCGCGCCGAACTGCGCGAAGCCCTCGACGTGGCCGACGCCCCGACCGTGGTCCGCTTCCCGAAGGCCGAGGTCGGCCCGCCGATCCCGGCGGTCGAGCGGGTCGGCGGCGTCGACGTGCTGCTGCGCACCGGCCCGGTCGGGCGCGCGCCCGAGGTGCTGCTGGTCGCCGTCGGGACGATGGCCTCCGCCTGCCTCGACGCGGCGGCGCTGCTCACCGCCGAAGGGTTGGGGGCGACGGCCGTGGACCCGCGCTGGGTCAAGCCCGTCGACCCTGCGCTGACCGAGCTGGCCGCCCGGCACCGCCTCGTGGTCACGGTGGAGGACAGCGGCCGCGTCGGCGGCGTGGGCGCCGCTGTCGCCCAGGCGCTGCGCGACGCCGACCTGGACGTGCCGACGCGCGAACTCGGCATTCCGCAGCGCTTCCTGGACCACGCCGCGCGGGGTGAGATCCTGGACGAGATCGGTCTGACCGGTCCTGGCATCGCCGCCCAGACCGCCGCCTTCGCCAAGGCCATCGGCCTGGTGACGGGCACCACCTACATCACGACAGACAGTCTGACGTCCGACTTCGTTGGAGGGGACCAGCACCGTGGCAGCTGAGACAGAGACCGGCACGACGTCGTCGGCCTTCGACCTGGAGGCGCTGCTGATCGAGCGCGGCGCCGAACGCTACCGCCTGCATGCCGAGTACCTGAACCACCAGCTGCCGAGGATGCTGCACACCATCGGCTTCGACAAGGTCTACGAGCACGCCAAGGGCGCCTACTTCTACGACGCCGAGGGCAACGACTACCTCGACATGCTGGCCGGCTTCGGCATCTTCGCGCTCGGACGACACCACCCCGTCGTGCGCCAGGCGGTGCGTCAGGTGATGGACCTGGAGCTGGCCGACCTGACCCGCTTCGACTGCCAGCCCCTGCCGGGCCTGCTGGCCGAGAAGCTGCTCTCCTATGCGCCGCACCTTGACCGGGTCTTCTTCGGCAACAGCGGCACCGAGGCGGTCGAGACGGCGCTCAAGTTCGCCCGCTACGCCACCGGCAAGCCGCGCGTCCTCTTCTGCGACCACGCCTTCCACGGGCTGACCACAGGATCGCTCTCGGTCAACGGCGAGGACGGCTTCCGCAAGGGCTTCGCCCCCCTGCTGCCCGACACCGCGATCCCGCTGGGCGACCTCGGCGCGCTGGAACGCGAGCTGAAGAAGGGCGACGTCGCCGCGCTCATCGTCGAGCCGATCCAGGGCAAGGGCGTGCTCGCCGCCCCGGACGGCTACCTGCGCGCCGCGCAGGAGTTGTTGCACAAGCACAAGGCGCTGCTGATCGCCGACGAGGTGCAGACCGGCCTCGGCCGCACCGGCGACTTCTTCGCCTACCAGCACGAGGCGGGCGTCGAGCCCGACCTGGTCTGCGTGGCCAAGGCGCTCTCCGGCGGCTACGTCCCCGTCGGCGCGACGCTGGGCAAGGAGTGGATCTTCGAGAAGGTCTACTCCTCGATGGACCGGGTCCTGGTCCACTCCGCCAGCTTCGGCTCGAACGCGCAGGCCATGGCCGCCGGGCTGGCCACCCTGCACGTCTTCGAGGAGGAGCAGGTCGTCGCCAACGCCCGCCGCGTGGGCGACCTCTTCCGGGAGCGGCTGACGGCGCTGAAGCCCCAGTACGAGATGCTGGCCGACGTGCGCGGCCGGGGCCTGATGATCGGCATCGAGTTCGGCCGCCCGCAGTCACTGAAGCTGCGGACCGGCTGGACGGCGCTGCAGGCCGCCCGTAAGGGTCTCTTCGCGCAGATGGTGGTCGCGCCGCTGATGCACAGGCACAGGATTCTGACCCAGGTCTCCGGCGACCACCTGGAAGTCATCAAGCTGATTCCGCCGCTGACGATCGGTGAGGCCGAGGTGGACCGCTTCGTCGACGCCTTCGTCGACATCATGGACGAGGCCCACAGCGGCACCGGATTGATGCGCGATTTCGGTAAGACGCTCATCAAGCAGGCCGTCGCGGCACGTTAGGCGCGTTAGAAGACGATCGGGATCGTGCGCTTCGTCTGGTGACGGAGATCACGCGGCGCGGGGACGGTCGCCGCCCTCTTCGACTGCGGGGAGGCGGCGGCCCGCGCCAGCGCCTCCTGCTCCTCGCGGCGCGAGAGCCAGGCCGGCTCGGGGCGGGAGACGGAGCGACGGGAGGCGGGGCGGTAGAGCGACCGGCGCTCGGTCCAGGCCCGGCGCAGCCGGTCGTCGGCGCTGGTGATGATCGGCTCGAAGAGCGGGAGGGCCAGCAGTACCAGGGCCCCGGCGGCCCAGCCGGCCAGCACGTCGGTCACCCAGTGGGTGCCGAGGTAGACGGTGGTCGCGCCGACGGAGAAGCCCATCCAGCCGGCCAGGACGGCGCCGGTGCGACGCCAGCGCATGGCCAGATAGGCCACGACCCCCCAGGTCACCACGGCGTTCGCGGTGTGTCCCGACGGGAATATGCCGCCGCCGAGGAAGATCTCGTTGGAACCGTAGACGTGTGCGTAGTGCGGGCCGAGACGGCCCGTGGCTATCTTGACGGCCCCGACGGACATGTTCAGCAGGACCAGGGCCACGCCGAGCACCAGCAGCGGCCGCATCGACTTCGTGCGCCAGCAGCGCCAGCCCAGCCAGATCGAGACGACGATGGCGGAGGGGCCGCGCTGCCCGGATATGACGTAGTAGTTGAGGAAGCTCTCCAGCGCGGGCCAGTGCTCGTAGGGCTTGAAGGCCATCACCGACCAGTCGAGCACGACCAGCCGGGAGGTGGTGAAGACCGCGACGATCACCGTGACGTAGGCGACGGCGGTGGAGGCGAAGAGGATCTTGTGGGTGCGGCTGAGCGGCCGCCAGCGCTCTCTGCTGGGCGGCTCCTCGGCGGCTCGCTGCTTCGGCCGCTCCGCTCGTTCGAGCAGGGCGACGTCGCTCCTCTGGTTACGCACCCCTTCGACGTTACAGTGTTTCCTCTTCAACTCCGCCGGAGAGGTCGCCTTCGTGACAACGATGTGACCTGGTGGATTGTCGGATCCGAATAAATATCCGCGGTTTATCGCGAGGCGGTGTGATCTGCCTCATCTCTGTTCCCACACCGGTTTGACCGGGTCGGATTGCGGGAATCCGGGGCCGCTCCCCGCCTGCTCCACAGCATTCAGGAATGCTGCCCGGTGCAACAGATGTGAATTCAGCCGCACCGGGCGGTAATGCGTGGTATTCAGGCCAGACCGGCGCCGAGGGAGAGTCCGCCGTCGAGCACCAGGGTCTGCCCGGTGATCCACGCGGCCTGCTCGGAGAGCAGGAACGCGACCGCGCCGCCGATGTCCGAGGGCTCGCCGAGACGGCCCAGCGGGTAGCTCTTGACGACCTGCTCCTCGTGTCCCGCGAAGAGCGCCTCGGCGAACTTGGTCCGCACGACGGCCGGCGCGACGGCGTTGACCCGGACGTTCGGTGCGAGCTCGTAGGCGAGTTGCTGCGTCAGCTGGACCATGGCCGCCTTGCTCGCCCCGTACATCCCGATGCCGGGCGCGGGACCCAGCGCGCTGATCGAGGAGACGTTGACGATCGCCCCACCGTGCTCGCGCAGCCAGGCGGCGTGGACGAGCTGCACCCAACCGAGGGTGGCGACCAGGTTGATGTCCAGGATCTTCCGAGCGACGTTCAGGTCCAGCTCGACCATCGAGCCGAAGGCCGGGTTGGTGCCGACGTTGTTGACCAGGTGGTCGATCCGCCCGAAGGCGGCGACGGCCCGCTCGACGGTCTCGGCCCGGTGGGCGGCGTCGTGGCTCTTCCCGGCGACGCCGAGCGCGACGTCGGGGCCGCCGAGCTCCGCCACCGCCGCGTCGAGCGAGGCGGCGTCCCGGCCGGTGATCACGACGCGCTCGCCGCGCGCGACGAGCGCCTGCGCCACGGCGAAGCCGATGCCCCGGCTGGCGCCGGTGACGAGGGCGACCTTGCCGGATTCGGTGGAGGGATCTGTCATGGGGGTGCTCCTTGAAGGGGACGGGGCGTCAGGCGGGCAGGTCGACGAGGGTCGCGAGCCGCGCCCGGTGGCGGTCCGGGGTGCCGAGCGCCAGCGACGCGCTCTTGGCGCGCTTGAGATAGAGGTGAGCCGGGTGCTCCCAGGTGAAGCCGATGCCGCCGTGCAACTGCACGGCCTCCTCGGTCGCCGTCACGGCTGCGCCGGACGCGAACGCCTGCGCCAGCGCGGCGGTCAGCGGCAGGTCGGCGGAGCCGCGCGCCGCCGCGTCGGCCCCGCTGCGGGCGACGGCCCGGAGCTGGGCGACGAGCACCCACAGGTCGGCGAGCCGGTGCTTGACGGCCTGGAAGGAGCCGATGGGACGGCCGAACTGGTGCCGCTCCTTGGCGTAGGCGACGGTCGTCGTCAGCGCCCACTCCGCGACGCCGAGCTGCTCGGAGGCGAGCAGCGCTGCGCCCGTGGTCAGCGCGGCGTCGAGCGCGTGCCGCGCCTCCTCGCCGGAGGCGAGCAACCGTCCCGGCGCGACGTCGAGGGTCACCACGGCGAGCTGCCGCGCCATGTCGAGCGAGACCATCGGTTCGACGTCGGCCTGCTGCACCGCATAGAGGCGCGGTTCGCCGTCCTCGCCGACGGCCGGCACGAGCAGCACATCGGCGGCGAGCGCGTCGGCCACGTGGCGGACGGAGCCGGTCAGCAGGCCGTCGTCGCTCGCGTGCACGGTGCCGGGGAACGGAGCGCCGGGCGCGGTCGCGAAGGACACCGCGAGCGAGCCGATCGCCGTGCCGGAGGCGAGCCGCGGCAGCTGCTCGCGCTCGCCGAGCGCGAGCAGCGCGGCGGTCGCCAGCACACAGCTGCCGAAGTAGGGCACCGGCGCGACGGCCCGGCCCAACTCCTCCAGCACGACGGCGGTCTCGCGCCAGGACGCGCCCGCGCCGCCGAGCTCCTCGGGCACGGCGAGCCCGGTCACGCCCAGCTCGTCGGCGAGCGCGCGCCACAGCTCGGTGTCGGTGGTCTGCGCGAGCTCGGTCCGGGCCAGCACGGCGTTGATCGGTGCGCGGGCGGCGAGCAGGGCACGGACGTTGGCCCGCAGCTCCTCCTCGACCTCGGTGTAGCCGAGGTCGGCCGACTCAGCAGCACCCGAATGGAAAGCAGTCGTCGTCGTCATCGGGGCAGGTCCTTCCATGCGACGTCCTTGTCGACCCGGATCTCCTGGGGCAGCCCCAGCACGCGCTCGGCGATGATGCCGCGGAGGATCTCGGAGGTGCCGCCCTCGATCGAGTTGCCCTTGGCACGCAGGTAGCGATAGCCGGGGGTGCCGTCGATCATCGAAGGGTGGGCGGGGCGGCGGAACGACCAGTCCTCGTACTCCAGCCCCTCCGCGCCGAGCAGTTCCAGCTCCAGGCCGGAGATCCGCTGGTTCAGCTGCGCGAACGCGAGCTTCGCCGCGCTGCCCTCCGGGCCCGGCTGGCCCGCGGCGAGCTGCTGCCGCAGTCGCTCGCCGGTGAGCCGCGCGGCCTCGGCGTCGACCCAGAGCCGCAGCAGGGCGTCGTGCAGGGCGGGGGTGCGCAGCTCGGGGCGCTCGCGCCAGGTGTTCGCGACGACGCCGATCAGCCCGCCTTCGCGGGGCTCGGCGTGGCCGCCGATGGCGACCCGTTCGTTCATCAGCGTCGTCTGCGCGACCCGCCAGCCCTCGCCGACGGCGCCGAGCCGGTGCGCGTCGGGAATCCGCACGCCGGTGAGGAAGACCTCGTTGAACTCCGCCTCGCCGGTGGCCTGTCGCAGCGGCCGGACCTCGACGCCGGGGGCGGTCATGTCACAGACGAAGTAGGTCATGCCCTGGTGCTTGGGCACGTCGGGGTCGGTGCGGGCGACGAGGATGGCCCACTGGGCCTCGTGGGCGAGGGAGGTCCACACCTTCTGGCCGTCGACGATCCAGTCGCCGGTCCCCTCCTCCTGCACGGCGCGCGTCCCGAGCGCGGCGAGGTCCGAACCTGCGCCGGGCTCCGAGAAGAGCTGGCACCAGACCTCCTCCCCGGTCCACAGGGGCCGCAGGAAGCGGCGGCGCACGGCGTCACTCCCGTGCGCGAGGATGGTCGGCGCGGCCATCCCCAGCCCGATGCCGTGCCGCCCGGCGTCGAGCGTCGGCGCGCCGGCGGCGGCGAAGGCCTCGTTCACCTCCTGCTGCATCGCTCTGGGGGCCGACCGGCCCCCGAGCCCCTCGGGAAAGTGCACCCACGCCAACCCGGCGTCGTAGCGCGCCCCGAGGAAGTCCGCGACGGGTGTCGTCGCCGGATCGTACTTCTCCAACAGAGCGCTGATCGCCCCACGCAGTCCATCGTCCATGGACGGAACACCTCTCGCATTAGAGGGAGTTGCAGTACCTCTAGGGGCGCGGGGAACTGCGCGAGCAACCACCGGCGTGCGGATGGCCCTGCGCGTTCGGCGAACCACCTGGCTGGGTGGCTTGTCGCGCAGTTCCTCGCGCCCCTGGAGGTGCAACCACAGGCGGCAGCAGAAGCACAGCCTGTCCGTTCCCCGCGCCCCTCAAAAACCGCTAGTCGAGCGGGCCGCCGGCCACGTAGACGACCTGGCCGGAGACGAAGCCCGCGCCCTCGCTCACCAGGAACGAGACCGTGTGCGCGATGTCCTCGGGGACGCCCACCCGGTTCACCGGAATCATGCTCGCCGCCGCCGCCTTGAACTCCTCGAAGCCCATGCCGACTCGCTCCGCCGTCGCCGCCGTCATGTCCGTCGCGATGAAGCCCGGCGCCACCGCGTTCGCCGTCACGCCGAACTTGCCCAGCTCCTTGGCCAGCGTCTTCGTGAAGCCCTGCAAACCCGCCTTCGCGGCGGAATAGTTCGCCTGGCCCCGGTTGCCCAGCGCGCTCGACGACGACAGGTTGACGATGCGTCCGTAGCCGGCGTCGACCATGTGCTTCTGGCAGGCCTTGGACATCAGGAACGCGCCCTTGAGGTGCACGTTCATCACGGTGTCCCAGTCCGTCTCGGACATCTTGAACAGCAGGTTGTCCCGCAGCACGCCGGCGTTGTTGACCAGGACGGTCGGCGCGCCCAGCTCCGCCGCTACTCGCTCGACCGCCGCGGCGACCTGCTCGCCGTTGCTGACGTCCGCGCCGACGGCGATCGCGCGGCCGCCCGCCGCGGTGATCTTCTCGACGGTGTCCTTGCCGGCCGCCTCCTCGAGGTCGATCACCGCGACGGCGAAGCCGTCCGCGGCCAGGCGGATCGCGGTGGCGGCGCCGATGCCGCGCGCGGCTCCGGTGACGATGGCGACGCGGTTCTGCTCGGTCATGAGGTGCGTTCTCCTGAGGGTGAGTTGGTGAGGGGAGTCAGGCGAGGTAGGGCTTGAGTTCGCGGCGCGCAAGCGACCGCTTGTGGACCTCGTCGGGGCCGTCGGCGAAGCGCAGCGTCCGCGCCCCCGCCCAGAGCTGGGCCAGCGGGTAGTCCTGGGAGATGCCGGCCGCGCCGTGGGCCTGGATCGCCTTGTCGAGGATCCACTCCACCGTCGCCGGGGTGGCGATCTTGATGGCCTGGATCTCGGCGTGGGCGCCCTTGTTGCCGACGGTGTCCATCAGCCACGCAGTCTTCAGCACCAGCAGCCGCAGCTGCTCGATCTTCACCCGCGAGTCGGCGATCCACTCCTGGACCACGCCCTGCTCGGCCAGCGGCTTGCCGAAGGCGTTGCGCGAGACGGCCCGACGGCACATCAGCTCGACTGCCCGCTCGGCCATGCCGATCAGCCGCATGCAGTGGTGGATCCGGCCCGGGCCGAGTCGCGCCTGCGCGATCGCGAAACCGAGGCCCTCGCCCGCGATCAGGTTCTCGGCCGGGACGCGGACGTCGGTGAAGACGATCTCGGCGTGGCCGCCGTGCGCGCCGTCGGTGTAGCCGAAGACCTCCATGCCGCGCTTCACCTCGACGCCGGGGGTGTCGCGCGGGACCAGGATCATGCTCTGCTGCTGGTGCTTGGGCGCGTCCGGGTTGGTCCGGCCCATCACGATGAAGATCTCGCACTCGGGGCTCATCGCACCGGAGGACCACCACTTACGGCCGTTGACGACGTAGCTGTCGCCGTCGCGCTCGATCCGAGTCGCGATGTTCGCCGCGTCGGAGGAGGCGACCTCCGGCTCGGTCATGCAGAACGCGGAGCGGATCTCGCCCTCCAGCAGCGGGGTCAGCCAGCGCTTCTGCTGCTCGGGGGTGCCGAACTCGGCCAGTACCTCCATGTTGCCGGTGTCCGGGGCCGCGCAGTTCAGCGCCTCCGGCGCCAGGTGCGGGCTGCGGCCGGTGATCTCGGCGAGCGGCGCGTACTGCAGGTTGGTCAGGCCCGCGCCGTGCTCGGCGTTGGGGAGGAACAGATTCCACAGCCCCCGGCTGCGGGCCTCCGCCTTGAGCTCGGCCATCACCGCCGGACGCTCCCAGATGTTCGCGGCCTCGCGCAACTGCCGCGCCGCGACCGGCTCGGCGGGGTAGACGCACTCGTCCATGAAGGCCAGCAGGCGCTGCTGCAGCTCCACGGTGCGCTCGTCGTAGCGGAAGTCCATCAGTCGGCCACCTTTCCCGTCAGGGTGTCCAGGGCCAGGGCGACCAGCGGCGGCACCATCGCGCCCAGATGCGCGAAGCCCTCACCGACCGTCTTGCCCTGGATGTAGCGGTAGTGGATGCCCTCCGCGATGACCGCCAGCTTGTACTGGGCGAAGGCGGTGTACCAGGGGAGGGGGGTCACGTCGAGGCCGGTCGTGGCCGCGTAGCGGTCGACGAGCTCGGCCATGGGGGGAAAGCCGAGCTCGGGGCTGACCGCTCCGGCGACCGGGTTGCCGGGCAGGTGTCCGGCGATGTCCCAGTACACCTTCATCAGGCCCAGGTCCGCGAGCGGGTCGCCCAGCGTCGCCATCTCCCAGTCGAGGACGGCGGCGATGGTGTCGTCGTCCGCGGCGATGGTGTTGTCGAGGCGGTAGTCGCCGTGCACGATCGTGGCCCGCTGGCTCGCGGGGACACCCTCGCTCAGGCGCTGCTGGAGTTCTTCGAGGCCCGGGATCTCGCGGCTTCGGGAGCCCTCGAACTGCCGGTGCCAGCGCGAGACCTGCCGCTCCAGGTAGCCCTCGGGCCGCCCGAAGTCGGCCAGGCCGACGGCCGCGGGGTCGACGGCGTGCAGCTCGGCGAGCACGTCGATCAGGCGGAAGGAGAGCGCGTGGGCGCGCTCCGTGCCCAGCCCGGCAGCGTCCTCGGCGGTGCGGTAGACCGTGCCGGCGACCTCGTCCATGAGGTAGAAGGGCGCGCCGACGACCTCCTCGTCCGCGCAGAGCAGGTGCACCCCGGGGACCGGCACCGCCGTGCCCGCCAGCGCCGAGATCACGCGGTGCTCGCGGGCCATGTCGTGCGCCGTGGCGAGCACGTGTCCGAGCGGCGGCCGACGCAGCACCCAGCGCTGCTTGCCGTCGGTGAGCCGGTAGGTCAGATTGGACTTGCCGCCGGAGATCAGCTCGGCCGTCAGCGGGCCCGTCCCGAGGCGGTCGCGCAGCCGGTCCAGATCCAGCCCTGGGGGCGTCGGAGTGGTCATGTCGGCCACCATACCGACTAGTAGGTATGTGGGCTAGAGTGGCTCGCGACACCTTGACACCAGCACACGAGAAGGGGAGGACGCCGATGGCCCGGGTCGACATGGCTGTCCCCGTCCAGGAGCGGCTGCTCGCCGCCGCCAGCCGCCTCTTCGCGGAGCGCGGCTTCGCGCCCACTTCGGTGCAGGACATCGTCGAGCTGGCAGGTGTCACCAAGGGGGCGATGTACCACTACTACGCCTCCAAGGACGACCTGCTCCAGCAGATCTACATCCGGCTGCTCGCGGTCCAGTCCGAGCGGCTGGTGGAGATCGCCGAGGGGCCGGGCCCCGTCGCCGAGCGGCTGCGCGCGGCCGCGGCGGACGTCGTGGTGTCCACTCTGGAGCACCTGGACGACGCGATGGTCTCCTGGCGGTCGATGCACATGCTTCCGGCCGACCGCCTGGCCCAGGTCCGCGCGGACCGCCGCCGCTACCACGAGCGGTTCCGCGCCCTGATCGAGCAGGGACAGGCCCAGGGCGTCCTCCGCGGCGACGTCGCCGCTGACCTGGTGACTCATCAGTTCTTCGGCGGGGTTCACCATCTGGGGAGTTGGTACCACGCGGACGGCGAGCTGACCCAGGAGGCCATCGGCGCAGCCTTTGCCGAGCTTTTGCTACGGGGCCTGCAACCGATCTGAGTCGACCACACACGACCGGGTCGGATCACGATTGGATCGCAGGTCTCTGGGGCATGTCGCTCGGGTCTGTCTGGTTTGTATAGTGTCCGCCAGCAGCCGCAGGCTGTCCGGCCGAATTATTCCGTACACAGGACCCCCACACGGTACCTGCCCACGGTCGCGCCGACTCACATCCGAACGCGCCCACCCACAGGGCTGCTGCGTCGGTGGAACACATCAGGACGGTCCTATGGTGCTGGGGGATATCGACATGACGGGTACGCCGATCCGCTTGTCCCAGTCGCCAGGGCAGCTGATCCGCATAGCCCAGCAAGTCCACACCCGGTTGTGGACCGAGCATGTCGGAGCCGAGCTGACCGCGCCGCAGTACGCGGCGCTGATCGCCCTGGCCCTGGAGCCGGGCGCGGACCAGCGCACGGTGGGCGAGCGCGCTTCACTGGACAAGGCGACCATGGCCGAGATGGTCGGCCGCCTGGTCCGACGCGGCCTGGTGCTGCGCCGCCGGGACCCGGCCGACGGCCGCCGCAAGCTGCTGACCCTCTCGCCGCACGGCGAGCAGGTCATGAACGCGGCCTCGGCAGGCGTCGCGGTGGTCCAGCGCGAGCTGCTGGTCCCACTGACCGAGGCGGAGCGCTCCGAGCTGATGATGGCTCTGGCCCGGATGGCCCGGATGGAGGACCTGGCGCTGGAGACCATGGTGGACGCCCGTCCGCTGCTGGACGCCCCACGCGTGATCGGGTACCTGATCCGGGTCTCCCAGCAGGTCCACACCCGGCTCTGGACCGAGATGGTCCCCGGCGAGCTCACCGCACCGCAGCACGCGGTGCTGGACGCGCTCGCCGAGGAGCCCGACATCGACCAGCGCACGGTCGGCGAGCGGACCTCCCTGGACAAGGCCACCATGGCGGAGCTGATCAGCCGCCTGGTCCGACGCGGCCTGGTGCTGCGCCGCCGCGACCCTTCGGACGGCCGTCGCAACCTGCTGGCACTGGCCCCCGCCGGCGCGCGGCTGCTGGAGGAGGTGGCCCCCGGCGTGACGGAGGTCCAGTCCCGCCTCCTGGAGCCGCTGGACGAGCTGGAGCGGGCGCGGGTCCGGCTGCTGCTCGGCGTGGTCGCCAGGCTGACGGAGCGCTGATCGCCCGAAGGGGGGCGCGAGGACCTGGTCCTCGCGCCCCCATTCGGCGTTTTCGGCCGCTCCGGCGCGCGCGGCGACGGCGTCGGCCGGAGACTTGTCCCATGGCGAAGACCTCGGGCAGCACCACGGCAGAGCGGAAGATCGCCGGCGTCACCGTGAACGCGCGCTCGGTGATCAGCGCCGTGCTCGCGATTCTGGCCGTCTGGTTCATCCTGATGAACACCGCCAGCGCGAAGATCCACCTGTGGGGTCTGTCCACGGTCACCATGCCCATGTGGGTCATGCTCGCGGTCATGCTCCTGGTCGGGATCGTGCTCGGCTGGTTCGGCAAGCGGTACCGCGACAACCGCAAATGAGCGGTCGCGGAGTGAGCCGCGACACACTGAGCTTCTGTTCCACTATCGCCGATAGTTGATCGTTTGTGCCCCTTTGGCGATCGCCCCGTCCGCATGGATGGGGCGATCGGTCATTTTGGGGAGAAGTGCACCCACTGCCTTCACGTAGGCCTTACGCGATCTGCACGCCCTTCCGGTGGGGTCGAGCCGGGTGACTTCGGTGTGACTTCGGGGTGATGGCGGCTCGGTCCGGCGCGGGCGCGAACGTCGTTCCACTACGGACTCCGGTAGTAGAAGCCTCGTTGATCTGGCCTGGCGGGCTTGTTATCAATGGCGTTGTCGTCACGTCGGCCCCGCAATCGCAGGGCCGCTCGCAGTCCGGCACCAGCCCGAAACCGGCGTGCCACTGGCGCCGTCCGACTCCGCAGCGCACCTGTCCCGCGCTGCGGGCGTAGGTCGGCCGGCTGCCCAGCCAACCGATTGAGAGCTTCTTCCATGCCTTCCTTGCCCTCCTTCAACCTGCGCAAGATCAGTCTGCGCAAGCGCGGCATCGCCATCGCCTCCTCCGTCGCTGCCGTCGGCCTGGCCGCCACCGCGGCCGTGGCCCTCCCGAGCAACAGCGCGAGCAGCTCGGTCGCCGAGCCCAACGCCAAGGCCGCCGTCGCCAGCGCGAGCGCGCAGGCCCAGCAGGAGGCCGCGAAGCAGGCCGCCGACGCGAAGGCCGCCGCTGACAAGGCCGCCGCCGCCAAGAAGGCCGCCGAGCAGAAGGCCGCTGCGGAGAAGAAGGCCGCTGCCGACAAGGCCGCCGAGCAGAAGGCTGCTGCCGACAAGGCCGCTGCCGACAAGGCTGCGGCTGACAAGGCGGCTGCGGAGAAGGCTGCCGCCGACAAGGCCGCCGCTGACAAGGCTGCCGCCGACCGCGCCGCCGCGGACGCCGCTGCGGCCGCCAACCGCTCGCAGCAGCGCACCACGATCAGCGGCAGCCCGCAGGACATCGCCGCGCAGATCGTCCCGGCCGACCAGTTGGCCTCGTTCGACCAGATCATCTCCCACGAGAGCGGCTGGAACGTCAGCGCGACCAACCCGTCCTCCGGTGCCTACGGCCTGGCCCAGGCCCTGCCGGGCTCCAAGATGGCCTCGGCCGGCGCCGACTGGCAGACCAACCCGGCGACCCAGATCCGCTGGGCCCTGGACTACATGAACAGCACGTACGGCAGCCCGAACGCCGCCTGGGCCTTCTGGCAGCAGAACAGCTGGTACTAGACGGACCGCAGCGGTCCACTGATGCGAATGGGGCCCTCCCCGGCGACGCCGGGGAGGGCCTCCTCGCGTTCCACCCGGTCTTCCGCCTACCCGGACCCTTGTCAGCAGGCCGCTGGGCTGCCACGATCTTGCCCTCTGTGAGATAGCGCGTCAGCAGCATCCGTGCTCCGCAGTCGGAGGAGGCGTCCGTGGCCGGCACCGGTCAGCCCTGGCACCGGTACTACGCGACCGGAGTGCCGCACAAGGTGAGCATTCCCAACATTCCCGTCAGCGGGCTGCTCGACGAGGCCGCCCAGCGCCACGGGCGACGGACGGCGCTGGTCTTCCTGGGCCGAAAGACCAGCTACCGCGCGCTGCAGCGCGCCGTCGAGCGCTTCGCCGGCGGCCTCGCCGGACTGGGCGTCGGCCGGGGCGACCGGGTCGCCTTGGTGCTGCCGAACTGTCCGCAGTACGTGATCGCCTTCTACGCGATCCTGCGGCTCGGGGCCATCGCCGTACCGACCAACCCGCTCTACACCGAGTCCGAGCTCGCCCACCAGCTCAAGGACTCCGGCGCCGTCGTCGCCGTCGTCTACGACGGCGCCTTCGAGCACATCGACGCGGTCCGCAGCCGGACCGCGCTGCGGCATGTCGTGGTTGCCTCGCTCGCCGAGGCGCTGCCGCTGCGTTCGCGGCTGGCCCTGCGGCTGCCGCTCGCCCGGGCCCGCGCACTGCGAGCCAAGCTCACCACCCCGCTGCCGCCGGGCGCGGACCAGGTGCCCTTCGCGTCGGTCGCCCGTGGCCCGCGAGCGAGCAGCGCCGCGCTCGGGCCGGTCAGCCCGCGCACCGCCGTCGCCGTGCTGCAGTACACCGGCGGCACCACCGGCACGCCCAAGGGCGCCATGCTGACCCACCGCAACCTGGTCGCCAACGCGCACCAGGTGCGGGCCTGGTATCCGCAGCTGCGGCCCGGCCGCGAGACGCTGCTGGCCTGCCTGCCGATGTTCCACGTCTACGGCATGACCATGTGCCTCGGCGTCGCCGCCACCGCCGGCGCGCGCACCGTGCTGCTGCCGAACTTCGACCCGGAGCTGGTCGTCAAGACGCTGCGCAGATGGCGGCCCACGCTCTTCCCCGGGGTGCCGCCGATGTACCAGGCGCTGATGAAGGAGGCCGAGAAGCACGGCCCCGAACTCACCCGCGCACTGCGCTCGGTGCGCTACTGCATCTCCGGCGCGATGCGCCTGGAGCCCGAGACGGTGGACCGCTTCCGCGCTCTGACGGGGGGTCATCTCGTCGAGGGCTACGGCCTGTCCGAGGCCTCACCGGTCGTGCTGGCCAACCCGCTCAACGCCAACGCCCGGCCGGGCACGGTCGGCATACCGCTGCCGGGGACCGAGGTGCGGATCGTCGCGGAGGACGACGCTTCTCGGGAGCAACCGTACGGCCTGGCGGGGGAGTTGGTGGTGCGTGGGCCGCAGGTCTTCGGCGGCTACTGGCACGAGCGCGAGGACAGTGCGGCGATGCTGCACGACCACTGGCTCTTCACCGGCGACATCGCGGTGATGAGCCCGGACGGGTTCGTCACCGTCATCGACCGCAAGCGCGACGTCATCATCGCCTCCGGCTTCAGCATCTTCCCGACCGAGATCGAGGAGGTGCTACTGGCGCACCCGGCGGTCGCGGACGCCGCGGTCGTGGGCGTGCCCGACGCCTACCGGGGCGAGACCGTGAAGGCCTGCGTGATCGTCAGGCCGGGCAGCCGGCTGACCGAGCGGTCGCTGATCGAATACTGCGCCGCCCGGCTCACCGGCTACAAGGTGCCGAAGATCGTGGAGTTCAGGGTGGACCCGCTGCCCCGCAACATGCTCGGCAAGGTGCTGCGCCGAGTGCTGCGGGACGAGCATCAGGCCTGGGACGCGTCCGGATCCGCCTCGTTCGAGACTTCGAGGGAGACGCCGTCGGCTGCCGGGAAGTCTGCTGCCGGGGAGTCGGCGGCGGACTGGCCCGCCGCGCCCTCGGGCTGAGCGTCCCTGAGTGCCTCGGTGAGCGTCGGGCTCTCCTCCCAGATGGCCTTGAAGGCCAGGGCGAGCGCGGCGGCCAGCGAGGGGTGCCGGATGCACAGCGTGGTGGTCGCGCCGTCCCTGGCCACCGGGTCGGGCATGTCGCAGAGCACGGTCGAGCCGTCGGAGATGATCATCTTCAGCGGCAGGTCGTCCGCGATCCGCACCTCCTCGCCGGCCTCGACGAACAGGTGCATCACCTCGACCAGCTTCGGATCCTCCAGCACCTCACGGGTGTAGAGCGAGCGGACGGTCCGCCCGGCCGCGTGCAGGCGGGCGCTGGCCTCCAGGCCGGCGATGTTCTCCGGCGGGGTGATCCACGGCGGCTTGCAGAAGCTGAGCAGCTCGCCCTCCGAGGTCGACTGCATCCGCGCGAAGCGCTCGGCGATGTCCGCCGGGTCGCGCAGCACCTCGACGTAGTCGAGCGGGTCGGTGTGGGTGCGGCCGCTGTCGTAGGTGGGCTTGAGCTCGCGGGCGAGCTCGGAGGAGAGCCGCTCGAGGCGGCCGAGCGAGCGTCGCTGCTGCTCGATCAGCCGCTCGACGGCCGTCTCGGGGGCGACTGCCGAGTATCCGGCCACGCGGCCGGGGTGGAGCATGGCGAGCTGCCGGCGGATCAGCCCTTCCAACACGTCGTAGACGCGCTGCCGGGGCACGCCCGCCTCCCTGGCGACTTCCGCCGCGGTGAAGACGTCGCGGCGGATCAGGGCGAGGTACACCCGGGCCTCGTAGTTCGTGAGGCCGAGTTCCTCCAGGTCGGCTGCGCGTCGATCGTCCGTCTGCATGCAGGCACGTTAGCGGCGAACGTGCGGGTGCTGGCAAGCGCCATCCGCGAGTTGGTGGGTTCGAGGCGCCAGTTGGTGGGATTTTTCCGGACAGACCGGGGTGGTACCGCCGTCTTGTGGCGGAACTTCTGAGTTCGCTATGTTACTCGCGCTGTACACCACAACCCGGGGTGTCTGCGTGATCATATGTCATGCCCACGTAACATTCCGGCGGTTCAGAAGTACGGCAGACCTGCACGACACCCCACGTCCCCCATGGGAGGGCTGTACGTTGCACAACTCCGAGAGCGCCGCCACGAGCGGCAGGACCCGCAGGACCGCCGCGGTCGCGATATCCGTGACCGCCGTGGTCGCTGCCACCCTCGGCGCCATCGCGCCGACCAGTTCGGCAGCCACCACGTCAGGCGGGTCCGCCGCCCGCCCGGCGGTCCACACCAAGCACCTCTGCGCCGCACCCAAGCACGTGCACCAGATGTCCTGCCTGGCGCTCGCGCGGACCGACGTGGTCCAGCCGCACGCCTTCGCGGTCCACGCGGTCACCCCACTGGCGACCCCGTCCGGCTTCGGTCCCGGCGACCTGCAGAGCGCCTACGCACTGCCGGCCAACGGCGGCGCGGGCGCGACCGTCGCGATCGTCGACGCGCTGGACGACCCGAACGCCGAGGCGGACCTGGCGACGTATCGCAGCCAGTACGGTCTGCCAGCCTGCACCACGGCCAACGGCTGCTTCTCGAAGGTGGACCAGAACGGCGGCACCAGCTACCCGACCGCCGACTCGGGCTGGGCCGGGGAGATCTCCCTCGACCTGGACATGGTCTCCGCGATCGCTCCGAACGCGCACATCATCCTGGTCGAGGCGAGCAGCGCGAGCATGACCGACCTCGGCACCTCGGTCAACGAGGCGGTGGCGCTCGGCGCGAAGTACGTCTCCAACAGCTACGGCGGCTCCGAGTCCTCCTCGGACACCAGCTACGACTCGTCGTACTTCAACCACCCGGGCGTCGCCATCACGGTCTCCGCCGGTGACTCCGCCTACGGCGCGCAGTACCCCGCAGGTTCGCAGTACGTCACCTCGGTGGGCGGCACCGCGCTCTCGCGCGCCTCGAACTCGCGCGGCTGGACCGAGTCGGTCTGGTCGACCAGCAGCACCGAGGGCACCGGCTCCGGCTGCTCGGCGTACGACCCCAAGCCGAGCTGGCAGACCGACTCCGGCTGCTCGAACCGGACCATCTCCGACGTCTCGGCGGTCGCGGACCCGGCGACCGGCGTCGCGGTCTACGACAGCTACCAGGCCACCGGGTGGAACGTGTACGGCGGCACCAGCGCCTCGTCCCCGATCATCGCCTCGGTCTACGCCGACGCGGGCACCCCGGGTGCGAGCGACTACCCGGCCCAGTACCCGTACCAGCACACGAGCGCACTGAACGACGTGACCACCGGCTCCAACGGCACCTGCTCGCCCAGCTACCTCTGCACGGCGGGTGTCGGCTACGACGGCCCGACCGGCCTCGGCACGCCGAACGGCCTGACCGCCTTCGCGGCGGGCTCGGCGAGCACCGAAATGGTGTCGGTGACCAACCCGGGAACGCTGAGTTCGACCGTCGGCACTGCGGTCTCCAAGCAGATCAGCGCCACCGACTCGGCCGGTAAGTCGCTGACCTACAGCGCCACCGGTCTCCCGGCGGGGCTGAGCATCTCCTCCAGCGGTCTGGTCAGCGGCACGCCGACGACCAGCGGCAGCTCCTCGGTGACGGTGACGGCCACCTCCGGCACCGCCTCCGGCAGCACGAGCTTCACCTGGACCGTCGGCACCGCCGTGACCGGCGGCGTCACCAATGGCGGCTTCGAGACCGGCAGCTTCTCGGGCTGGACCACGACCGGCAACGCCGCGGTCATCGCGGGTGCGGCCCGCTCCGGCAGCTACGGCGCGATGCTGGGTTCGACCAGCCCGTCGAACACCTCCACCGCGGCGCAGGCCTTCACCGCGCCGTCCGGCAGCAGCACGCTGTCCTTCTACTACAGCAACACCTGCCCCGACACGGTCACCTACGACTGGGCCACGGCGACGCTGAAGGACAACACCACGGGCACGACCACCACGGTCCTGGCCCAGACCTGCGCCAGCTCCTCGGCCTGGACCCAGGTCACCTCGGCCGTGACGGCGGGCCACAGCTACACGCTGACGCTCACCAACAAGGACGACAACTACGCCGGCGACCCGACCTACACCTACTACGACGACGTAACGGTCTCCTGACCTTCCCTGTCACCGCTCTGAGCAGAGGAAACACAGCCCCGCCGCCGCTTACTTGCCGTAAGGCAAGCCCCGGTGGCGGGGCTGTCACAGCCATGCAGTACGGTGCCTCGCATGTCAGAGATCTCGACCGACACCCCGGTCACCCCGCCCGGCCCGGAAGCCCCGCAGGCCGACGGCCCCAACTACCTCAGCCACAAGCAGATCATGGTCGTCATGGGCGGCCTGATGGCCGGCATGCTGCTCGCTGCTCTCGACCAGAGCATCGTCGGCACGGCCCTGCCCACGATCGTCAGCCAGCTCGGCGGCATCGACAAGCTCTCCTGGGTGGTCACCGCCTACCTGCTCACCTCGACGGCGGCCACGCCGCTCTGGGGCAAGATCTCCGACCTGTACGGCCGCCGGATCATCTTCCAGGCCGCGATCGTGATCTTCCTGATCGGCTCGGTGCTGGCCGGTCTCAGCCAGAACATGGGCGAGCTGATCGCCTTCCGCGCCATCCAGGGCATCGGTGGCGGCGGTCTCATGTCGCTCGCCTTCGCCATCATCGGCGACGTCATACCCCCGCGTGAGCGTGGCCGCTACCAGGGTCTGATGGGCGCGGTCTTCGGCCTCGCCAGCGTGGCCGGCCCGCTGCTCGGCGGGTGGTTCACCGACTCGATCGGCTGGCGCTGGATCTTCTACATCAACCTGCCCGTCGGCATCGGCGCGCTGGTGGTCTGCTCCTTCGCGCTCAAGCTGCCGGTCAACCGGCGCGAGCACAAGATCGATTACCTGGGTTCGATGCTGATCGTCGCCGGCGTCACCAGCCTGCTGCTCTACCTGAACTGGGCCGGCACCAGCTACGGCTGGGTCTCCTGGCAGGGTCTGGCGCTGCTGGGCGGCTCCATCCTGCTGACGGTCGCCTTCGTCGTGGTCGAGCAGCGTGCGACGGAGCCGATCCTGCCGATGCGGCTCTTCCGCAACCCGGTCTTCCGGATCGGCAACGGCTTCGGCTTCTTCGCCGGCTTCGCGATGTTCGGCGGCATCATCTACCTGCCGGTCTACCTGCAGGCGGTGCAGGGCATGTCGGCCACAAAGTCGGGCCTGGGCATGCTGCCCGCGGTCGCGGGCATCATGGCCACGGCGATCACCTCGGGCCGGATCATGGCCAAGACGGGCAAGTACAAGATCTACCCGATCGTCGGCGCCCTGGTGATCATCGGCTCGCTGCTGCTGCTCAGCACGCTGACCAACACCACGCCGTACTGGCAGGTCGCGATCTTCGCCTTCTGCTTCGGCTCGGGCCTGGGACTGACCATGCAGACGCTGGTGACGGCCATTCAGAACTCGGTCGACTTCCGCGATATGGGCGTGGCCACCGCGTCGGCGACGTTCTTCCGCCAGATCGGCGCGTCCATCGGCACGGCGATCTTCGGCACGGTGCTGACCAGCCGCCTCAGCCACTACATGGCGCAGGAGTTCGCGCACTCCCCGAAGGGCAGCGGCGCGCTCAAGGGCATGGACACCAACAACGTGCAGGCCATCCAGCACCTGCCCGCTCCGGTGAAGGGGCACGTGACGGCCGCCTTCGCGCACGCGATCGGTGACTTGTTCCTGATCGGCGTGCCGTTCATCGTGATCGCGCTGGGCTTCGCGCTGGTCCTCAAGGAGGTCAAGCTCAAGTCGATGGAGGCCGGCGCGGTGGACGCGCCGCCCGCGCACTGAGCCCGGTCCGCTCAGTAGTTGAAGCCCACGTGGACGTGGTCGTGGTGAGTGTCGTCGCTGAAGAAGCCCGCGCCGCTCAACTGCCACGGCCCGCCCACGTTGTAGGACCCGGCCGCCGCTGCCGCGCGCATGAAGCCCTCGGTGAGTGAGCGCGGGGCGGCCGGGTCCACCACGGCGTGGCCGTCGATCCGCCAGACGTCGAAGGCCCGGCCCTTCGGGTGATCACTCGGGCGGGTGGTCCCGAAGACGTCGATCGGGTGCCCGGAGCGCACGACGCTCAGCTCCACGCGATGGCTGCGCGCGAGCGTGAGCAGGGCGGTCAGGGCGCTGTCGTGGATGTTCCCGCTGAGCACGTCCGCGCGGCCGGCGGGCGGCAGTGTGATCGCGTCGGACGCGAGGACGGCGCGTGCCGCGCTGCCGAGCGTCGTGGCGGCGGGCCCGGGTTGCGCCGGATGCAGCGCGGTCACCCGCCACAGCGGCTGCGCGCTGCTGAGCCGCACGTCGACTGTCGTCCCGCCGGTGCCGTTCCCCGCGTTCCCCGGCGTGTACTGGCGGCAGACGACGAGGACGCTGGCCGAGTCGCTGAGAATCCCGCCATACTGCGCCTCCAGCACCTGCAGCGCGGCCTCCGGCGCCCCGGACAGCAGGTTCCCCGCCTGATCGGCGAGCCCGGGATCGTACCCGGCCCCGCCCGCCCGCCCACGCGCGGCGGCCACGCCGGAACCGCCGACCGCCCAGCTCCCCAGCGCCTCGACCAGCCGCACCGCCCGCAGCTTCACCTGCGGCTGCACGTCATTGCTGCTCGGTTGCCACGCGGTGGTAGGCGGCAGGGTCGGTGTCGGCGAGGGGGTCGGTGTCGGCGGCGCGCTACTCGCGGCCGACGGGACCGGGCTGCGACTGGCCCCGCCGGTCTGGCTGTTCTGACTGCTCTCGGCGGTTCCGGACACGGTGCTCGTGCATCCCGCCAGGCCGAGCGCGGCTCCCGCTCCGGCCGCGAGGACTCTCCGCCTGCTGACGACGCTCACCGTCCCAGTCTGCGCCCGATCCGCCCCGCTGGGACGGATCCACACGGGACTCACAGCCCGCCCCGCCCCCCGCGCCGCTCAGGCGGAGCTGCGGGCCATCTGGTCCAGTGCCCGGAGCAGGACAGGGAGTTCCGGGCCGCGGCCCAGGGGGAGGAGTTCGTGCGGCTTCTCGTCGAGGAGCAGCAGGGCGATGTCCTCCGTGTGGGCGGCGAGGCTCCAGCCGGGGCCGTCGGCGCGGACGATGCGGGCGCCGTCGGGGGCCGGGGCGGAGCGGACGCGGCCGGCCGGGGGAGGGTCGCTGGTGTAGCCGAGGGCCTCGTCGAGGACGCGTTGGATGTGGGCGGCGGGCTTCGCGCCGGTGCCGTCGAAGCTGGCGTGGACGGTGACCTGGTCGCGCCACTTGAGCCACTGCTTGGCCACGTCATCGGCCGCCATCCGCCGCTGCGCGGGACCCCAGCCCTTCGGGTCCGGGGCGGTGAGCCGGATCGGCTGCTCGCCCGGAGGATCGTGCGGTGCGGGCAGCGCAGGCGTGGCGATGGTGATGGCGAGCGGCCAGCCGGCGACCGTCTGCACGACCGTGCGCTCCGGCGCGGACAGTTCGTAGGGCATCCCGCAGTCCCAGGCGGCTATCGCGCAGCCGATCAGCGCCGCGTCGTCGGAGACGACGGTCCAGCGAGCGCCGGAGCCGTCCTGGCCGAAGAGCAGGCCGTAGCCGTCGGTCCAGGGCTCGACGTCGAGGGCCGCGCAGGCCTCCGGGTAGTCGTCGCCGAGCACGCTCGGGAACTGGGCAGGGGTCAGCAGCAGGGCTGTGAGCACGTGAAACGTGTCCAGATCGTCCTTCGCGGCCATGGAATTGCCCCCAGATCGCCCGAAAATCTCCGACTGGCTCGGAGGGGGCTCATGCTAGTGACGCGTCGGCGGCGATTGCTAGGGACGAAAGGGACGGGCCGCTGCGACGGGTGAACGTCACAGCGGCCCGACAGCAGGCGGGAGCGGTCAGCCGGCGGTGACCGCCCGCAGGCTCTCGCGCAGCGAGGACATGGTGGCCAGCACGGCCGTCGGCTCGTAGCCGCAGTGGGCCATGCAGTTGTCGCAGCGGGCGTCCTTGCCGCGGCCGTAGTTGTCCCACTCGGTGGTGTCCAGCAGCTCCTGATAGGTCTCGGTGTAACCGTCGGCCATCAGGTAGCAGGGCTTCTGCCAGCCCTTGAGGGAGTAGGACGGAATGGCCCACGGAGTGCACTCGAAGTCCTGCTTCCCCTCCAGGAAGTCCAGATAGAGCGCGGAGTGGTTGAGCCGCCACTTCTTGCGGCGGCCGTCGCCGAAGGCTTTCTTGAACAGCTGGCGGGTCTGCTCGACGCCGAGGAAGCGGTCCTGGTCGGGCGCCTTCTCGTAGGCGTAACCGGGCGAGATCTGCATCCGGTCGACCTTGAGCTCGTCATTGAGGTAGTCGAGCACCTCGATGATGTCCTGCGGGCTGTCGTTGTTGAAGAACGTCGAGTTCGTGTAGACCTGGAATCCGGCGGCCTTGGCCTGCCTGATGGCCTCGATCGCCTGGTCGAAGACGCCGTCCTTGCTCACCGACTCGTCGTGCCGCTCGCGGAGCCCGTCGATGTGGACCATCCAGGCGAAATTCCGGTTCGGCTTGAACTTGTGCAGGTGCTTGGGGAGCAGCACGGCGTTGGTGCAGAGCACCACGAACTTGCCGCGCTTCAGCAGCTGCCGGGTGATCTCGTCGATCTGCGGGTGCATCAACGGTTCGCCGCCGGCCAGGGAGACCATGGGCGCGCCGGCCTCCTCGACGGCTGCCACAGCCTGCTCGACGGGCATCCGCTGCTTCAGCACGCTCGCAGGGTGCTGGATCTTGCCGCAACCCGCACAGGCGAGGTTGCAGGCGAAGAGGGGTTCGACCTCCACGATGAGTGGGAACTTCTCGCGACGGAGAAGCTTCTGCTTGAGGAGGTAGCCGCCCATCTTGACGGTCAGATTGAGTGGGAGTCCCATGATCCATGTCTCCGTTCCCCCGGGCCCCGGGTCCGTGGCCCTCCTCTAACATACAGTCTGTATGGAACAGGATGTAGGTATGACAGCTCCTCGATCGGTGCGGAGTCGGCGCGCGGCGCACACCGCCGACACCCGGCGCGCGCTGCTGCGCGCCGCCCGCACGCTGTTCGCCGAGCGCGGTTACACCGCCACCGGAACCGAGGACATCGTCGGCGCGGCGCAGGTCACCAGGGGTGCGCTGTACCACCACTTCAAGGACAAGGCCGACCTGTTCCGGGCCGTCATGGGCGAGTGCGCCCAGGAGATGGCCGAGCGGCTGGTCGAGCAGGAGACCGCCCGCGCCGAGGCGCAGGAGGGCGATGCCTGGACGTTGCTCCGATTGGGTTTCCAGTCCTTCCTCGACGCCTGCAACGACCCCGACTTCCAGCGGATCGTGCTGGTCGAGGGCCCGGCCGTACTCGGGCACAGCGCCTGGGACGCGCTGGTCGAGCAGCACGGCTACGTGCTGCTCGCGGAGGAGCTGACCCGGGCCATCGCCGAGGGCGGCATCGCGCCGATGCCGGTCGCGCCGCTCACCCGGATGCTCGCCGCGCTGATCTCCGAGGCGAGCCTCTACATCGCCCGCGCGGACGACCACGAGCGGGCGCGTCGCGAGGCCGGCGAAGTGCTCGACCGGCTGCTGGACGGGCTCTCGAGCGCGTCGTCGTCCGGCGCGCCGAACCGTACTCGCGCGTAACTTCCCGCTTCCGGAGTCTTCCCGCAGCTCGGTGCGTCCCCTACTCTCCTGATTGCGCCACCGATCACTGGCACAGTCGTGAGGAGCATCGAGATGGGCAGCAGTGCCGCAGTCCAGCACGTGAAAGTGGCCGTCATCGGCTCCGGCTTCGGCGGTCTCGGTGCCGCCGTGCGGCTGCGCGAGGAAGGCGTCACCGACTTCGTGGTGCTGGAGCGCGCCGAGTCCGTCGGCGGCACGTGGCGCGACAACAGCTACCCCGGGTGCGCCTGCGACGTGCCCTCGCACCTGTACTCGTTCTCCTTCGCGCCGAACCCCGACTGGCCGCGCACCTTCTCCGGCCAGCCGGAGATCCGCGCCTACCTGGAGCGGATCGTCGACCGGTTCCAGCTCCGCGCCTACCTGCGCTTCAATCACACCGTCTCTGGCGCTCGCTGGGACAACGAGACGGCCCGCTGGGAGATCGACACCAATCAGGGCCGCTACAGCGCCCAGGTCCTGGTCTCGGCGACCGGGCCGCTGTCCGACCCGTCGGTCCCCGACGTCCCCGGCATCGCCGACTTCCCCGGCGAGATCTTCCACTCGGCGCAGTGGAACCATGACTACGACCTCACCGGCAAGCGCGTCGCCGTGATCGGCACCGGCGCGTCGGCGATCCAGATCGTGCCCGTCATCCAGCCGAAGGTCGGCAAGCTGGTGCTCTTCCAGCGCACGCCCCCGTGGGTGATGAACCGGATGGACCGCGACATCACCTCGGTCGAGCGCTTCGTCTACCGGCACGTCCCCGCCATCCAGCGCGCGCTGCGCGGCGCGCTCTGGCTGCTGCGCGAGTACCAGGTCGGCGCTTTCGTTAAGCGGCCCGCGCTGCTCAAGGCCCCAGAGGCGCTGGCGCTGCAGAATCTCAAGCGCGCCGTCAAGGACCCGGCGCTGCGGGCCAAGCTGACCCCCGGCTACCGGTTCGGCTGCAAGCGCGTGCTGCTCTCCAACACCTACTACCCGGCGCTGGCCCAGCCCAACGCCGAGGTGGTCGCCGCCGGCCTCAAGGAGGTCGAGGGCAGCACCCTGGTCGCCGCCGACGGCAGCGAGCACGAGGTCGACGTGATCGTCTTCTCGACCGGCTTCCACGTCACCGACATGCCGGTCGCCGACCACATCACCGGCTCGGCCGGCACCACGCTGGCACAGGAGTGGGTGGCGGGCATGGAGGCGCTGCGCGGCACGACCGTGCGCGGCTTCCCGAACCTGCTCTTCGTCATCGGTCCCAACACCGGCCTCGGCAACAGCTCGATGGTGCTGATGATCGAGTCCCAGCTCAACTACCTGGCCGACTACCTGCGCAAGCTCGACGCGAGCGGCGCGGCCGCGCTGGACGTCACCGCCTCCGCGCAGCGCCGCTGGAACGACGAGGTGCAGCGCCGGATGGCGCGTACCGTCTGGAAGACGGGCGGCTGCCGCAGCTGGTACCTGGACGCGGACGGCAACAACACCGTGCTCTGGCCCGGGACCACCGCCCACTTCCGCCGCGAGACGCGCCACGTCGACCTGCACGAGTACGACCTGATCCACGCCCCCGTCGCCGCCCCCGTGCACGTCTGAGAGGTTCGAGATGTCGAGCAAGAACATGGCCGGTCAGGTCGTCGTGATCACCGGGGCCGCCCGCGGCGTCGGCGCGCAGCTGGCCCGGACGCTCGCCGGCCGCGGCGCGAAGGTGGCGCTGGTCGGCCTGGAGCGGGAGCAGTTGGAGCTCGTCGCGGGCGAGTGCGGCCCGGACGCGGGCTGGTGGGAGGCCAATGTCACCGACCGTGACGCGCTGCGCGGGACGGCCGAGGCGATCGTCGAGCGCTACGGCCGGATCGACGTCGTCGTCGCCAACGCGGGCATCGCGACCGGCGCGCCCTTCATGGACTCCGACCCGGACGTCTGGACCCGCGTCATCGAGGTCAATCTCGTCGGCAGTGCCAACACGGCCTGGGCCTTCCTCCCGGCGCTGACGGCCTCGCGCGGCTACCTGCTGCAGATCGCCTCCTTGGCCGCGCTCACCCCGGCGCCGCTGATGACGGCGTACTGCGCGAGCAAGAGCGGAGTCGAGGCCTTCGCCCACGCGCTGCGGCCCGAGTTGGCGCTCAAGGGCGTCAAGGTGGGCGTCGGCTACCTGAGCTGGACCGACACCGACATGGTCCGCGGCGCGGACGAGGACCCGGTGATGCGGGACATGCGCGCGGCGCTGCCGTGGCCGCTGAACCGCACCTATCCGCTGGCGCCCGCGGTCGAGCGGCTCGCGGACGGCATCGCCCGCCGCTCGGTCCACGTCTACGCCCAGGCGTGGCTGCGCGCGATGCAGCCGCAGCGGCATCTGACCCCGCTGATCGTCGGTGCGGTCGGCCCGCTCAAGCTTCGCGCGATGGGCTCGCGGCTGGCGGAGTTCGCCGAGAAGCCCCGCGGACTGGTCGGCCGCGGCGGAGCGGCGGACGAGGCGTCCCGCCAGGCGCCCACGGGCGGTCCGGCTTAGGCCGACCGGCAATGCCGGTCCGCAATGCCGGTCACCCGCGGGCGAAGCGGACCAGGAGCTCGTGGAAGAGTTCGCGTTCCGATGGGGTGAAGCAGGTGGTCAGCCGCTCCTCTCCGCGGTCCGCCGCCCGGTGGACCTCCGCCAGCATGACCTGCCCGGCCTCGGTCAGCACGATCCACTGGGCGCGGCGATCGGTCGGGTGCGGCTCACGCCGCACCAGGCCGCGTTGTTCCAGCGTGTCGACATAGCGGACCATCGCGGACTTGTCGCTGTTGAGCATGTCGATCAGCTGCCGCTGGGTCTGCGGACCCAGGTGGCCCAGGTGAATGAGAATGCCGGCCACGACGTTCTCCAGCCCCAGGCTCCGCAGCTCCTCGGTGAAGACGCGCGCAGCGCGGATGTGGGCGTGGCGCAGGGCCAGGCCCAGGGGCGGCTTCGGGGCGTTCTCGTTCACGGCTCTCATTATAGGGGTGCGAGCAACAATCTCATATGAGACGATCTCACCAGAGACGAAATTTCGCTCCCTGGGGGATCGTCATGTCACAAAGTCCTGCCCTGCCTCGCTGGCCGCTGCTGACGCTGCGGGTGACCGCCGCGTTGGTCGCGCTGCTCGCTCTGGCGCAGCCCGTCCTGGCCGGAGGCTTTCTGCAGGGGTACTACCCCCTGCTCAACGCCCACCTGATGGCCGCGATGATCCTGTCCACCGCCGTCCTGCTCTCCCTCGTCGCCTCGGTGCTGGTCTGGCGCCTCGGCGGCGGGCCGACCGCCTTCATGCTGTACTACGGCATCCTGCTGGTGCTCTGCGTCGCCCAGATCACGCTCGGCTTCGACCGGGTGCTGCTGCTCCACATACCGCTGGGCATCGCCATCTTCGTGATGTCGGAGAAGTTCGTCACCGACATCTTCCGGTTCAAGCCGAGCGCCGCTGAGACCACGTCAGTCTCCGCTGCCGCCAAGGAAACCGCCGAGGTCGAGGCATGAGCGGCCTGAGTCGGCGTCGGTTCCTCGGGGTCGGCGCGGCCGGCGTCCTCGGCGCCGGTGCGGTCGCGGTCGGCGTGCCGATGCTCGGACGGATGATCCCCGGCGGCCAGCCGGGGCTGCTGCTGAGCAGCAAGGTGCCCCCGCCGAAGAAGTACACCGTGCCGCTGCCACTCCCGTCCGTACTTCAGCCGGTGCGGACCGACGGCACCAGCGATTACTACGAGATCACCGCCCGCCCCGGGCTCGCCCGGCTGGTGCCGGGGCACGACACCGAAGTCTGGGGCTACCAGGGCGTCTTTCCCGGTCCCACCATCGAGTCCCGCTCCGGGCGCCGCACGGTCGTGACCCACCGCAACGAGCTGCCGCACCCGACCGTCGTCCACCTCCACGGCGGCCACACCCCGCACGACAGCGACGGCTACCCGCTCGACCTCATCGCGCCCATGGGCGGCGGGAGTTCAGCGGGGTCGGCAGGGATGGCGGGCATGCCCGGCATGAGCGGGGCGACCTCGCAGCCCGAGCGCCAGTACGTCTACCCGATGCAGCAGCGCGCGGCCACGCTCTGGTACCACGACCACACCATGGGCTTCACCGGCCCGCACGTCTACCGCGGCCTGGCCGGCTTCCACCTGGTCCGCGACGACGAGGAGGCCGCGCTCGGCCTGCCGCACGGCCCGCGCGAGCTGCCGCTGATGCTCGCGGACCGTGCCTTCGGCGCGGACGGCGGCTTCGCCTACCCGGCGCTGGACCCGGCCGAGGGCAAGCCCGGCGTGACGGACTCCTACATGAACGGCGTGCTGGGCGACGTGATCCTGGTCAACGGCGCTCCGTGGCCGTTCGCCGCGGTCGACCGGGCCCGCTACCGGCTGCGCCTGCTCAACGCCTCCAACGCGCGCCGCTACCGGCTGGAGCTGGACCCGCAACCGGCGGGCGGCGGGGGACTGCTGCAGATCGGCTCCGACGGCGGCCTGTTGGACCGGGCCCTCGCCCACGACTCGATCGACATCGCCCCGGCCGAGCGCTTCGACGTCGTGGTCGACTTCTCCCGCTACCCGGCCGGCAGCAGCGTGCGGCTGGTCAACCGACTCGGCAGCGACGGCACGGACGAGGTCATGCGGTTCGACATCGGCAGCGCCGGGGTGGCCGACGACTCCCGGGTGCCGGGCCGCCTGGCGCAGACCGAGACGCTGGACCCGGCCAAGGCCGTCGCAACGCGGACCTTCCTGTTCCAGAAGTCGCACAACAGCTGGACCGTGAATGGCCACGACTACCAGCCCGGATGCTCGCTGGCGGCCCCGAAGCTGGGGCAGACCGAGATCTGGCGCTTCGTCACCGACCTGCACCACCCGGTCCACCTGCACCTCGACCCGTTCCAGGTATTGGGGAGGAACGGCGCGAAGCCCGGTGCCTACGACGCGGGGTGGAAGGACACCGTCGACGTCCTGCCCGCCCAGGGCGTCGAGGTGGCCGTGCGGTTCACCGACTACGCGGGCCGCTTCCTGCTGCACTGCCACAACCTCGAGCACGAGGACATGGCGATGATGGCCGAGTTCACCACGGATTGACGCAGCGTCAGAGCCGTACGAGCCGGCGTCACGCTAGTTTCGCGAGCGCGGCGCCGGCCTCGCGCACCTCGTCCAGCAGGATCCGCAGGTCCTCCTCGGTCGTCGTGGCGTTCAGCAGGCAGGCCCGCATGGCCTCCTGGCCGCTCAGCACGGTGCCCGTGACGAACGCCTTGCCACGCTCCTGCACCGCGACCGGCAGCAGGGCGTTGACGCGGTGCAGCGCCTCCTCGTCCAGTCCGGCCGGACGGTAGCGGAAGGCCACGATCGAGGTCTCGACGGGTGCGAGCAGCTCCAGATCGTCCGCGGCGGCGACGAGTTCGCCCAGCGTCCGGGCCAGGGCGCAGCAGCGGCTGACGTCGCGGACGATGCCGGTGCGGCCGGCGGCAGCGATCGTCGCCCAGACCTTCAGCGAGCGGAACGGCCGGGTCTGCTCGATGCCGTACTCGGAGAACCAGCCGAGCCCCCCGGCCGCGTCGTCGCGCAGGTAGGGCGGCACCAGGCTGAACGTCCCGCGCAGCTGCTCGGCGTCGCGGACCAGCACGCAGCCGCAGTCCACCGGAACGCCGAGCCACTTGTGCGGGTCGAGCGCGAGCGAGTCGGCGCGCTCCAGCCCCGCGAAGCGGTGCGCGGAGACGGGGTCCAGCCGACCGAACGCGCCGTAGGCGCCGTCGATGTGCAGCCACAGGCCGAACTCGGCGCAGACGTCCGCGAGCGCGTCCAGGTCGTCGACCGCCCCGGTGTTGACCGTCCCCGCCGAGGCAGCGACCAGGAACGGCGTGCGCCCCTCCGCCAGGTCGGCGGCGATCTGCTTCCGCAGCGCGGCCGGGTCGAGATGCCCGGACGCGTCGGTGGCCACGGTCTTGAGCTGCCGACTGCCCAGCCCGAGCAGCTCGGCGGCCTTGCGCACGCAGGAATGCGTCTCCGAGCTCACGTACCCGACCAGCGGCGGCAGTGCGGCCAGCCCCTCCTCGCGCACATCCACGCCGAGCCGGGCGGCGGCGCGGTTCCTGGCGGCGGCCAGCGCGACGATCGTCGCCATCGACGCGCCGGACGTCAGCAGCCCGCCCCCGGCCGGGTGCGGAAATCCGACCAGGTCCGCGAGCCAGCGCACGACGCTCCGCTCCAGGTGCACGTCCGCGTGGTCGCCCCCGGCGGCGCTCGGGTTCATCGCGGCCGCGGCGAACGCCCCGAGTACGCCCGCGGGCGCGGGGGCGGCGTTCACCCAGCCGAAGAACCGGGGATGCCCGTTGCCCATCGGATGCGGCAGCACCTGCGCGGCCACCCGGCCGAGCAGCTCGGCCAGCTCCACGCCCTGCTCCGGCAGCGGCAGTCCGAGCAGCCCCTCGCGCGCGTCCGCCGGCATCGGCGTCCAGACCGCCCGCGCGGGCAGGCCGTCGAGGTAGTCGGCGAGCAGGTCGGCCGCCTCGTGCGCGGCGGAGCGGAAGTCGCTGGTGTGGGCCATGCGGCCACCCTATCCGGGGCCGGCGCGGCACCCGGGCGGCCTACCTGATCCGCGCGTTCGCCTCCCTGGACGAGCACTGTGCGCGGGAGGACGCCGGCTGCGGCAGCGATGTGTGACTCAAGGCGGCCCGGGAGGCCGCCGCCCAGGCCCTCCGGCGCGGCTGACGGCCTCGAACGGGGCCGCTCAGCCGCGGGGCTCGCCGAGGGCGATCGCGTCGCTGGGCAGTGTCGGCTTCGGACGGCGGGGCTCGCGGTCGCCCGCGCTCGGCGGGCCGGACTCGCCACCGTCACCGCGGCGGAACCGGCCCACGCGGCCGGCCCGGTCGGCCAGGAAGCGCATCGGCGCGCTCAGCGCGATCGCGATCGGATGGCGGGTCACCTGGAACGCGAACCGGCTGCCGTTGCCGGTCCGGCCCCAGGTGCGCTCCAGGGGGTAGCCGACGAAGAGCCAGAGCGGCGCGAAGGCGACCATCGCCAGGCTGATCGCGAAGGTCTGCCCGGGCCTGCGTCCGCCTCGGCCGATGCCCGAACGGATGTCGTGGAGTTGCCGTTTGCCTGATGCCATGTCAGCCTCCCGTCGGCTCCAGGGTGCCTCGCGTCGGCTCCGCTCGCAAACAACGTGCTCATCCGCTGATCGCAAGGGAGAATTGGCTCGGTACGGACCTTTCCCCAGCCTTCGGCCGGGGGTGCCCCCGTGGAAGGGATCAGCGTGAGCGTCGTCGCCGGGAGGAGATCGATGGGCGAGCAGGGTGACCGGCCCGCCCCGGCGCGCCGCTCGCTCGCGCGCCGCGCCGCCGGGCCGCTGCTCGCGGCGGTCTGCGGCGCGCTGCCCGTGCTGATCTTCCCCGCGCCCGGGTGGTGGTGGTTCGCCTACATCTGCCTGGTACCGCTGATGCTCGTGCTCCGCGCCGCGCCGACCCCGCGCCGGGCGCTGCTGCTGGGCTGGTGCGGCGGTATCGGTTTTCTGATCGGCGTGATGAGCTGGCTGATCCCTTCGCTCAGCGTCGCGATCATCGTCCTGGCCGCCTTCCTCGGCGCGCTCTGGGCGCCCTGGGGCTGGCTGGTCCATCGGTTGCTGCACGGCACTCCCGACGGCGGGCGCGCGCTGGCCGCGCTCGCGCTGGTGCCGACGGGGTGGCTGCTGACCGAGACCGTCCGCTCCTGGCAGTACCTCGGTGGCCCCTGGGGGCTGCTCGGCGCCAGCCAGTACCAGCAGCACTTCGCGCTGCGGCTGGCCTCCGTCGGCGGGGTCTGGCTGGACAGCCTGCTGATCGTCGCCGTCAACACCGCCCTGGTCGTGCTCGTCGCCGCCTGGGGGCGCTCGGCCGTCGCCTGGCTGACGCTGATCGGCCTCTCCCTGGGCACCCTCGCGGTCACCGCCTGGGCGCCGCAGCCGCAGCTGACCGGGCGGACGGCGGTGATCGGCGTGATCCAGCCCGGCCTCGCCGACGACACCGTCACCGACCGCACCGCGCGCGGCGAGCAACTGACCGCGACGCTCGCGGCGAACCGTCCCGACCTGGTGCTCTGGGGCGAGAGCAGCGTCTCCTACGACCTGGACGCCCGCCCCGACCTCACCGCGCGCCTCGCCCGCAGCGCCGCGGGCGTCGGCGCGGACCTGCTGGTCAACGTGGACGCGGTGCGACCGGGCAGCGGCGGGATCTACAAGAGCTCCGTCCTGGTCGGACCGCAGGGGGTGACCGGCCAGCGCTACGACAAGATCCGCCTGGTGCCCTTCGGTGAGTACATACCGCTCCGGCCCGCGCTCGGCTGGATCAAGAACTTCTCCAAGGCCGCCGCCGTCGACCGCCGTCGCGGCACCGGACCGGTGGTGATGACCGTGCCCACGCGGGACGGCGGCACCCTGACCGTCGGTCCGCTGATCTGCTTCGAGTCCGCGTTCCCCGACATGAGCCGGGCGCTGACGCGGCGCGGCGCGCAGGTCATCCTGGTGCAGTCCGCCACGCCCACCTTCCAGCACACCTGGGCCCCGGAGCAGCACGCCTCCCTCGCCGCGCTGCGTGCCGCCGAGACCGGCCGTCCGGTGGTGCAGGCGACGCTGACCGGCGTGAGCGTCGCCTACGACGCCTCCGGCGCGCGGGTCGGGCCGCAGCTGGCCAAGGACGCCTCGGGCGCCGTCGCCTACACGGTGCCACTGGCGACGGGCAGCACGCTCTACGACCGCTGGGGCAACTGGGTGCCGGTCGGCTCGGCGCTGACGCTGTTGCTGTGCGGCGGCTTCTGGCTGCTCTCCGCACGCCGCGACCGGCGGCGAAGCCGCCGCTGAGCAGTCGCCCCTGAACGGCCACCGGAGCCGTTTGGGCGGAGTCCTGCCCGATTCCGGGCAGGATTCTTGGTGAACCGTGCGCGGATGCGTAGGGTCATTCCTCGTGTCCCAGGCCAGCCACCCTCACGACGACCTGCTGCAGCACCTGCTCCGGACCACGGCGCTCCGCCCGGGCGAAGCCGCCCGCGTCATCGCGGACGTGCTCGCCTACTTCGGCGAGAGCACCGAGGAGTACGTGCGCCGCCGCCACGGCGAGCTGCAGGCGCGCGGGCTGACCAACGACCAGATCTTCGCCCGGCTCGGCCCCGAGCTGGCACAGCGCCGCGTGGCAGCCCCCGAGCTGTCCGCGCGCCAGCTGCGCCGACTCGTCTACGGCTGACCGGACGGCACGAGCTGCGAGCGGCAAGGAACCAGAGGAGAGAGCGTATGTGCGGAATCGTCGCCTACATCGGCAGCAAGGACGCGGCCCCCATCCTGCTCGAGGGCCTGGCCCGGCTGGAGTACCGGGGCTACGACTCGGCCGGTGTCGCGGTCGCCGCCAAGGGCGGGCTCAAGATGGTCAAGAAGAAGGGCCGCGTGGCTGATCTCGCGGCCGTCGTGCCGGCCCGCTTCAAGGGAACGGCGGGCATCGGCCACACCCGCTGGGCCACCCACGGCGAGCCGAGCGACGCCAACTCGCACCCGCACCTCGACGGCGCACAGCGCTTCGCCGTCGTGCACAACGGCATCATCGAGAACGCCGACCAGCTGCGCGCCAAGCTGGAGGCCGACGGCGTCGTCTTCGCCTCCGAGACCGACACCGAGGTGCTCGTCCACCTGATCGCCGCCGAGGCGAAGACCGAGACCGAGCTCGAGGACGCCGTCCGCGCCGCGCTCAGCCGGATCGTCGGCACCTACGGCATCGCCGTCCTCGACGCCGAGCAGCCGGACCGGATCGTCGTCGCCCGCAATGGCAGCCCGATCGTGCTGGGCATCGGCGAGAAGGAGATGTTCGCCGCCTCCGACGTCGCCGCCCTGGTCCGCTACACCCGCCAGGTCGTCCACCTGGACGACGGCGAGCTGGCGACCGTACGCGCCGACGGCTTCCAGACCTTCACCCAGGACGCCCGCGCCACCGCCAAGAAGCCCTCCACCGTGGACTGGGAGGAGGCGTCCTACGACACCGCCGGGCACGCGCACTTCCTGATCAAGGAGATCCACGAGCAGCCGGCCGCCGTCGAGCGCACCCTCTCCGGCCGCGTCGACGAGCGCTTCGCCACCGCCCACCTGGGCGGCCTCAACCTGGACGCCCGCGAGGCGCGCGCCTTCCGCCGCGTCAAGATCCTCGGGTGCGGCTCCGCGTACTACTCGGGCGAGCTCGGCGCGCAGCTGATCGAGGAGCTGGCCCGGATCCCCGCCCACGCCGAGCCCGCCTCGGAGTTCCGCTACCGCAACCCGGTGATCGAGGCGGACACCCTGTACATCGCGGTCAGCCAGTCCGGCGAGACCTACGACACCCTGGCCGCCGTCCAGGAGATCAAGCGCAAGGGCGGCCGGGTCCTCGGTGTCGTCAACACGGTCGGCAGCGCCATCGCCCGCGAGTGCGACGGCGGCGTCTACCTGCACGCGGGACCGGAGATCTCGGTCGCCTCGACCAAGGCATTCACCTCGACGGCCGTTGCCTTCGCGCTGATCGCGCTGCACTTCGGCCGCGTCCACGACCTGTCGCCCGCCGACGGCCACCGCATCTGCGCGGGCCTGAAGGCGCTGCCCGGCCAGATCCGGGAGATCCTGGCCCAGGAGAAGGAGATCGCCGAGCTCGCCGCCGCGTACGCGCACAACGCCGGGATGATGTTCGTCGGCCGGGTGCGCGGCTGGCCGGTGGCCCGCGAGGGGGCGCAGAAGCTCAAGGAGGTCTCCTACGTCCACGCCGAGGCCTACCCGGCCAGCGAGCTCAAGCACGGCCCGCTCGCGCTGATCGGCCCGGAGCTGCCGACGGTCGCCCTGGTGCCGGACGACGAGCTGGTGGAGAAGAACCTCACCACCATGGGCGAGATCCGGGCCCGCCACGGGCGGGTGCTGATGGTCGGCCACACCGCGCCGGACCCGAAGTTCGCCGAGGACACGATCCTGATCCCGAAGAACGAGCCCGAGCTGGACCCGATCCTGCTCGGCATCCCGCTCCAGCTGCTCGCCTACTACGCGGCGGTGGCGCTGGAGCGGGACGTGGACAAGCCGCGCAACCTGGCGAAGTCCGTCACCGTCGAGTAGCGGCGGCCTCGGCGTCGGCCTTCGCGGCGGCGTTCACGAGGGTGGGGGAGAGGTGCGCGGTGATCACCAGCGTGCCCTCCTCCACCTGGTAGTCCAGCGGCACCCCGAGCGTGCGCAGCGTCGCGATCATGCCGGTGTTGGCGGCGGTCGTCACCGCGTAGACCGAGCCGACGCCGGCCTGCCGCGCCAGCTCCGTGAGCCGCCGTACCAGCGCGCCGCCGATACCGCGTCGCTGCCAGGCGTCCTCGACCAGGACCGCGATCTCGGCGGTCTCGTCGTCCCAGAGCAGGTGGGCGAGGGCGACGATCCGGCCGTCCTCCGTCTCGACGGCCAGCGTCTGGCCGTGTCGGGGGTCGAGCAGGTGGCCGAGGTAGCGGTCGGCGTCCCCGACCGGACCGTGGTACCGCTGCCGCAGCGTCTGCGCGCCGCAGCGCTCGTGCATCGCCAGCGCGGCGGCCCGGTCCCTGGGCTCGGCGCGGCGCACGGCGATCTCCGTGACCGCCTGGTTCTGGCGACCCGGGAGCGTGAGCATGGCGCGGCTCTCCGGCACGCGCGGCCCGAGCTGCGCGTCCAGCTCGACCAGCGCGCGGGCGCGGGCGAACTCGGTCGGGGTGAACGGCGGCTGTTCGCGCGTCAGCTCCAGCACCCCGCCGGCCGGGTCGCGCAGCCGCATGACCGCTCCGTCGAGCTCGTCCTCGTCGATCCGCTCGCCGGGCAGCGAGCGGATCCGGCAGCGGCCGAAGAGCTGCCGCAGTGCGAGCGGCAGCTCGGCCGCGTCCTGCGCGGTCCGGGTGGCCATGGTGAGCACGCGCGTCGGCACGTCCACGAGGTCGTGGGCGTCGGCGCGCTCCAGCCACACCTCGGTGCCGCCGGCGGCGACGACGGCCCGGCTCAGCTCCTGCGGCGCGAGCTCGGGCGCGGCGCGGACGACGAACTCGTCGACGGTCTCCTCGGCGAGCGGGTGCGCCTGCATCGACACGATGTTGACGGGGATGTCCGCCAGCGCCCTGCACAGGGCGGCGAGGCTGCCGGGCGCGTCGGTCACGGTGGCTCTGACCCGCCACAACGCCACCGCCTCCGGCGGCGCGGACGCGGGCGGCGCGGTGACCCCGCCACCCTCCTGGCCTGCGGCGGAGCTGATCGCCCCTGGCGGGGCGTGGGTATGGCGATGGGTCCACCAGCTGTGCCAGATCGCCGTGGCCCCGAGTGCGAGCGCGGACGCCAGCAGCAGCACCGGCCCGTCATGGCCGTGCACGACGACGTTCGCGACGAGATCCGCGACGGCGACGGCGACGAAAACGGCGGAGAGCTCGGCGCTGTCTCTGCGCCAACGGTGCTTGGGGGACTGCGTGGTGGCGGAGGGCTGCGTGGAGTGAGAGCGCTTCATGCCCTCATGGTGCCGAAGCAGTGTTTCTGGACCACGAACCGATCATGACCACGAAGTAAAGCTTGCATTTGAAGTGGAATGTCCCATTTCGGTGTTGCATTGCGGCGATCATGGGCACCACGACGTTTCCACCTGGCGTGCGCGGCAGCCTCATATCTCCCTCAATTTGCTGGCCTCGGCCGCTCGTGAATGGGACATTGATCGCGCCCGAACGGGTCGACTCTTCGGAGGTTGGGATGTTCGCTCTTGTGCTGCTGGCCGGAGTCGGCTCGATCGTGGCTGTCTTCGGGATCCTGTTCGGCCTGCTGATGCTCGCGGCCGGCCTCCGGCCGAACGTTCGCGGCCTTTTCCGCCGGCGGGCGAAGTGGGAGACCAACGTCGGGCGCGACGACGCCATGCAGCTGGCCTTCTTCGAGCACCCGCACGACCACGGCCTGCACGACCACGGCGTACACGGCCACCACACGTTCGACCATGGCGGTTTTCACCAGCACGGCGTCTGACGGGGCGGCAGCGCGCACGTGACCCTCGCCGGTTCGGTGCGAGGATCACGGCATGAAGTACCTCGTGCTGATGTACGCAGACCCTGCCGCGACCGAGGCGATGTCCGCGGAGCAGCGAGCCGGAGTGTTCCGCAGGCACGAAGCACTCCACTGCTGGCCGAGGCGGTCCTGACCCTCGGCCGGTTCAGCTCGGGTAGCGCTCCAGCGACGGGCGTTTGGCGGGGCGGCCGTCGCCGCTGGACTTGCCGGTGAGGCGGCGGAGGAGCCAGGGCCAGACATGGAGGCGGAGCCAGCGGAGGTCGGCGCGGAGTTTGGTGGCGCGGGGGACCGGGGCGGCCGGCGGGAGGGGTTCGCGCCAGTCGAAGGAGGCCGGGTAGCCGAGCGCCTGGAGGACGGCTTCGGCGACGCGGCGGTGGCCCTCGGCGGAGAAGTGGAGGCGGTCCTCGGCCCACATGCGGGGGTCGTCGAAGGCGGGGACGTGGAAGAGGTCGACGAGCGCGATGTTGTCGTGGCGCTTGGCCAGGTCCCCGACGAAGCGTTGGAGCCGCAGGATCTGCGGCATGATGCGGGCGCTGCCGCGCATCCGGCGGCTGGGGTCGACGCTGTAGAACATCACCACCTGGCGGGCCTCGGCGGCCAGCCGTTGCGCGAGAGCGCCGAGGGTGCGCTCGACGTGCTCGATGTCGCAGCCGGGGCGCATCACGTCGTTGAGGCCGCCGGCCAGGGTGACCAGCTCGCCGCGAAGCGCCACGGCGGTGTCGACCTGCTCGTCCGAGATCTGGCCGATCAGCTTGCCGCGCACCGCGAGGTTCGCGTAGCGGAAGCCGTCGGAGCCGTCGGTGTCCGCCGCCAGGCGGTCGGCGACGCGGTCGGCCCAGCCGCGGTAGTGGCCGTCCGGCAGGAGCTCGTCGCACATGCCCTCGGTGAACGAGTCGCCGAGCGCCACCATGCTGCGGAAGCGAGGGGTCTGGTTCATAGTGCAACGATTCTAGAGGGCCCTCGCTCCGCTACCGGACGGCGGCCTACCAGTGCCGGTGGACGATCGGTTCCACCGAAAGGGCGGCCGCGCCCTCCACCTCCAGGGCGGGCGGACAGGGGGAGCGGGAGCCGAAAGAGCCGCTGTCAGCGGGCCCTTGGCGATGTCTTCGACACTACGCGAGGGCGCTGACAGCGGCTCCGGGATGCGAGCGCACCTCCCGCGCTACTCCGTCCGTAGCGCCGCGGCCGTCCGGGTCCGGGCAGCCCAGGTCGCGGGCGCGAGAGCGCCCAGGGTGGCCAGCGCCAGACCGCCGAGGACGAGCGGCACCAGCACCGGCAGGTGATAGACGGCCAGATCGGCCGGAGGGACCCCGGTGCCGACCGCCTGCGCCATGGCCGGCATCACCGCGTGGTGCAGCGCGACGCCGATCGGCACGCCGATCACGCCGGCCGCAAGCCCGCTCACGGAGACGCTGGTCAGGACCATGGCGACGGTCTGACGCGGCGCCATGCCGAGGGACTTGAGCACGCCGAGGTCGTGGACGCGCTCGCGGGTGTCCAGCAGGACGGTGTTGAGTACGCCCAGGCCCGCGACGATCACCAGCATCAGCGTCAGCATGACCGCCAGCGTGTCCATCGAGAGCATCACGATGCTCGGCGGTGGCGAGTTCTCCATCGCGGTCAGGCCGTAGGGCTTCAGCGCGTGATTGAGCGCGTCGACGTAGGACGGCAGGTCCGTGCCCGGCTTGAGGTCGACGTCGAACTGCGTCGTGTCTGGGACGGTGGCGAGACCGAGCGCTGCGAGCGAGGCGCGGTCGGTCATGATCGCCTGGTGCACCGCGAGCACCTCGCCGACGATGCGGACGGACGTGCTGCGTCCCGCCGTCGAGCTGAGGGTGATCGTGTCGCCGACGTGGACGCCGTCGGCGGCCAACAGGCCGGCCGGGGCGACGGCTTCGCCCGGCGCGTGGAACCAGGAGCCGGAGACCAGCTGATAGGCGCCGAAGGACGAGTCGCCCTCGTAGGCGATCACCTCCGACCTGCCGGTCCCACCTGCCACGTTCACCTGCGTTCCGGTGGTGCTGAACCACGCCCTGGTACCGGTCTGGCCGCCGATCACCCCGCCCGCCGCGGCGAGGTCGGCAGGGGTGACCACCTTCGGCTTGCCGCCGCCCGGCGGCGGGAACGGCAGCACCAGCACGGAACCCGCGTTGTCCTGCTGCAGACCCTGTTGGAAGGCATTGAGCGAGAGCATCAGACCGGCGCCGAAGGTGACCCCGATCGTGCCCAGTGCGACCGCCGCCATCGTGGTCGCCGAGCGTCCGGGACGGGTGAACGGCGAGGCCAGGCCCAGGCTGATGCCGCGCGGCAGCGGCAGCCGGGCCAGTACGCGCTGGGCCGCGCGTCCGGTCCGACCGCCGGTCGCGGTGCGGCCGACGGCCAGTGCCTCCACCGTGCGCAGCCGCCCCGCGCGCAGGGCGGGCACCAGCGCGGTCGCGGCGACGGCGGCGAGCGCGCCGAGCGGCACGACGATGTCGATCCAGAGCGGAATGCCCGGGGAGATGCTGCGCAGTGCCTTGTTGGTGACGCCCATCAGCGGGATCGAGAGCGCGTTGCCGAGCAGCAGCCCGAGGAGCGTCCCGACGCCGGCCGGGATCAGGGCCTGTCCCACGTAGGCGCGGGTGACCTGGGCGGGTGTGAAGCCCAGGGCCTTCAGAATGCCGATCCGCCGTTTCGCCGAACTGACCGCGCCGCTCACTACCACGCCGATGACCAGCACGGACATGCAGAGCCCCAGGATGCCGAAGGCGACCAGGAAGGGCACGAAGGTCGCCGAGGTCCGGTCGGCGGCTTGCTTGGCGTCGAGGTAGGAGGAGAACTCGAGCATGGCGCCCGCCGGAAACCCGGCCGCGACGGCGGCTCGTCCCGCGTCGACCTGGGCGCGGGCGTCCGCGTGGTCGAAGCGGTAGAGCATCTGCAGGTCGGGCGCAGCGCCCGGGGCGGTCAGCGCGGGGATCTCGGCGGGCGAGACCCAGCCGTCCGCGCTGCCCGTCATCGAGGCGGCCAGACCGACCACGGTCAACGTCGGGCGGCCGGGCAGATCGGGGAAGGTCATGGTGTCGCCGACCGCCAACGGGGCGTGCCCGTCGGGGAGGACGACCTGGCCCGGTCCGGTCAGCCAGTGGCCCAGGGTGACCCGAAGGTCGTCCAGCGGCCCGTCGATCGGCCGGCCGACCAGCGTGGCCGGTGCGAGCGGGTCGCCCACCGGCATGAAGGCGTCATGGCCGACCTTGGGGTGCACGGTCAGCGTCGGGTAGGGGCCCGCGGTCTCGGTGACGCCCGAGGCGTGGGCGGTCGCCGCCAGTTGCGTGGCGTCGACCTTGGCACCGTCGAAGACGGCGGCCAGATGTGCGCCGTGCTGCGCCGCGAAGGCGCGGTCGAAGGGCGCCTGGGAGGCGACGAGCAGGCCGCCCGCCAGTACGCAGGCGGTGACGGCCATCATCGTGGTCAGCACCATGACCAGCGTCTGCACGCGCTTTCGGCCCACCCCCGCGCGGACCACACCGCCGAGAGCGCTCATCGGGCCACCGCCACCGGCGCGTTGCGGACGTCGCGGTGCAGGCGGCCGTCGAGCAGCTCGATGGTCCTGGTCGCGCAGGATTCTGCGAGCGCGGTGTCGTGGGTGACCAGCACGATCGTCTGGCCCTCGGCGTTCAGGGAGGTCAGCAGCTCGCGCACGTCCGCGGCTGAGGCGCTGTCCAGCGCACCCGTCGGCTCGTCCGCGAGGAGCAGCGGCGGCCGGTTCATCAACGCCCGCGCCACCGCGACGCGCTGGCGCTCGCCGCCGGAGAGCAGACCGGGAAAGGTGCGGGCGTGCCGGGCTACGCCCAGGCGTGCCAGCAGTTCGGTGGCGCGCTTGCGGGCCTCGTCGCGGTGCATGCCGGCCAACTGGGCGGGCAGCAGCACGTTGTCCTCGACGCTCAGGTCGTCGAGAAGGTTGAAGAACTGGAACACCATGCCGATCCGCTCGCGGCGGAAGCCTGCCAGCCCGGCCTCGCTCAGCTCGTGCACGGCGACTCCGCCGACCACGACGGTGCCCCGGCTGGGCCGGTCGAGCCCCGCGATCAGGTTGAGCAGCGTCGACTTGCCGCTGCCCGAGCGGCCCAGCACGGCGAGCGACTCGCCCGCTTCGACCTCCAGGGAGAAGTCGGCGAGTGCGGGCGGGGCCGCATCGGACAGGTCGTACGACTTGCTCACATCGCGGATCTGGATGATCGGCGCGGTCACGGGTTCCTCCGTCGGCAGGCACAGCTGATTCGTTCTGACGGGCACCGACGCTACGAATCGGCGCAGGTCGGCCGACATAGGGTTGACCGGCATGCGCAGGGTGTATCCAGGTACACCCCGGATCGGGTGTCCACGCCCAGCGCGCCGCAGGGACCCGGCTGGGCAGACTGGGCCGCGTTGATCCACCCCGGCCGGTTCGGCCGGACCGACCCAGGAGGCCGACTGATGAGCTCCGATCCGGGCTCCGACCAAAGCGACGTCGCCGTGCACGCGTTCGATGGCGGGCGACTACGCCGGACGCTGCTGGCTCCGTTCCGCGTGGCGTATCTGGTCTCGCTCGCGGCGGCGGGCGGCGCTGCGCTGCTGGCCACGCCGTTGCTGCTGGCAGCCCGGGTCTTCGGGGGGCAGCCGGACGCGGCCGGGGACCACTTCCATCTCTATTTCGGGCTGTTGGTCACCCTGGTGCCCTGCCTGATCTGGGGGGCGAGCTGGGCGACCGGCGGGCGCGGGCGCGCGGCGGGAGCGGTGTTGGTCCTGCCGGGAGTGCTCACGGTGGCGGCGATCGCTTTCTACCCCGGTGGGCCGCCCGGTGCCGATCACGGCGTGGTCTGGCTCTCCCCGCTGCTGCTCACACTGGGCGTGCTCGCGTCGCGCTGGGTCGCGTCGGAACACCGCAGGCTGGTGACGCGCTGGAGCGGTGTCCCGATTGCGGACCCGTACCGTGCACTGCCGGAAGGATCGACCGCGCAGCGGCTGCGCGCGTGGCTCAGCGGCTGGCTCACCGACCCGGCCACCTGGCGGGACGTGGCCTGGACGCTGCTCTGCGCGGCCGTCGCCGCGGCACTGGTGGTAGGGCTCGCACTGGCCCCCTGGGCGCTGGACATGCTCGGACCGCGCGGCACCGGCCCGCACGCGGTGAACGGGTTCGCCCACCCCGCGGTGCTGTACGGCATCGCGCTCTGGCTCGCGCCGCTGCTGATCCTCTGGGGCTCGCCGCTGGTGCTCAGCCAGCACGCCCGTGGCGCCCGTGCGCTGCTCCGGCCGTCCCGGCGGCGCGAACTGGCCGCCCGCGTCCAGCATCTGGCGCTGACCCGCGCCGACAGCATCGACCACGGTGCGGCTGAGCTGCGCCGTATCGAACGCGATCTGCACGACGGCGCGCAGGCGCGGCTGGTCGCGCTCGGTATGGCGCTCAACGCGGCGGAGCAGTTCTTCGAGGCCGACCCGGCGATGGCACGGGCGCTGCTGACGGAGGCGAAGGACTCCTCGGCCAAGGCGCTGGTCGAGCTGCGCGACCTGGTGCGCGGCATCCACCCGCCGGTGCTCGCCGACCGCGGACTCGTCGACGCGGTACGGGCGCAGGCCCTGGACCTGCCGCTGCGGGTGGAGGTCAGCGGCGACCTGGCCGGGCGACCGCCGGCCGCGGTGGAGTCGGCGGCCTACTTCGCGGTGAGCGAGCTGCTGGCGAACACCACCAAGCATGCCGAGGCCCGCCGCGTGTGGATCGAGATCGGCCATACTGGCGACATGCTGCGGATCGGCGTCACCGACGACGGCCGCGGCGGCGCCGACCCGTCCCGGGGCACGGGGTTGGCCGGCATCGAGCGGAGGCTGGCCGCGTTCGACGGCGTCCTCGCCGTCAGCAGCCCACCGGGCGGACCGACCATCGCGAATCTGGAGATCCCTTGCGCGTCGCCATCGCCGAAGACCTCTTCCTCCTCAGGGACGGGCTGACCCGCCTCCTCCAGGCCCACGGCATGGAGGTCACCGCGGCGGTGGAGGGCGGCGAGGAGCTGCTGGAGGCTCTGCGCAAGGACCGGCCGGACGTCGCCGTCGTCGACGTCCGGCTCCCGCCCAGCTTCACCGACGAGGGCCTGCGGGCGGCGCTCACCGCCCGCCAGGAGCTGCCGGGGCTTCCGGTGCTGGTGCTGTCGCAGTATGTGGAGCAGCTCTACGCAAGGGAGTTGCTGGCGGACGGCAGTGGCGGGATCGGCTACCTGCTCAAGGACCGGGTCCTGGACGGCACGCAGTTCGTCGACGCGGTGCGGCGGGTGGCCGCGGGCGGCACGGCGATGGACCCGGAGGTGATCGGCCGTCTGCTCACCCACAACGCGGCCGCCGGCCCGGTCGCGGCCCTGACCCCGCGCGAACGCGAGGTCCTGGCGCTGATGGCGGAGGGCCGCTCGAACGCGGCGATCGCGCAGCAGTTGGTCATCACGGAACGGGCGGTCGCGAAGCACACGGCGTCCATCTTCGTCCGCCTCGACCTGCAACCTTCGGACGACGACAACCGACGGGTCCTCGCGGTGCTGGCCTATCTGAACGGCTAGCAAGTTGCACTCTGCCAGGGGCGCGGGGAACTGCGCGAGAGACCACCCTGTGCGGATGGCCCTGCGCGTTGAGGACCATCCGCATGTCGGTGGCTTGTCGCGCAGTTCCCCGCGCCCCTGGCAGAGTGCAACTGGCCCTTTAGTTTTCGACCGTCGAGGTGACCGGCGTGCCGATTTCCACCGTGCGGCTCACCGTGCAGAGACGGTCGTGGGAGGTCTTCACCGCGCGGGGGAGGATCGCGCGGGCGCGGTCGCCGGCCTCGCCGTCGGGGAAGGTCACCTGGAAGCTGACCGCCAGGTTCGTCATGTGCTGGCCCAGGTCGTCGCTGACCTTGTCGCCCGTCACCGTCACCGTGAAGCCGGTCGGCTCCGCGTGGCGGGTGGTGGCGATGTCGGCGTCGATCGCCGTGCAGCCGCCGATCGCGGCGAGCAGCAGTTCGACGGGGGTGAAGTCGGCATCGCCGGTCGAGCCGAAGGTGAGCTCGCCGCCGCGGACGTTCGTCGCGGTGTAGCGGCCCGCGCTGGTGCGTTCGATCCGGACGGAGCGCAGAGTGTCGTCGGTCATGACGACGACACTAAGCGATCACCCCGGCCCTCGCGGTCAGGCTCAGCCTTCCGCGCCGACCTCGCGGTGCTGCGCGGAGAGGGCGACGTACCACTCGGCGTTGAGCTTGATGTGGGCGTGCTCCTCGTCCGTCAGCGGGCGGCGCACCTTCGCGGGCACGCCCGCGACCAGGGAGCCCGGCGGCACCTGGGTGCCCTGAGTCACCAGCGCGCCGGCCGCGACCAGTGAGCCCGCGCCGATCACGGCGCCGTTCAGCACCGTCGCGCCCATGCCGATCAGGCAGTCGTCCTCGACCGTGCAGCCGTGCAGCACCGCGTTGTGGCCGACGGAGACCCGCTCGCCCAGGGTCACCGGGAAGCCGAAGTCCGCGTGGGCCGAGCAGTTGTCCTGGACGTTGCTGTCCGCGCCGATCGTGATCGTCTCGCAGTCGCCGCGCAGCACCGCGCCGTACCAGACGCTCGCGCCCGGCGCGAGCGTGACCGCGCCGAGCACGGTGGCGTTCACGGCGACGAAGGCCTCTTCGCTGACGGTGGGCGTGCGCCCGGCGACGGTGGCGATCAGCGGGGTGCGGGGCTGGGCGGTCGGTTCGGTCATCGGGGGTGGCTCCTTGCAGCTGGTCGGTCGTCGGTGCGTCGTGCCGGGAGAGATCCTGCCTGATGTCGTGCGCGCGATCCGCCGCACCCCCGACTTGGACCGGCCGACACATGGTGGGCGGCGTCGCGGGGCGATGACTCTCGCCTGGACGGCTTCTCCTCAGTCGTCGCAGCTCCGCTGCGCCTCCCTCGTCGGCACCGCCCAGACTCGGCCCTCGCCCCGCTCCTTCTTCCGCCCACCATGTGTCGGCCGGTCCTATCCTGACCGTATGACCCTCCCCGCCCGGATCAGCATCGTGACCCTCGGTGTCAGCGACCTGCAGCGCAGCATCGAGTTCTACCAGGATCTCGGCTGGCCGCTCTCGTCCGAGTCCCAACCCGGCACGATCGCCTGGTTCCGCACGGCCGACTCCGTGCTCGGCCTCTTCCCCTCGCCGGAGCTCGCCGCCGACGCGGGCGTGCCGGACGACGGCGAGCCGACGTTCCGCGGGGTGACCCTGGCGGTCAACCTGGGCACCCGCGAAGAGGTCGACGCCGCGATGGCCGCCGCCCTCGCCGTCGGCGCCGACCTGGTCAAGGCGCCCACGCTCGCTGAGTGGGGCGGCTACAGCGGCTACTTCGCCGACCCCGACGGCCACCTCTGGGAGCTCTGCCACAACCCCGGCTTCCCGCTCACCGCGGAAGGCCGCCTCGACCTGCCTGTCTGACGGGCCGACACTTGCGGCATGGCAGCCGCGATGCACCGCTACCGCTTCCTCTCCACCTGGGAGCTCTCCGCTCCGCCGCACCTGGTCTACCGGGTGCTGGCCGATCCACGCGCCTACCCCGTCTGGTGGCCGCAGATACTGGAGGTACGGCAGCTCACGGACACCAGCGGGCGGATGCGCTTCCGCTCGCTGCTCCCGTACGAGCTCAGCGTGACCGCGCACGAGGCGCGGCAGGACCCGGCGGCCGGTGTGCTGGAGGCGCGGCTGACCGGTGATCTCGAGGGCCTCACCCGCTGGACGGTGACCGGTCGCGGTGACGGCGCGAGCGTCGCCGTCTTCCACGAGGACGTCGAGGTCACCAAGCCGTTGATGCGGGCCTTCGCGCTGCCGGGAAGACCGGCATTCCGGGCGAATCACGCCTGGATGATGCGCCATGGACACGTCGGACTCCGTCACTATCTGGCCCTTTGCCATTGGTCTTGACCAATGGCAGCGGTGCCCCTATGGTCTGGCTTACTGCAAAGTCCTTTAATAAATAAGGGCTCATAATCGCGGCCCCGCCAGCTGGCAGGGCGCACACAGTGGAGGCCAGGGTGGGGACCACAGCGACCGAGGCAGCTCCGGAGCCGAAGTACTGGCACCTGCGCACGGTGCTGGTCCGGACGATCGACGAGGAGTTCCGGACCGGCGAGCTGCTCCCCAACGAGCGTGACCTGGCCGCCCGCTTCGGCGTCGCCAGGGCGACCCTGCGCCAGGCCCTCGACCAGCTCGAGCTGGAGGGCCGCCTGGTCCGCCGCCGCGGCATCGGCACGCTGATCGCGGCGCCGCGCATGGGCATCCCCGTCGTCGAGGCATCCGGCCGCGACACCTGGCGGATCGTGGACTGCGGCGTTGCGTCGGCGCCCGCGTCGGTCGCCGACGCGCTGGGCCTGGAGGCCGGCGCGGAGGTCCACAGTGTCCGCAGGGTGCGGATGATGGCCGGTCAGGCCGTGGGCACGGAGACGCTGTTCGTCCCGGTCGAGGTGATGCCGCACGTCCCGGGCTTCCTCGCCGAGTCGAGCCGGGCCCGCGCGATCCTCAAGCAGTTCCAGCTGCTGCCGGTCGAGGGCGAGTCCCGCTCCGTGGAGCTCGGCGTGGCCGAGGAGGAGCAGGCGCGCCTGCTGGAGCGTCCGCCGGGCATCCCGGTGCTGGTGCTGACCGCGCGCTACCTGGGCGAGGAGGGCCCGCTGGCAGTGGCGGTCTCCACCTACCGCGCCGACACCTGCAAGCTCACCTTCGGCGAGTCCGGCGTCGAGGTGCGCGCGGCCTCCTGAGGTCTTGGACCGACGGTCTCACGCCTCCGCGTGGGCCGCATACTCCTCGCGGCTGATGGCCAGGACTCGCACCCGGCCGCCGTGCGCGGGCACCACCGTCTCGCGCTCCAGACGCAGGCCCAGCTTCGTCATCACCCGCTCCGACGCCGTGTTGTCCGGGTGGCAGATGCTGACGACCCGGTCCAGGCCGGCCTCCTCGAAGCCGAAGCGCAGCGCCACCCGCGCGCCCTCGGTCGCGAACCCCCGCCCCCAGTACGGACGGGCCAGCCGCCAGCCGATCTCGACGGCCGGCAGCACCTCCGGCAGGAAGGTCGGCACGGCGAGCCCCACCCAGCCGACGAGGGTTCCGCTTTCCAGCTCCTCGGCGGCGAAGAGCCCGAAGCCGCGCTCCGCCCACATCTCCCGCATCCGGGTCAGCGCGGCCGCCGTCCCGGCCCGGTCGTGGACCGAGCCGTCGCGGATGTAGCGCATCACCTCGGGGTCCGCGTAGATGGCCGCGAGCGCGTCCAGGTCGTCGTCCCGCCACCCGCGCAACAGCAGCCGCTGCGTCTTCAACTCGATCGTCACCCGGCCATCATGCGCCCCAACTGCGCTACTGCTCAACCGAGAAGAGCTGCCTCTCGGCGTGGTCGAAGGCGAGCTTGACCGCGCCGATCGCGATCGCCGCGTCGCCCAGCGCGGCGATCTGCACCTCGGGCGGACGCAGGCAGAGCCGGCTGAGCTGCTCGCGCAGCGGTTCGACGACGCCGTCCAGGCCGCTGGCCCAGCCGCCGACGACGACGATCTGCGGGTCGATGGCCAGCACCAGCGCCGCGACGTCCCTGACCAGCCGGGCCAGGAAGCGGTCGCGGACGTGCATGGCGGCGTGGTCGCCCTCCTGAGCCAGGCTCAGCACGCGGGCGACGGCCGCCTCGTCCAGCGGGTCGCGCAGCCGGTTGCCGGGGGAGGAGAGTAGTTGCGAGGGCTCGGACTCCTGGCCGAGCAGGTGCAGCGAGCCGATCTCGCCCGCCGCGCCGCCGAAGCCGCGGTGCAGTCTGCCGCCGATCAGCGAGCCGGCCCCTGGGCTCAGCCCGGCCAGCACGAAGACCAGGTCGCCCTTGCCGACCGCCGCACCCTTCCAGTGCTCGCCGATGGCCGCGAGGTTGGCGTCGTTCTCGACCAGGACCGGGCAGCGGAACGAGCGGCGCAGCTTGTTGGCCAGGTCGAGTCCGGTCCAGCCGGGCAGCGCCGTGCCGAGCTGGACGACGCCGTCCGCGTCGACCACGCCGGGTGTGCCGACGCCGACCGCCCAGAGTGTGTCGCGGGAGATCCCGCCGCGGCGCAGCAGCTCGGCGACCGTGCCGCGGACCAGCGCGAGGCGTTCGTCCGCCTCGGTGGACTCGTCGATCGGGCGGCCGTAGGCGCCGAGGGTGCGGCCGCGCAGGTCGGAGATGATCGCGCGGGCGCCGTGCGTGCCGATCTCGACGCCGAGCAGGTGTCCGGCCTCGGCGCGGAAGCGGAAGTGTCGCGCCGGGCGGCCGCGCTGACGCACACTCTCGCTGCGCGGCGCACCCCCCGCGGCCCCGGCGACGGCGGCCGCAGCAGCGGCCGGGTCGACCTCGACCACCAGGCCCGACTCGATCAGGCCCTCGATCACACCCTCGACCGTGGGCCGCGACAGGCCGGTCTCGCCGACCAGCTGCGTCAGGGTCAGTACGGCGCCGTCGCGGAGAGCGCGCAGCGTCACCGCGGAATTGATCCGCCGCAGTAGTGAGGAGTCACCACCGGTGAGCTGGGGCACGCTCCGTCCTTCCACTGTCGAATGTATGGCGGATGGTATCCGGGGCGGCTCAGCAGGGGCGAGCGTCTTTGCAGCTCAATCGGGGCTTCGGTATCAAACGGCAACACTCGTGGCCGCTGGGTGCAACCCCTCAGAGCAGCGCGTACTGGCCCTCCGGGCCTTCATCGAGCGAACCGAGCACCGAGGCCGGGCGCCGCGCGGCGGGCAGGACGGGGAGGACCCCGGCCGAGGTCAGCTCCTCGCGTCCGAGCCACGGCCCGCCGTCGCGGGCGAGCGCGTCCTGGGCGGGCCGCAGCTCGGCGAGGTGAGCCAGGGTGGCGGCGAGCTCGATCAGCTCGGTACCGGCCCGCTGCGGCCAGCTGGTCAGCCCGAGGGCCTGGAGCGTGCCGCTGGGTGCGGTCCGGAAGGCGGTGCGCTCGGCGAACCACTCCCGCAGCGCGGGCGACTCCCCGGCGGCGGGAGCGACGGGCGCGAGGCGACCCTCGCCGAGCAGCAGGGTCTCGGTCTCGGCGTCGTAGTCGAGGCCGGCGGGCTGCCGGTCGACGGCCTGCCGGATGAAGGTGCGGCGGCCGTCGGGCAGGCGCAGCCCGGGGCGGGCGAAGGTGTGCAGCTCGAGCAGGCGGTGGCCGAGGGCCAGGCCTTCCGCCCAGGTCGCCGCGGAACGCGGGAGCGGCACCAGGGGGCTGCCGTCGGCGCGCCGGGGTGCGTCCGGCCGGGCCGTGAGGGCGGCGGTCCAGGCCAGGACGTCTATGGGGGTGACCTTCACCGCGAGCGTGCGGGTGAGGCAGCGGAGCAGACCAGGGGCGAGGTTCGGCTCGTCGCCCTCGGGTCGGCGGTGCAGCGGGTGGACGGTGACCCGCTGGTCGACGGGCAGCTCGGCGGCCACGGTGGTCGTGGGAGCCGAGCTGCCGGACGCGGCGGCGGCAGCGAGTGGCTGCACGAGCAGGTAGCGCTGCTGCGGTCCGGCCGCACGCCACAGCTCGGGACGCGCCTGGTCCAGCAGCCGGTGGTCCGCCAGCAGCCAGGCCCGGTCCAGGGGTCGGTGGCGCACCCTGACCAGAGGCGGCCGCGGGCCGGGCTCGCGGGAGAGGCGCCGGGTGGTGGCCTTGCCGCCCAGACCGGGGAGCGCGGCTACGGCGGAGTCGGGTGTGCGTGACCGCGAGAGCTCGAACAGTTCCGCTCGCTGCGCGGGCGCGGCGGCGGCCAGCCGCCGCCAGCGCTCCTCCAGGACCTCGGGATCGGCCCCCAGCACCCAGCTCCGCCCGGTCCTGATCCCGCGCACGGCCCACGGCATGAGCTCACCGAGCGCGGTCGGCGCCAGGTCCCCACCCGAATCGACCACGGGCCCATCGTAATGCCGACGCCTCGGCCGTCAGCGAGTGGCCGTCAGCAGCAGGAACGGCGCGGCGGTGCGCTCGCGTGCCCACGCGCGGTCGCCGCGCAGCGCCGGGTCCGCGACGCTCTCCGTGTCGGCGAGGACCGGGGCCAGCTCCTTCATGCCGCCCTCGAAGCCGGCCTTGACCAGCGCGGTCCGGTAGGTCTCACGGTTCCAGTAGCGGTTCTTGATGGTCGTCCAGCTGCCGTCGACCCGCTGCACCTCGACCGGCATCAGCTCGCCCGGCTCGTAGAACGCGCCGTCCTCGCCGCGCTTGAAGCCCTCGAAGACCGCGCCGGAGACGTGGTCGGGGTTGGGTACCAGGATGGTGAACCGGCCGCCGGGTCTGACCACGCGGGCGACCTCGGCGATGAGCTCGCGTATGTGCTCCTCCTCGTCCACGCAGGTGAAGAGGAAGCAGGCCATCGCCGCGTCCAGCTCGCCGTCGGTGAGGAAGGGCAGCAGGGCGCCCTCGGCGAGCCGGTACTCGACGCGTTCGTGCGCGGCGTGCTCGCCGGCCAGGGCGATCATCGCGGGGGAGGAGTCGATGGCGAGGATCCGCACGTCGCAGCGGTCGGCCAGCCAGCGGGTGACCTCGCCGGGGCCGCAGCCGAGGTCGAGCAGCCGGGCGCCGGGCTGCCGGTCGAGACCGAGGGCGAGTGGGAGGAAGGAGTAACCGAACAGCCAGGACCCGGAGTCGTCCCATTGGCGGTAGTCGTCCGCGATGCTCGGCTCCAGATAGGAGATGATCTCTGTGCTGTCGGTGGTCACGCAGGGCTCCCTGTCGATCGGCCCCCGTGATCTAGGAATCGGGCCGAGTGTAGTGATCTCCCTCGCGGTCCGAAACGGATCTCTGTGTCATTCGTGCAACATCCGTCCCGGCGTCAACAGACATGCAGTCACCGGGAGTTCAAGAACTGTCTCGATCCCTGGAACTCCCGGCGCGGAGGAGGCTGTGACTGGTTGGCTGACCGGATGGAACACCTGCGCCTACGCACCGCCCGCGCCGCCGACGTCGAAGCCGTCCTCGCCTTCTGGAAGCACGCCGCCGAGGGCACGAGCATCAGCGACGACGTCGCGGGCGTCACCCGGCTCGTCGAGCGGGATCCGGAGGCCCTGATCCTGGCCGAGCGCGAGCAGGACGGCGAGATCGTCGGCTCGGTCATCGCGGGCTGGGACGGCTGGCGGGCCAGCCTCTACCGGCTGGCCGTGCACCCGGACCACCGCCGTCAGGGCATCTCCAGGCTGCTGCTTGACGCCGCGCACTCCCGCTTCGTCGCGGCCGGGGGACGCCGCGCGGACGCGATGGTCCTGGTGGAGAACGAGACCGGTCAGCAGGCGTGGGCCGCTGCCGGCTACGCCCAGGAGAACCACTGGCGACGCTGGGTCAAGCCGCTGGTCCAACCTGAGCGATGACGGTCGGGAGGGACGGATTGTCAGTGCCGCGGCGTAGCGTCGAGGTATGGTCGCTCAACTGCCTCGTGGGCACCCCCAACTGAACGAGCTGCGGGCCGTCGCCGCCGAACTGATGGCCCGGCTCGCCGATCTGCGCGAGCGCGCGCTGCCCGCACCGCAGGCGCTCTGGCAGGCCGCCGAGCGGTTCCAGCCGCTGCTGGACGGCGTCGAGCCGGCCCCGGGGGAGGCGGAGGAGCTCTGGGAGCTCGCCCTCGCGCTGCCCCGAGCCTGGCAGGACGAGGGCCTGCTCGCCTTGTTACTCGTGCGCGATCGCGTCGAGGACGTTGAGCCGGGAGGCGCGTAGCGCCGGGCCGAGCGCGGCGAGCAGACCGACGACGGCGGCGCCGATGACCACCGCGATCACCGTCGACCATGGCACCGACAGCGCCTGCAGCCCCTTCGCGGCCAGCAGCCGCTGCGCCGTCAGGCCCCAGACCAGCCCGAGGCCGAGGCCGAGCACGGCCCCGAAGAGGGCGATGACGACGGCCTCCAGGCGGACCATCCGCCGCAGTTGCTGACGGCCGAGACCGATCGCGCGCAGCAGGCCGATCTCCCTGGTCCGCTCGATGACCGACAGCGCCAGCGTGTTCACCACGCCGAGGACGGCGATGATGATGGCCAGCGCCAGCAGCCCGTAGACCAGTTGCAGCAGGAAGTCGATCTGTCCGCGGATCAGCTTCTTGTAGTCCGACTGGTCCCGCACCTGCACCTGCGGGTCCTTGGCCAGGGCCGTGGTCAGGGCGCTCTTGACCTGGGCCTTGTCGGCGCCTTGGGCGACGTTGACGAAGACCACGTCGTCCAGCGCGCCCGGCAGGAAGGAGCGCAGCGTGGCCGAGCCCAGGACCGGCTCGTCGCCGAGCCCGCCCGGATTGGGGTCGGTGACGTCGATCGCGCCGACCGTCAGCGTCCCCGTCCGGCCGTTCTGGAAGACGATCGTCACCGGGCTGCCGACGCGGAGACCGTGGGCGTCCGCGTAGCCGGAGCCGAGCAGCACCTTGCCGGGCGCGATGCCCTGGTCGACCGTGCCGTCGCGCATCTGGATCCGGACGACCTTGTCCAGCCCGGGGCCGGTCCCCACCACGTTCGTCTTCTTCTGCGTGCCGTCGGCCGCGACGAGCACACCGCGCGAGGCCTGGCCGCGTACCGCGAGACCGACGCCGTGGGTGACCTGCACGGTGTCGCCGACCTCGCCGGGGAAGGGCAGTCCGGTGGTGTTCTGCACGATCAGGTCGGCACCGATGGTCTTGTCGATCTGCGCGTCGAAGGAGGCGGCCAGGGAGGAGCCGACGACCGAGAGCGAGGCGACCAGCGCCAGGCCGATCATCAGCGCCGAGGCCGTCGCGCTGGTGCGGCGCGGGTTCCGCAGCGCGTTGCGCTGGCTCAGCGTGCCGACCGGGCCGAAGACCCGCGGGAACCACCCGCCGACCAGCCTGATCACCGGCCGGGCCAGCAGCGGACCCACCACGACCAGGCCGATCAGGCTCAACAGCACGCCCACACCGAGCAGCAGCCCGGCCTGGCCCAGGTTCTTGTCCGCGGCCGCGCCGCCCAGGCCCGCACCCGCCACCAGCATCAACGCGAGCCCGCCGATCGCGCGGATCCGCAGCGGCGCGCCGCGCCCGGGAGTGTCCGCCTCGCGCAGCGCCGCCATCGGCGAGACCCGCGCCGCCCGGCGGGCCGGCAGGTAGGCCGAGACGGCGGTGACGATGATGCCGACGGCGTAGGCGCTGACAACGGTGGGCCAGCGCACCGCCAGTTGGCTGCCCTTGAGCACCATGCCGCCGGCCGCGATCAGTTTGATCAGCCCCAGCGCCAGCCCGACGCCGAGCAGCAGCCCCACTGTCGAGCCGACGACGCCCAGCAGCACCGCCTCGACCAGCACGGAGCGGTTGACCTGCTCCCGGCTCGCGCCTAGCGCGCGCATCAGGCCGAGCTCACGGGTGCGCTGGGCGACCAGCATGGAGAAGGTGTTGAGGATCAGCGAGATGCCCACCAGCACGGCGATCCCGGCGAAGCCGAGCAGCGCGTCCTTGATGACGGAGAGGAAGGTGCCGAGCGCCTGCGCGGCGTCCTTCGCCGTCTGCTCGGCGGTCTTCACGTCGTAGGCGCTGCCGACGGCCGCGGCGACGCGCTCGCGCAGCTGCTCGTGCGTCACGCCCTTGGCGGCGGCCGCGTCGACGGCGGTGAACAGGCCCTCCTGGCCCAGCAGTCGGCGCTGCGCGGTAGCGGTGTCGAAGAAGACCAGCGTCGCGCCCGGATTGGTGGTGTTGAAGGTGGCCATGCCGGTCAGCGTCACGGGGAAGCCGCCGGTCGCCGAGATGACGCGCAGCTGCTGGCCCAGCACGAGATGGTGCTTGCGCACGGTGTCGGCGTCGACCAGCACCTGGCCGTCGCCGGTGGGCGCGTGACCGGCGGTCAGGTCGACGGGGGAGTTGGGCTCCTGGCTCCAGTTGAGGCCGAGCGTCGGTGCGCCGCCGATCGAGCCGATGTTCTTGTTCTGCGCGTCCGTCAGCACGATCCCGGCCAGGCCGACCCGCCCGTAGGCGGAGGCCACCCCCGGCACCTGCGCGACCCGCTGGACCAGCGAGGCGGGGACGGTCGGCACGGTGCCGGAGAGGTTCTGGTCGTTGCGCCCGACGACGTCGTTGTGCGCGGTCACCGAGACATCGGCGGACGTGCTGCGGAAGAGGCGGTCGAAGGTGGACCCGATGGTGTCCGTGAACATCAGCGTGCCCGCGACGAAGGCCACCGAGAGCACGACGGCCAGCAGGGAGAGCGCGAGCCTGCCCTTGTGGGCGAGGAAGCTGCGCAGCGTCGCCTTGAGCATCGAACGACTCCCCTCAGTCGGCGGCGGGCGTGCTCGGGCGGCGGTCGAAGCGGCGCATCCGTTCCAGCACGGCGTCGGCGGTGGGGGAGGCGAGGCGGTCGACGATCCGGCCGTCGGCGAGGAAGAGCACGAGATCGGCGAAGGAGGCGGCGTTGGGGTCGTGGGTGACCATCACCACCGTCTGTCCGAGCTCGTCGACGCTGCGGCGCAGAAAGCCCAGCACCTCCGAGCCGGAGCGCGAGTCGAGGTTGCCGGTCGGCTCGTCGGCGAAGATCAGCTGCGGCCGGGCGGCGAGGGCGCGCGCCACGGCGACGCGCTGCTGCTGCCCGCCGGAGAGCTCGTGCGGCCGGTGCTTGAGCCGGTCACCGAGGCCGAGGGTCTCGATGACCTGTTTCAGCCACTCCGCGTCGGTCCTGCGCCCGGCGATGTCCCCGGGGAGGGTGATGTTCTCCTCGGCGGTCAGTGTGGGGAGGAGGTTGAACGCCTGGAAGACGAAGCCGATCCGGTCGCGGCGCAGCCTGGTCAGTTGCTTGTCGCCCAGCCGGGTCAGCTCGGTGTCTCCGATCCACACCTCGCCGGCGCTCGCCTGGTCGAGCCCGGCCAGGCAGTGCATCAGCGTGGACTTGCCGGAACCGGAGGGGCCCATGATCGCCGTGAACCGCCCGCTGTCGATCTCGACATCGACACGGTCGAGTGCGAGGACGGCGGTGTCGCCGGCCCCGTAGGCCTTGCTGAGCCCGACTGTCCGGGCTGCCGGTCCGGGCTCGTTCTGCGCCATGACTCCCCCATCCGCACAGCTGGATCGGCGTCCGGGACGAGCCTAGGCCCGCCCGCCCACCGCCTGCATCCGCCCCAGGGCGGAGTCCGCCCCTGATTCGCCCCGGGGCCGGAACCACGGCCCAGCCTCACGGCGTCGGCGTAAGCACGGGTTCGGCCTGCCGGGCCTCCGACCGCGCGGACCCGAGCACGAGCGCCGTTCCGGCGGCGAAGAGCGCCGCGGCGAGCGTCGGGAAGCGGCCGTCGTACGCGAAGCCGTGGCCGGCGAAGACGGCCAGGGCGTAGACCGAGGCGGCGAAGCCTGGCCAGAAGAGCAGCGGGTGGCGGACGGTCGCCTCCGGGCGGAGCCGGACGGCGAGCCCGCGCAGCGCGCGGTCCAGCGGAGCCAGCGCGAGAAGCAGGACCCAGAGCAGCAGGCCCAGCACCAGCAGCCAGGGCAGGCGCAGCGCCCACCACGTCCCCGAGCCCACGACCGGCTCCGGCGCGAGCCGGGGGAGGTAGAGTAGGCCCGCCGCGGCCAGGACCGGCACCATGTGCCAGAGGTAGACGGGCATCGACGCCCGACCCACCGGCGCCACCAGCCGCCACACCCGCTCGCGCGACAGCAGCCGCCGCGCCGCCGGAGCCACCGCGACGCACAGGCCGCACTGGGCGACGACCCAGGCCAGCATGGCCGCCGAGGGCGGGTTGGTGTTCGACACCGTCTCCGTGGAGACCAGGATCAGGCTGACCGGGAACGGGCCGAAGGCCACCAGCAGCGCGAAGGCCGCGCTCCCGCCCAGTGCGAGCGTCCGGGGCAGCAGCCGACGCCGGGTCAGCCGGCCGTCCGCCCAGCAGAAGCCCAACTGGTAGGCCACCGCCCAGACCAGCACGTAGTTCAGCGAGCCGACGACGGGAGCGTGCGCGTCCAGCACCGCGACGTCGACCCCCAGCGCAGTGAGCGCGAGAGCGCCCACGGCGCCGAGCCCGAAGCGCCGGTGGGCGGCGAGGAGCACCGGCGTGAGCGCGGTGAGCAGCAGATACACCGGCAGGAACCAGAACTGCATGGCCAGCGCCCAGCCGACCATCGCCAGCAGCCCCAGGTCGACCCCGACCGCCGCGCAGACGGCGACTGCGGCGAGGGCCAGCCCTGTGTAGACGGCCGTCGGCAGCAGCAGTCGCACCGCCCGCCGCCGGATCCAGGGCAGCGCGCGTCCATCGGCCCGCACCCAGGACGCGGCCGCGGCGTTGCCGCCCGCGAGGAAGAACAGCGGCATGACCTGGAAGACCAGGGTCAGCCACTGCGTCCACGGCAGGGTCGCGAGCAACTCGGGAGCCGCCAGCGCCCCGGCCCGGTGCGTCAGCGCGGTGATCAGCCAATGGCCCGCGACCACACAGGAGATGGCGAGGGCGCGGAGGAAGTCGAGGTAGCGATCACGCGTCGTCACCCGACTGATTGTCGGGACCGGCACGTCAGCGGAACCAGCACGGACCCGCATCGATGTCGCCGCGAGTACGTCTCCCGCCCGCCGGGCTACGGCGCCCAGACGCCGCCGAGGTCCGGGGCGAGGGCCGCACGGGCGACGGGAAGGAAGGCGTCAGCGGTGACGGTCGGCCCGGCGCTGTTCTCCGGGAACGCGCCGAGGAGCGGGGCGGCGGCGACCTCGGGGAGGTCGGCGAGGTTGCAGCGCATCGCCAGGTCGGGTTCGGCGGGCCAGCTGCCGATGATCAGGCCGTGCAGCGGCACCGACCGTGCCCGCAGTGCCTCGGCGGTGAGCGCGGTGGTGTTGAGCGTCCCGAGCCCCGCCGTCACCACGACCAGCGCCTCCACCGCGTGCCCGAGCAGGGACAGCTCGGCGGGGACCTCGGCCAGCGTCGCGCCCGTCGCGTCGTAGCGGACCAGCAGGCCGCCCGCGCCCTCGATCAGCACCAGGTCGTGGGAGCCGGCCAGCCGGGCGGCCTCCGCCGCGACCTGGCGCGGCGTCACCGGCGGCAGGCCGCTGCGCGCGGCGGCGGTGGCCGGGGCCAGCGGCTCGGGGAAGCGGCCGAGCTCGCTGACCGTCAGCTCGCCCGCCAGGCGCAGCACCTCGTCCACGTCCCCCGGCTCGCCCGGCGCCACGCCGGTTTGCGCGGGCTTCAGCACGGCGACACCGCGCCCTGCCGCCTTGGCCAGCGCCGCGACCGCCGCGGTGGTGACGGTTTTGCCGATCTCGGTGCCGGTCCCGGTGACGAGAAGGATGGTGCTCACGGTGGTGCTGCTCTCCTACGGGAAAGGGTGGGGGTGCTCAGCCCGCCTGGGCCGCCGCGCGGACGCCCGCGCAGAGGGTGGCCAGGTCGGCGTCGTCGGTGATGTACGGGGGCATGGTGTAGACGAGGTCGCGGAACGGGCGCAGCCAGACGCCCTCCCGGGCGGCGGCCGTCGTCGCCGCCCGCATGTCCACTTCGTGGTCGAGCTGCACCACGCCGATCGCGCCCAGCACCCGCACCTCGCGCACGCCCGGCAGCTCCGCCGCCGCGGCGAGACCCGCCGAGAGCCCGGCCGAGATCCGCTTGACCTCCACCTGCCAGTCCTGCGCGAGCAGCAGCTCGATCGACGCGTTCGCGACCGCCGTGGCGAGCGGGTTGCCCATGAAGGTCGGGCCGTGCGCCAGCACCGGCACCTCGCCGCGGCTGATGCCCTCGGCGACGCGCGTCGTGCACAGCGCAGCCGCCAGCGTCAGATATCCGCCGGTCAGCGCCTTGCCGACGCACATCACGTCCGGCGCCACGTCCGCGTGGTCGGCCGCGAAGAGCGCGCCGGTCCGGCCGAAGCCGGTGGCGATCTCGTCGAAGACGAGCAGCACGTCGTGCGCGTCGCACAGCTCCCGCAGCACCCGCAGATACGCGGGGGAGTGGAAGCGCATCCCGCCCGCGCCCTGCACGACCGGTTCGACGATCACCGCCGCCGCCTCCGCCGCGTGGCGGGACAGCAGCTCGTCGAGGTGGGCGATGTAGGCCGGGTCGAGCGGCGCGTCGAAGCCGTCCGGCGGGGCGTCGGCGAAGACCTGGCGCGGCAGCACGCCGCTCCAGAGCTGGTGCATGCCGCCCTCGGGGTCGCAGACCGACATCGGGTGGAAGGTGTCGCCGTGGTAGCCGCCGCGCCAGGTCAGCAGCCGGTGCTTGTCCGGGCGACCCTGCGAACGCCAGAACTGCAGGCACATCTTGGCCGCGACCTCGACCGAGACCGAACCCGAGTCCGCCAGAAAGACGTGCTGCAGCGGCTCCGGCGTCAGCTCGACGAGCTTCGCCGCCAGCCGCACGGCGGGCTCGTGGGTGAGCCCGCCGAACATGACGTGGCTCATCCGCCCGAGCTGCTCGCGCACCGCCTCGTCCAGCACCGGATGTCCGTAGCCGTGGATGGCGGACCACCACGACGACATGCCGTCGATCAGCTCGTCCCTGTCCTCGACCGGCCGGGCCATCCGCAGCCGCACGCCGCTCGCCGAGCCGACGGGGAAGGGCTCGACCGCGCCCGGCATCGCCCCGTAGGGGTGCCAGACATGGGCGCGGTCCAGCGTCAGCAGTGTCTGGACGTCCATCACGCGTTCGGCGGCAGGTCCGTGCCCGCGCCGCGACGGCGGACGGCGACCTGGGCGAGCTCGCCGTGCTCGCGGTCGCGCGGCAGCGTCGCCTCGTCCGAGCCCTCGATCACGAAGCCGGCGTCCGCGATCATGTCGAGGTCGGTCTGACCGGCCTGTCCCTCACTGGTGAGGTAGTCGCCCAGGAAGATCGAGTTGGCCAGGTGCAGCGCCAGCGGCTGCAGCGACCGCAGGTGCACCTCACGGCCGCCCGCGATGCGGACCTCCATGTCGGGGAAGCAGAACCTGACCATGGCCAGGATGCGCAGGCAGCGCTGCGGGGTGAGGTTCCACTCCTTGGCCAGCGGGGTGCCCTCGAACGGGATCAGGAAGTTGACCGGCACCGAGTCCGAGCCCAGCTCGCGCAGCGCGAAGACGACGTCGACCAGGTCGTTGTCGCTCTCGCCCATGCCCGCGATCAGACCCGAGCAGGCGGACAGCCCGGCGGCCTGCGCCTTCTGCACGGTGTCGACGCGGTCGGCGAAGTCGTGCGTGGAGCAGATGTCCTCGTAGGTCGACTCGGAGGTGTTGAGGTTGTGGTTGTAGGCGTGCACGCCGGCGTCGCGCAGGCGGTCGGCCTGGCCGTCGGAGAGCAGGCCCAGGCACGCGCAGATCTCGACCTGCTCGTTCTCCTCCTTGATCGCCGCGATGGTGTCGGCGACCCGGTCGACGTCCTTGTCCGTCGGCCCGCGACCGCTGGCGACCAGGCAGACGCGCTTCGCGCCACCGGCGACGCCCGCCTTCGCGGCGGCGGCGGCCTGGTCCGGCTTGAGCCAGGTGTACTTGAGGATCTCGGCCTTCGAGCCCAGTCGCTGCGAGCAGTAGGAACAGTCCTCGGGGCAGAGCCCGCTCTTGAGGTTGACCAGGTAGTTGAGCTTCACGCGACGGCCGAAGTAGGCGCGCCGCACCCGGCCCGCAGCAGCGACGACGTCGAGCAGCTCGTCGTCGGAGGTGGCCAGGACGGCCAGTGCCTCCTCACGGGTGGGCAGTTCGCGGTCGAGCGCCTTGGTCACGAGGGTGTCGAGCAGATCCATGATGGCGATCCTGCCCTGCCGGGATCGAGCGCCGCCAGTGCGGAACTGCATAGAACATCTCACACAGCACTGGTCGTGTTGTCATAGATCTTCCAACTCGGGCAGCAATCGTCCCATGTCAGGGGTGTGTATGAGGCGGGGGAAGCGGTGAGGAAAGAGGATCACCCCACTCGTTCGGACGCAGGTCCGAGCCCTACACTTTCCAGCATGACGACCAGGGGAGAGCCGACCCCCGAGCACCGGCCGCGCCGCTCACGCACCGTCGCGTTGCTGGGTGTGCTCGCCGTGTCCGCGGCGGTGGCGACCTGGGCGGAGGTTCACTACGCCGGCGGTGGTGCGAGCGCGGCGAGCGCTTCGGGCGACGTCTCCCAGGACAGCATCGCGGTGCCCGCGGGCAACGGGCAGTCGGAGGCCGCGCCGTCCTCGCTCGCGGAAATGGCCCTGGCGGTCCTCCCGGCGAAGGCGGACATTCCCGTCACGCCGACCAACCCCACGGCGTTCGAGGCGACCCGCTACGCCGTCGGCACCGGCCTCTCCTGCGCGGACGCGCTCGCACCGGCGGTGCCGAAGGCGGCGAGCGCGTCCTGCCAGGACTACCTGACGGCCTCGTACGTCAGCACGGACCGTGCGCTGGTCGCCTCGGTCACCGTGCTCGTCTACCCGGACGCGGCGACGGCGAAGAAGGCCAAGCCACAGCTGAACACGGCCGGCACGACGACTTTCCACGAGCCGGGCAACGCGCTCCCCGGGGTCACCGCGGCGGAGGCGTCGGCACAGTTCCGGGTCGAGCAGGTGGGGCGTTTCGTGACGGTCGTACAGGCCGCGTACGCCAGCGGCGCGGTGCAGCCGACGGAGGATCTGGTGACTCCGGTCTGGTACCTCTCGGCGCAGCTCGCCGACGACGTGATCTGGAACGGCTGAGCAGGGTCGGCGCGGATCAATGGCTGACGAGGACTACTGCGCCGTCGTCCCCGACGCCGTCGAGTGCCGCCCGGCGGCGCCGGGCGAGGCGGTGGCCGCGTGCGTGCTCTGCCAGGAGCCGACGGACTACGCCGCCGACACCCCGGGCCTGCCGCGCTGCGCGCGCTGCGAGTGGCAGCAGGCCCAGCGCGGCGCCTGCTCGGGCTGAGGGCTGAGGGCTCAGGGCCTGCGGGTCACAGCGAATCGCCCCTCGCCCGGTGACGTAGACGGTCGCCCCAGCTGCCCCCAGCTCCACGACGATCCCGCGCCCCAACCTGGGTGCCACCGGCGACGAGGGCGACCTGGCCCGAGAGCGGGCGGGTGGTGTCCGGCAGCGCGACGTCGGGCCGTGGGCTGCGGGCTGCGAGGCGGGGCGCGAACCAAGTGCCCCGGAGGGCGGGGGTGAACGCCGGGCTGGGAGGCGGAGCCGCCCGAGCCGGGAGATCGCGAGGACTCACGCTGCGCGCCGGGGCAGCCTGGAGGCGTGCGGTGGCGCCGCCCAGGTGGGGGGATGCGCAGCGTCGTGATCCATGTCGCATCCGGGCTGAGTTGTCCGGGCTGTCACGGACCTGGCAAGGTCGGCGCATGACCATCGCCACCGCGGACCCCTTCGCCTGGATCGACGTCGCCGCCGAGAACCGGCGCCGCGCCGGACTGGTGCGGACGTTGCGGCCGCGCGCCGCCGAGAGCGACCTGCTCGACCTCGCGAGCAACGACTACCTCGGGCTCACCCACGACCCGCGCGTCACCGGCGCTGCCGCCGACGCCGCGATCCGCTGGGGCGGCGGGTCCACCGGTTCGCGACTGGTCACCGGCACCACCGAGCTGCACGCCGAACTCGAGGCCGAGCTCGCCGACTTCTGCGGGGCCGAGGCCGCGCTCGTCTTCTCCTCCGGTTACACCGCCAACATGGCCGCGCTCACCGCGCTCAGCGGTCCGGGCGCGCTCATCGTGTCCGACGCGCTCAACCACGCGTCGCTCATCGACGGCTGTCGCCTCTCCCGGGCCCGGATCGCCCGCGCCGCGCACAAGGACCCGGACGCCTTCCGCGCCGAGCTCGCCGCGCGTGACGAGGAGCGGGCGATCGCCGTCAGCGACGCCGTGTTCTCCGTCGACGGCGACGCCGCGCCGCTCGCCGAGCTCGCCCGGGCCTGCCGCGACCACGGCGCGGCGCTCGTCGTCGACGACGCGCACGGGCTCGGCGTGCTCGGGCCCGGCGGCGCGGGGGCGACGGCCGCGGCGGGGCTCGCGGGCGCGCCGGACGTCGTGACGACGCTGACGCTGTCGAAGTCGCTGGCCGCGCAGGGTGGCGCGGTGCTGGGCCCGCGCCGGGTGATCGAGCACCTCGTCCAGGCGGCCAGAACCTTCATCTTCGACACCGGCCTCGCCCCCGCCGCGGCCGGAGCCGCGCTCGGCGCGCTGCGCGTGCTGCGCGCCGACCCGGCGCGCGCCGACCGCGCCCGCGAGGTGGCGCGGTCGCTCTCGGACGGACTACGTGCGGAGGGCCTGCGGGCGAGCGAGCCGGACGCCGCCGTGGTATCCGTCCGCGCGCCCTCTCCGGAGGCGGCGCTCGCCTGGGCCGGCGAGGCCCGCGCGCGCGGCCTCGGCGTCGGTTGCTTCCGGCCGCCGTCCGTCCCCGACCGCGACTCCCGGCTGCGCCTCACCGCCCGTGCCGACCTGACGGACGAGCAGATCGCCTGGGCCGTCTCGGTCCTGGCCGCGACCGCGCCCGGGGGCGCGCGTCAGCGGGCGTAGAAGCCGTCCGGCTGCCCGGGTCCATCGGGACCGCGCGGACTTCGTTACGGTCGCCAATTCGCGGACCTCGCGGGCGACGGTCGGCCACAGTGCGGCAGGCAGGTCGTGCCCGACGCCGGGGAAGGTGACCAGCCGGGAGCCGGCGAAGGCGCGGGCCGTGCCACTGGGCGCCGATCTGCCTGCTCTGGGCCTTGGCGTCGCGCGGGCCGCTGGCGGACTGACCTCCTCCGCTCAGGGCTCCCCGAGAGCCCCGGTCCCGTGATGGGATGAGCCTCATGACTCGGACCATACGGTGGGGCATCCTGGCCACCGGCGCGATCGCCACTGACTTCACCGAAGACCTCAAGCTGCTCCCGGACGCGGAGGTCTTCGCCGTAGCGTCGCGGACGCAGGCCGCCGCCGACGCCTTCGCCGCGCGCCACGGGATTCCGCACGCGTACGGCAGCTGGGAGGCGATGGCCAGGGACGAGCGCATCGACGTCGTCTACGTCGCCACGCCGCACAGCCACCACCACGAGGCCGCCGCGCTCTGCCTCGACGCCGGACGCGCGGTGCTCTGCGAGAAGCCGCTGACCATGGACGCCGCCGAGGCCCGCGACCTGGTGGAACTCGCCCGCAAGCGGGGGGTGTTCCTGATGGAGGCCATGTGGATGCGGTGCAACCCGGCCATCAGGAAGGTCGTTTCGCTGATCGCCGACGGCGCGATCGGCCGACTGCGGACCGTCCACGCCGACTTCGGCATCGCCGGGCCCTTCGAGCCGACCCACCGCCTGCGCGACCCGGCCCTCGGCGGCGGCGCCCTGCTGGACCTGGGCGTCTACCCGGTCAGCCTGGCGCATCTGCTGCTCGGCGCCCCGGCCCAGGTCCGGGCCTGGTCGAGCCTGACGCCCGAGGGCGTCGACGCCAACACCGGGCTGCTGCTCGGCTACGCCGACGGCGCGCTCGCCGCGCTGAGCTGCGGCATCGTCGCCGGTACGCCCTGCCGCGCCTCGATCGCGGGTGAGCTGGGCCGGATCGAGCTGCCGCCGGTCTTCTTCCGCCCGGACCACTTCACGCTGTATCGGGGGGACGAAGGAGAGGGCGAGCGCATCGAGGTCCCCTATGTCGGCAAGGGCTTCGCCCACGAGGCCGCTGAGGTGATGCGCTGCCTGCGCGAGGGCCTGACCGAGAGTCCGCTGATGCCCTGGCAGGCCTCGCTGGAGGTGATGGAGATCCTCGACGAGGCCCGCCGCTCGGCAGCCGCCCAGGGGTGACCCGTGGTCGCCCGCTAGTTCACGCGTCCGAACCAGACCGAGTCGGACCAGATGTGCTCCAGCTTCACGTAGGTGCCCGGGTGCGGGGAGTGCCAGATCTCCCAGTGCCCGGCATAGATGCCCACGTGGTAGACGTACGAGCCGGAGTGGAAGAACACCAGGTCGCCCGGGCGCAGCTGCCGGAACGAGATGTGCTTGACGTGGTTGTACTGCGCCTGGGCCGTCCTGGGGAGCTTCCTTCCGGCGTGCCGGAAGGCGTAGTACGTCAGGCCCGAGCAGTCGAACGCGTTGGGGCCGGTGGCTCCCCAGCGGTAGGGGTCGCCGTGCTTGGACTCGGCGATCCGCAGGGCCTTCTGCCCTATGGTCAGGTTGCTCGCGTCGGCCGTGGGCGCGGCCAGCGCGGTCCCGCCAAGGAGTACGCCGGTTGCGGCGAGAGTGGTGATCCCGGCCTTCAGCCGGTGGGCATGGGTGCGCGCAGAATCATGGGACGCAGACATGCTGAAGCCCTTCCGGAACCGCCTACGAAAGTCGTCCCTGTCGGGTTCGGGCTCCAGAAGCTGCCCGGCCGACCGCACTCTTTCGTGCGGGTGGCTTCACCCCAAGGAGCGGCGTGTCGTGCTCCGCTCCGTACTGCCTGGGTCTCCCGTTCTCGCCTGTCAGGTGTGTGTGAGCACCTGGCGTCCGACCGGTGGCGAGACTAGGCGTCCGGCCGGACCGCCCCGCCACGGTGGCGAGGACTTGTTCGTTCGGCGGACAGTATTGGCACGTTTTTATGGGATCTTCACGTTCCGCCGGACCATTGTGATTCTTGTCACCACTGGTTTAGAGCGCAATTCCTGAGCCTTCTGGAGTATCCGAAGGAAGCTTTTGAAAATGGATTTCCCGGGCCGGGAATATGGAATGACCTGCGTGAATAGAAGAGACGGAAGATCTCATTCACCCATTCGCACCACGCCGTTCGGCGACCCCCAAGCGGCTGGTCCGGAAACCCTGTTCCGCACCGGACGACACGCCGCTTAGATTGGCCGGGTGACCGACGATCATCTGCACGACGGAGTGGGCCGCACCGCGCTCGGCGTCGCCCTGGCCCGCGCGGCCGAGAGCGCACGCGAGGACCGGCTCTTCGACGACCCTTATGCCGCCGCCTTCGTCCGCGCGGCCGCCGCAGCGGCCCCGCCGGACCGAGCACCCCGCCGCGGGCCGAGCCCGGCGTGGGCGGCCATGGCCGCTCATCTGGTGCTGCGCACGGCCTACTTCGACGACTACCTGCTCAGCGCCGTCCGCGAGGGCGGCTGCACGCAGGTCGTGCTGCTCGCGGCCGGCCTCGACGCGCGAGCCTTCCGCCTGGACTGGCCGGACGGCGTACGCCTCTTCGAACTCGACCTCCCCGACATGGTCGCCTTCAAGGAGCGGGTCCTCGCTGACGAGGGCGCACGAGCGGGCGTGTCGCGCCAGGTGCTGACGGCGGATCTGCGTGAGGACTGGGTGGGCGCGTTGACCGCCGCGGGCTTCGACCCCGAGGCGCCGACCGCCTGGCTGGTCGAGGGCCTGCTGATCTACCTCGACGCGAAGGAGGCCGACAGGCTGCTTCGGCAGCTCGGCGCGGTGTCCGCGCCCGGCAGCCGACTCTCCCTCGTCGAAGGCCGCAGCCTGCGTCCGGTGCTGCGGCTCGCGATCGCCGATCCCGACATGGCGGGCTCGACGGCACTGTGGCGCGGCGGGCTGGGGCAGGACGCCGCGCAGTGGCTGCGCCGGCACGGCTGGCTCGTGCACGACGTCGGCGCGCCCGAACTCGCCGCCCGCTACGGCGCGGAGCGCCTCACCCACGGCGGGGGCTTCCTGCTCGCGGAGCGGCCCGTCCCCCGCGAGCGCCCGCGCCGCGCCGCCGCCCGGCTGCTCGTGCTGGACCCGGACGGCGCGGTCTTCCTCCAGCGGCACCACGACGCCGAGGTCGGCCCGCACTGGGTGCTGCCCGGCGGCGGCCTGGACGAGGGCGAGGATCCTCTCTCGGCGGCGGCGCGCGAGACGGTCGAGGAGACCGGCTGGACGGACGTCGTCACCGGGCCCGCGCTCTGGCGCTGGGAACACGACTACCACCGGGGCGATGAGGGGCTGGTCCGCCAGCACGAGGTGATCTTCCTGGCCGCCGCCCCGCGCCGCGACCCGATCGGCGACCTCACGGCCTCCTTCGCGGCGGACGGGATCCTGGGCTGCCGCTGGTTCACCCCGCAGGAGCTCGCGGAGGTCACCGAGGTGCTCTGGCCGCCGCAGCTCGTCACCCTCCTGGACGACCTGCGCCGGGACGGACCCCCGTCGGCCCCGATCGACCTCGGCTATGTGCCGAACCATCAGGAGCCCGACGATGTCGCCTGAGGGTCAACGGGGGCGTTGGGAGCACTGGGAGAGCCGCCTGCCGCACTTCCTCCAGCCGCCCGCTTTCTTGGCGAGTGCGCTGGAGGGCAGCGGGCACAGCGAGCGTGTGGTGCGCCCGCGGCTCGCGCTGGTCTACTTCTGCTCGGCGCTGGTGCTGGTCCCCTGGACGATCGTGCTCTTCCTCACCCTGCCCGGCCGGGAGCGCGCCGCCCACTGGGACGTGGCCTGGGGTGGCTTCGACGCGATGCTGATCATCGTCTTCACCGGCTGCGCGGTGCGCATCCTGCGGCTCTCGCCGCGCAGCGCACTGGTGACGGCGGTGGCCGGGGCGCTGCTCGTCACCGACGCCTGGTTCGACGTGATGCTCTCGCCCACGCGGGGCGAGCTGGTCGCCGCCCTGCTGATGGCCTTCCTGGTGGAACTGCCGCTGGCCGCGCTCTGCTTCCGGACCAGCTTCAGGGTGCTGTCGCTGCTGGAGCAGGCGCGGCCGTATCTGCGCGAGCTGGGCTTCACCGTCCACCACGGCCGCCTCGTGCCGCCGGCGGACTGGGAGGCGCGACCGCGACCGTAGCTGGCCCCTACGGTTGGCCGGTCCGGCATCAGTGGCCCGCGCCCTCGCGGGGCATGCGGGGCATCGCGAGGGCGGCCGCGCCCGCGAGGAGCAGGCCGAGGGCGACGCAGCCGAGGGTCCAGCCGGTCGCGGTGACCGTTCCGTGGGTCGCGCTCCAGGAGAAGAACGCGGTGCCCAGCGTCGCCACGCCGACCGAGCCGCCGAGCTGCTGCAGGGCGTTGAGGACGCCGGAGGCCGAGCCGGACTCCTCGTCGGAGACGCCCGCCAGCGCGATGTCGAAGAGCGGGCCCATGAGCAGGCCCATGCCGATGCCGGTGAGCAGCAGCGCGGGCAGCAGCTGCCAGCTGTCGATGGCGAGACCCCAGTGCGCGAAGCTCGCCCAGAGGGCCAGCGTGCCGAGGACCATGATCGCGACGCCGGCGTGGATGACCTTGCGGCCGAAGCGGGGGCCGAGTGCCGCGCCGCTCGCGATCGCGCCCGCGACGATGCCGAGCGAGAGCGGGATGAGCGTGGCGCCCGCGTGCAGCGGCGTCCAGTGCGCGCCCAGCTGAAGCGTCAGCGTGAAGGTGAGCATCAGCCCGGACATGGCCGCCGAGAAGAGTGCGACGACGACCACCGAGGACCGGAACGACCGGCCCTGGAAGAGCGTCGGCTCGACCAGCGGCGAGCGGTCGGTCGCGGCGAGCCGGCGCTGGTAGACCGCGAAGAGACCGAAGACCGGCAGCGACGCGGCCATGGCGAGGTAGGTCCAGAGGGGCCAGCCCAGCTCGCGGCCCTGCACCAGCGGGTAGACCAGCAGGACGACGGCGGTGCTCAACAGCGCCACGCCGGGCAGGTCGAGGCGGCGCGCTTCGGCGACAGCGGTGTCGGCGGGGATGACGCGGGCGCCGAGCAGCGCGGCGGCGAGGCCGAGCGGGAGGTTGATCAGGAAGACCAGCCGCCAACCGGTGCCCCAGGCGTCCGCGCTGACCAGGAAGCCGCCCAGGGTGGGGCCGAGCACGGAGGAGAGGCCCATCACCGGGCCGAAGGCGGCGAACGCGCCGCCGACCTCCTTCGCGGAGAAGACGCTGCGGATGATGCCGAGACCCTGAGGGATCATCAGCGCGGCGAAGCCGCCCTGCAGCGCCCGCGAGCCGATCAGCATGTCGGAGTCGGCGGCGGCCGCGCAGAGCGCGGAGCAGAGGGTGAAGCCGAGCGAGCCGATGACGAACATCCGCTTGCGGCCGAACAGGTCGCCGAGCCGCGCGCCGGTGATGAGCAGGACGGCGAAGGAGAGGGTGTAGGCGGCGCTGATCCACTGGATCTGCGCGGTGCCGCCGCCGAGCGAGCTGCGGATGGCGGGCGCGGCGACGTTGACGATCGTCGTGTCGAGCAGATCCATGATCTCGGCGAGGAGCACGACACCGAGGGCGACCCAGCGCAGCGGATGGCCGGTGTCAGTATCGGCGTCGGGGTCTGCCGTGGCGGGTGGGTCGGGGTCGACGGAGTGGGCGGTGGTGGACATGAGAGTTCCCCCAGGCTTGGCGTGAACGAACAACGTTCGTCTCGAACGAACACTGTTCTACTAGGCGAACGTCGTTCGTGTCAATTAGGCTGTCGGCATGACCAGCGCGCCCTCTCCCACCTGGCCCCCCGCCTTCGGCCCGGACGCCCGCAAGCCCCGCCGCCGCACCCTGAGCCGCGACCTGATCGTGGAGACGGCACTCAGGGTGATCGACACAGAGGGCATGGACGCCCTGAACATGCGTCGCGTCGCCCAGGAGCTCGGCACCGGCGCGGCGTCGCTCTACGCCCACGTCGCCAACAAGGACGAACTGGTCGCCCTGGTGCTGGACCGCGTCTACGCCGACATGCGCCATCCGGAGCCTGACCCGGCCCGCTGGCGTGAGCAGGTGAAGGACTTCCTGTGCCAGGCCAGGGACAACCTGGTCGCCCACCGCGACCTGGCCCGCGCCGCGATGGAGGCGAATATCCCCACCTCGCCCAACGCCCTCGACTCGGCCGAGACCATGCTCGGCTTGATGCGTGCCGGCGGCCTGTCCGAGCAGGTCGCTGCCTACGCCGTGGACGCGCTGAGCCTCTACGTCGTGGCAACCGCCGTCGAGGAGAGCACGCGCGGTGGATTCGCCGGCCAGGATCCTGCGCAGGTCGACACCTACCTGGACGGCGTGAGGTCGTTCTTCCGCTCGCTGCCGCCCGAGCGCTACCCGCTGATCGTCTCCATGGTGGATCCGCTCACCAGGAACGAGGGCGACGAGCGCTTCGAGTTCGGCCTCGACGTGCTGCTGGACGGGCTGGTCGCCCAGGCCGAGCGAGGCCGGTAGCGGCGCGGTGGCGGGAGTGGCGCGCGCGTCACTCCCGCAGCATGCTGGTCACAGTGGGCCGACTGCACCAGTGGCACCAGGAGGTTCGGCCATGAACGTCTACGGAATGCGCGCCGAGTACGGGCGCGGGGGCACGGTCAAGGCCTGGCACATGATGAAGGACGGTCGGCTGACCGCCCTGTGCGGGCGCGATCTGGCCGCCGACGCCGCGACGCTGACCGACCACGACTGGGCACACACCAGCGAGCCGATCTGCCACACCTGCGGCGCGCTCTATCTGCGCCAGGTCCCCTACGACAACATGATCTCCGCCTAGGAGGGGCGCGGCCTCAGCCCGCCGAGCGCTGCTCCAGGCGGGCCAGGTAGGCGTTGTACGCCTCCAACTCCTGGTCGCCGTTGCGGTCCGCCGCGCGGTCCTTGCGACGCGACTGCCGCTCCTCCGACTTCGCCCACTGGAAGGTCAGCGCGATCAGCACCACGGCCGTCGGGATCTCACTGAACGCCCAGGCCAGGCCACCGGCCAAGTGCTGGTCGCCGAGCGGGTCGATGCCGAGCGCGGCAGGCGGGTGGGCGAAGGTGCCCACCATCAGGCCGGAGGCCATCATGATCGCCACGCCGAAGAAGGCGTGGAACGGCATGCCGACGAAGAGCTCCAGCATCCGCATCACGTAGCCCGGACGGTGCGGTCCCGGGTCCACGCCCATGATCGGCCAGAAGAAGGCCAGGCCGACGGCGAGGAAGTGCACCATCATCGCGAAGTGCCCCCACTCCGACTTCATCAGCAGGTCGAAGAGCGGCGTGAAGTAGAGCCCGTAGAGGCTGGCGATGAAGAGCGGGATGGTGAAGGCGGGGTGCGAGAGCACCTTGACGTAGCGGGAGTGCAGCAGTGCCACCAGCAGTTCGCGCGGCCCGCGCGAACCCTTGGCCGCCGGGCGCAGCGCGCGCAGCGCGAGCGTGATCGGCCCGCCGAGCAGCAGCAGGATCGGCGTCAGCATGGAGAGCACCATGTGCTGCATCATGTGCGCGCTGAGCAGCACCATGCCGTACTGGCTGAGCCCGGTGCAGGTGACCATGACCATGGTCGCCAGTCCGAGCACCCAGGCGACCACCCGCCCGATCGGCCACTTGTCGCCGCGCCGCCACAGCCGGACGCAGCCCGCCGCGTACAGCACCAGCAGCACCACGCTGATGCCCAGGAAGGCCCAGTCGACCGAGGGGTGGAAGGCCAGCGCCCGCCCGAAGGTGAAGGGAGCCAGCTCGTGCCCCATCCCCGGCATGCCCGGCATGCTGCCCATCGGCGGTTCCTGCTTCCCTCGTGGCGGTGCGCTCCTGCTACCGCACCAGGGTAGAACTGTCCGATTTGCCCCCGGGCACCGGGGCGGTCGCTGCGTCTCCCCGGGGCGTCAGGCCCTGGGGACCAGCGTGTTGTCGGTGCGGCGGCCGGCCAGGTAGTCGTCCACGTTGGTGACCGTGGTGTCGATGATCTGGCCCACCGCGGTGGAGGTGAAGTACGCCTGGTGGGATGTCACCAGCACCTGCGGGAAGGTCATCAGGCGGGCGAGGGTGTCGTCGGCGACGCCCTCGAGCGACTTGTCGAAGAAGAAGAGCCCGGTCTCCTCCTCGTACACGTCGAGACCGACCCCGCGCAGCCGGCCCGCGCGCAGCGCCTCGACGAGCGCGTGGGTGTCGACCAGCCCGCCGCGGCTGCTGTTGATCAGGATCGCGTCCTTCTTCATCCGGCCGAGCGCCGTCTCGTCGATCAGATGGTGCGTGGCCGGCAGCAGCGGTACGTGCAGCGAGACGATGTCGGACTCCGTGAGCAGCAGCTCCAGCGAGGTGTACTCCATGTCCAGCCGGTCGCGGCAGACCGGGTTCTCGGCGACGTCCCAGCCGAGCAGCCGGGTGCCGAACCCGTGGGCGATCCGGGAGAAGCACTCGCCGATCTTGCCGGTGCCGACCACGCCCACGGTCATGCCGTGGACGTCGACGCCCATCAGGCCGTCGAGCCGGAAGTCGAACTCGCGCGTGCGGTTGGCGGCCCGGATGATCCTGCGGTTCACCGCGAGCGCCAGGGTCCAGGCGAACTCGGCGACCGAGTAGGGGGAGTAGTAGGAGACGCGGGCGATGGTGAAGCCGAGCTCGGCCGCCACGTCCAGGTCGATGTTGTTGAACCCGGTCGAGCGCTGGGCGATCATCTTGGTCCCGCCCTTGGCGAGCGTGCGCAGCGTGGACGCGTCGAGCCTGGCGTTGACGCTGGTGCTGATGATCTCGTGGTCCGCCGCCAGTGGCGCGGTGTCGGAGTTGAGAAAGACCTCCAGACACCGCACCGGGTGGCGACCGGCGAACGCGGCCTCGAGCAACGGCTTCTCGTCGGCCTGCACGCCGTACGCAAGGATCTCCATGCGCCCACGCTATCCGGACATTTCACCCGCTGCCTTTTGGCACGCGAGCGCCCTGGGGCGCGAGGCTCTGCTCATTTGCGGCTCCGCCGCGTGGGCGCGGCCAACCCGTACAGAGCCGACGCGCAGAACCGTCCCCGCCCCGGCCTCGGGTGGCTCCCTCAGATGACGGTCTCCGCCTCCGCGTAGCGCTCCGCAGGCACCGTCTTCAGATCCGCCACCGCGTCCGCCAGCGGCACCAGGTTGATGTTGGTGCCCTGCAGCGCGGTCAGGTGACCGAAGGCACCCTTGTGGACGGCCTCCACCGCGTGCCAGCCGAACCGCGTCGCCAGGATCCGGTCGTACGCCGTCGGCGTACCCCCGCGCTGGACGTGGCCGAGGATGACCGGGCGGGCCTCTTTGCCGAGCCGGTGCTCGAGCTCGCCCGACAACTGGGTGGCGACGCCGGTGAACCGCTCGTGGCCGTAGATGTCGATGGTGCCCTCCTGCCAGGGCATGGTGCCCGGCTCGGGCTTGGCGCCCTCCGCGACGACCACGATCGCGAACTTCTTGCCGCGCTCGAACCGCTCGCGCACGACCTCGGTCAGCTTCTCGATGTCGAAGGGCCGCTCGGGCACCACGATCGCGTGCGCACCGGCGGCCATGCCCGCGTTCAGGGCGATCCAGCCGGTGTGGCGGCCCATCAGCTCCACCACCATCACCCGCTGGTGCGACTCCGCGGTGGTCTTGAGTCGGTCCAGGGCCTCGGTGGCCACCGACACCGCCGTGTCGAAACCGAACGTCACGTCCGTGCAGGCGATGTCGTTGTCGATCGTCTTGGGAACGCCCACGATCGGCAGTCCTGCGTCGGACAGCATTCGCGCCGCCTTCAGCGTGCCCTCGCCGCCGATCGGGATGATCCCGTCCAGGCCGAGCCGCTCGCACATCGCCTTCGCCGCCGGCACGCCCTCGCGCAGCTTGGACGGCTGCACCCGGGTCGACCCGAGGATCGTGCCGCCCTGCGCCAGGATGCCGGAGACCGACTCCAAGGTCAGCTCGCGCAAGTCTTCTTCCAACAGGCCGCGCCAGCCGTCGACGAACCCGATGATCTCGTCCCCGTGGTCGACCACGCCCCGGTGGACCACGGACCGGATCACGGCGTTCAGACCGGGGCAGTCCCCACCACTGGTCAGCACACCAATACGCATCGTTTGACTACTCCCGAGCAGAACCGGCGACCGGACGGAAATCCGAATCAGGATCCACGGATCCGTAATTCGGACAAATCAACCCTATCGCGATGATACCGAGCAGCGGCTTCCGGTCATGCCGAGTCGGTCGCCAGGGCGGCGCCGTCGGCGCCCTGCGGGGAAGTTCTCAGAGGTCGGTCGAGCGCCGCTAGGCGGGCGCCTGGACGGAAGCGATGCGCTCCGCGCGCAGCGCGTCGTACCAGGTGTTGTCCGCCGGCGGCAGCGCGCTGACGTCGAGGGCCAGCTTGATCAGCAGGTCCGCGATGAGCGGGTTGCGGGCCATGATCGGGCCGTGCAGGTAGGTGCCGAAGACGGTGTCCCGCCAGGCGCCCTCCGTGCCGTCGCCGGTGCCGTTGCCGCCGCCGACGGTGACCGTGGCCAGCGGCGATACGCCTTGGCCCAGGTGGGTGATGCCCTGGTGGTTCTCGAAGCCCGTCATCGTCGGCAGGCCGAGGCGCGGGTCGGGCTCGGCGAGGATGTCGCCGACGTTGCGCTTGCCCTCGCCGCGGGTGCTCCACACGTCCAGCAGGCCGAGGCCCGGCGTCCGCTCGCCGCGGTCGTCGATGAACTCGTGGCCCATGATCTGGTAGCCCGCGCAGACGCCGAAGACGATCGCGCCGTTCTCGACCGCGCGGCCCAGCCCCGGGTCCTGCCGCAGCCGCTCGCCCGCGAGCCGCTGCGGACGGTCCTCGCCGCCGCCGATCAGGTAGATGTCGCCGCTGGTCGGCACCGGCTGGTCGGAGCGCACGTCGATGCGCTGCACGTCCAGACCGCGCTGCCGGGCGCGGCGCTCGACGACCAGCACGTTGCCGCGGTCGCCGTAGGTGGAGAGCAGGTCGGGGTAGATCCAGACCAGCCGAAGGGCGCTTTCACTCATGGCGGGAAGGTCCTTTTCTCGCGGTTCTGGTCGCCGTCAGCTCTGCACGTCGCGGCGCAGCTGCTGGAACGCGGTGTAGTTGGCGATCGCTTCGATCCGGCCGGGCGGCGCGGCGGCCACGGCCTGCTGGATCGAGTCGACGACCTGGAACTGCACGCCGGCGACCTCCAGTCGCACCGCGAGGTCCAGCTTGCGCTGGCCCATCACGAAGACCGGGTGGCCGACCAGGCGCTCGTAGTCGACGTCCCAGAGCCAGGAGGTGTCGGTGCCGTCGGCGGACAGGGCGTTGACCGAGAGCACCACCGGCGCGGGCGCCTGGTCGATCAGGGTGAAGGTCTCCAGCCAGCCGGCCGGGTTCTTCGCCAGCAGCAGCCGCACCTCGCGGCCGTCCACCAGCACCGACTCGTAGCGTCCGGCCACCGCCTGGACCGACTCCATCCGCTGCAGCGCCGTCTGCGGGTGCACGCCGAAGACGGAGGCGACGGCGGCGGTGCTGGTCGCGTTGGAGAGGTTGGCCCGGCCGGGCAGTTGCAGCCGGATCGGCCACGGTGTCCCCTGCGGGTCGACCACGAACTCGCCCTGCAGCGCCCAGTGCGGCTGCGGGCGGCGGAACCCGCAGGAGGGGCAGAACCACTCCTCGTCCGGCCGCTGCATGACGCCGCCGCAGGCCGGGCAGGACCAGGCGTCCTCGCGGTAGGCCTGGCCCGCCGCGACCCAGATGACCTTGCGGCAGGACGAGGCGGCCCAGGTGACCAGCGGGTCGTCCGCGTTGGCGATGACCACGGCCTCGGTGCCGGACAGGCCCTCGCGCCACTTCTCCGCGAGCATGCGCGTCTCGGAGGAGCGGTCCAGCTGGTCGCGGGAGAGGTTGAGCAGCGCGATGGCCTTCGGGTTGGTGTCGCGGGCGACCCCGGCCAGGTACTTCTCGTCGACCTCGATGACGCCGAACCTGGCGTCGCCGCTGCCCGCGAGGGCGGAGGTGATGCCGGCCGGCATGTTCGCGCCGAGCGCGTTGGAGACGACGGGACCGGCGGCGCGCAGCGCCTCGGCGAGCAGGCGGGTGGTGGTGGTCTTGCCGTTGGTGGCGGAGACCAGCACGACGTCGAGGTTCTCGGCGAGGCTGCGCAGCAGGTCCGGGTCGAGCTTCAGCGCGACGCGTCCGCCGATGACGGATCCGCTTCCGCGTCCCGCGGCGCGTGACACCGCGGCGGCGGCCTTCCCTGCGGTGACGGCCAGCTTGGCGCGTGCGGTCAGCGAGGCCGAGGGCGCGGCCGAATCGGGGTGCGCGGACATCGGTGGCTCTCCTCCTGCGGGACGGCCTGCGGGGACCAGGCTGTCCGTAGCCTACCGGCAGGATCGGTTTGGCCGTCGTCAGCGTCCACGTCGGCGTCCGCCGCAGGTCGGACGACGGGGCGCATAGAGTCCTCCCATGCTCTCCCGCATTCCCGGCAGCGCCGGTTCCGTGCACCCCGTCACGCCGTGGGCACAGGAGGTGCTGCGCACCCCCTGCCGGGCCGTCGACACCTTCGATGACCAGCTCGAACGTCTCGTCGAGGACATGTTCGCGACGATGTACGCGGAAGACGGAGTCGGATTGGCGGCCAATCAGATCGGCGTCGGTCTTCGGGTCTTCGTCTACGACTGTCCGGACGACGAGGATGTCCGCTATGTGGGACACGTCGTCAATCCCGTGCTGGTCGAGGCCGACGGAGTCGTCGTCGCGGGCGAGGAGGGCTGCCTGTCCCTGCCGGGCCTGCGCGCCCAGACCCCGCGGTTCGACCGCGCGGTCGTCCGGGGCCAGGACCTGACCGGCGCACCGCTGGAGATCGAGGGCACCGGCTTCTTCGCACGCTGCCTCCAGCACGAGTCCGCGCACCTTGACGGCGGCAGCTTCCTCGACCAACTCACCGGCCTCCGCCGCGCCCGCGCACTGCGCGCGATGCGCCGGGCCGACTGGTACGTCCCAGCCTGAGGTTCACGACGGAGGGACCGTTGCACCTCCAGGGGCGCGGGGCTCTGCTGATTTGCGCCTTCGGCGGGTGGGCGCGACGGGTCACGATGGTGGGTCAGTTGCACCATCAGGGGCGCGGGGAACTGCGCGACAAGCCACCCACATGCGGATGGTCCTCAATGCGCAGGGCCATCCACACAAGGTGGTTTCTCGCGCAGTTCCCCGCGCCCCTGGAGGCTGCATGGCTTCTCGCCTGCCCGCGGGTCATTCGCCGTTGGTCGCGCCCGGGTTGTCCGCGGCGGCGGCGAGGCGGCCCCAGAGGAGGTCGGCGAGCGTCTGCACCATGCGTTCGCGGGGGAAGGGCTGGTTTTCCAGCCACCAGTCGCCGCTGGCCAGCACCATTCCGGTGATCGCCTGGCCCCACGCCTCCGCCAGGAGATTGCTTTCGGGGCCGAGATCCACCTGCGCCGCGATCGCATGGCTGAGCTCGGCGGCGATTGCGCGCAGGGTCGGGGCGAGCGGGCCGGCGGGGGAGAGGCTGTCGGCGGCCGGGTCGGGGTGGGCGAGGAAGCGGTAGACCTGCGGGGCCGACTCGATCGCCCCGAGGTAGGTGTCGATCACGTTCTCCACCCGCTCGCGGCGATCCAGCGGAGCGGCCAGTGCCTCGCGGATGTGGTCGAGCAGGGTGGCGCTGTGGCGGTCGGCGAGGGCCCGGTAGAGGCCGTTCTTGTCGCCGAAGTGCCGGTACAGGATCGGCTTGGTGATGCCCGCCTCGGCCGCGATCGCGTTCATGCTGGCGCGCGGCCCCTCCCGGCGGACGACGCGGTCGGCGGCGTCGAGCAGCTCGGCGCGCCGTTCGTCGCGTTCGGGTGTTTCCGGGGGTCTGGACACGATGCCTTGACATTCCTTACTGCCTAGTAACAACATGGGAGCGCCGTTACCGACGGTAACACCACTCTGCCTCACATCAGCGCGTCGCGCCCGGGGAGACTCACGATGACCGGCTTCAATCTCGCCCTCAACGACGACCAGATCGCGGTCCGCGACTGGCTGCACGGCTTCGCGCGCGACGTGATCCGTCCGGCCGCCGCCGAGTGGGACGAGCGCGAGGAGACTCCCTGGCCGATCCTCCAGGAAGCCTCCAAGGTCGGCATCTACTCGCTCGACTTCTTCGCCCAGCAGCAGTTCGACCCCACCGGCCTCGGCATTCCGATCGCCATGGAGGAGCTCTTCTGGGGCGACGCCGGCATCGGCCTCGCCATCGTCGGCAGCGCGCTCGCCGCGGCCGGCGTCGTCGCCAACGGCACGCCGGAGCAGGTCGGCACCTGGGCCCCGGAGATGTTCGGCACGCCCGGTGACGTCAAGCTCGCCGCCTTCTGCTCCTCCGAGCCGGACGCAGGTTCCGACGTCGCCGCGATGCGTACCCGCGCCGTCTGGGACGAGGCGGCGGGGGAGTGGGTCATCAACGGCACCAAGACCTGGGCGACCAACGGCGGCATCGCCAACGTCCACGTCGTCGTCGCCTCCGTGGACCCGGAGCTGGGCGCGCGCGGCCAGGCCTCCTTCATCATCCCGCCGGGTACGCCGGGCCTGAGCCAGGGTCAGAAGTTCAAGAAGCACGGCATCCGCGCCTCGCACACCGCCGAGGTCGTCCTCGACAACGTGCGGATCCCCGGCGACTGCCTGCTCGGCGGCAAGGACGCCCTCGACAACCGCCTCGCCCGGGCCCGCGAGCGTGCCGCCGCCGTGGCCCGTGGCGAGCGCGTCGAGCAGGTCAAGAACGCCGCGATGGCCACCTTCGAGGCCTCCCGTCCGGCGGTCGGCGCCCAGGCGATCGGCCTGGCCCGCGCGGCCTACGAGGAGTCGCTGGAGTACGCCAAGACCCGCGAGCAGTTCGGTCGCCCGATCATCGACAACCAGGGCATCGCCTTCACCATCGCCGACATGCGCACCCGCATCGACGCCGCCCGCCTGCTGGTCTGGCGCGCCTCCTGGATGGCGGCCAACGGGCAGCCCTTCACGGCGGCCGAGGGCTCGATGTCCAAGCTCTACGCGGGCGAGACCGCCAAGTGGGTGACGTCGCAGGCCATCCAGATCTTCGGCGGCAATGGCTTCACCCGCGAGTACCCGGTCGAGCGCATGCACCGCGACTCCGCGATCTACACCATCTTCGAGGGCACCAGCGAAATCCAGCGCCTGGTCATCGCCCGCACGCTCTCCGGCATGCCGATCCGCTAGCGCGCCGGCAGCGAACGGCCGGGCCGGGTCGCGGTCGCGAAGCGGACTTTCCGGACATACGCTGCTGTCGCCCGCCCGCGCTCGACGACGCCCATGGTTCGCAGCACGCCCTTGGTTTGCCGCGATGGAGTTCAGAGGAGCGAACCGCATGAGCACACATGGAACCAGCGCCAGGAAGACCGCCAAGGCCACGCGTAAGGACAGCGGCGCCCGGGTGACCGCCCAGGCTCTGTCCACCGGACGCGGGCCCAAGGCCCAGGGGAAGCTCACCGGCGGCGTGGCAGCCGCGCCCGCGCCCGCCGCCGCGTCCCCGGGCGGAGAGGCCATCGCCGCCAAGGAACACACGCGGCGCGACATCGGCAGTCGGCAACTGGTCTTCCAACTCGGCGCCGCGGACGCCCCCGCGTCCGCCTCGGGTCCGTTCACCAGCCCGGACGGCGTCCCGATGCGGTTCGCCGCGCACTGCCTCACCCACGCCGCGACGAAGTACTTCGCCGACCCCCGCCAGGCCACCCGTGCGGCCAAGGCCTCGCACACCTGGTGCACCGGCTGCGCCGAGGCCCTGGCCGGCCACACCAAGCACCGGAGCGGATCATGAGCCACCACGGAGTACCGCAGGACCTGAAGAGTTCACGGCGTGACCGGCTGACCGCGAGCGCCCGCGCGCAGTCCCGTCGGATCGACGTCCTGCTGGACAAGGCCCGGGTCAGGATCGCCGCGGCCGTCGAGCCGGACCCCGTCGACGTGGCCGCGCACCTGTCCTCGGCACGCGACGCCGAAGCGGCGCTCGGCGGCGGTTACGTCCATCAGACCCACACCGACCGCCGCAGCGGGTCCTTCATCAGGATTCTGGACACCGAAGCCGCCGACGCCCCGTCTGACGCCGTCCCCGCCAAGGGGAGCAAGCGCTACGCCGTTCAGTGCGCCACCCATCAGACCGACGCCGTCCACTTCGCGGAGCTCGGCGGCGCCCGGAGGGCCGCGCGGCATCCGCAGGACTGGTGCCCGCAGTGCCAGGGCATGGCCGCGGCCAAGACGAAGGTCCGCAACCGCGCGGCCGCCTACGCCCGGCAGGTGAGGCAGGGCTGAACGCAGGGCTGAGCGCACATGCCGTGGTGACTCAGCCGCGCTCGGCGAAGGCCACCGACACCGCGTCATGGTCGGCCCCGGAGCCGAGCAGGACCTTGAGCAGCACCCGGGCCTTGTAGGGGTGGAGCAGGCCGCCGTTGATCAGCCCGCGGGAGAGCAGGTCGATCTCCGATCCGGGCGCGTCGTAGGTGCTGCGCAGCACCGAGCCGGCGCCCGTGCGGGAGGTCAGCACGACCGGCATGCGAGCCGCCAGCTCGCCGAGCGCGGGGACCAGGACTGCCGGCGCGTGACCGACGCCGAAGCCGGCGAACACCAGGCCGTCCTGGCCGGCGGCGAGCGCGGCCAGGCTGTCAGGCTCGTCGTCCAGGGTGACGGTGTGCAGCGCGACGCGTGCGGTCGCCGTGGGCGCGGGGAGCGGCGCGGGACGCGGCGGGGCCGAGAGGACGCGGACGTGGCCCTCGATGACGTGGCCGACCGGGCCGGTGTCGGGGGAGACGAAGGTCGCGGTGCTGGTGCTGTGCGTCTTGCGGACCCAGCGCGCGGCGTGGATCTCGTCGTTGAACACCACCAGCGCGCCCAGCCCGCGCGTCGACGCGGCCGCCGCCACCCGGGCTGCCGCCAGCACGTTCGCCGGGCCGTCGTGACCCGCGAGGGTCGGGTTGCGCATGGCTCCTGTCAGCACCAGCGGTTCCTCGTGCGGCCAGATGAGGTCGAGCAGGTAGGCGGTCTCCTCCAGGGTGTCCGTGCCCTGGGTGATCACCACCCCGGGCGCCCCCGCCCGGACCGCCGCCGAGGCCGACTCCGCGACGTCGAGCACCTGCACGAAGGTGAGGCTGCCGCTGCCGACGGGCTTCCGGTCGTGGATGTCCAGCGGCTCGTCCAGCGTCTCAAGACCGGGGATCGCCGCCGTCAGCGCGGCCCCGTCCAGCCGGTCCCGCCCCGCCATCGAGATCGTGCCACCCAGCGTGAACAGTGCGACGCCCATCGCCGTCCCCCTCGCTCCCACGCGATCACCCTTGATCACGGCGTGCACACCTTACCCAGCCGTTCTACCGTGGGGTGGGGGACGACCCGAGGAGGAAGTTATGCCCGGTTCCACCACCATCGGCCGCACCGAGCGACTGGTCATGCTCAGCCACCACGACGCCGAGCGTCTCGCGGACACCATGGACCGGATGGCCGCGATGATGGCCTCGGACGGCGCCGACCGGATGACCGACGCCCAGGTCGCGATGCTCTGCGGTGGCGACGCCTCGATGCGCACCGACTGCGCGAAGTGGGCCGCCGAACTGGGCCGCTTCGTCCGCGGACACCTCTAGCCCTGATTGACCCCCGTCCTGTTTAACCCCTGCTGCGGGGCAGCCGCCCTGCTAATCTCCTGACATGATCTGCGCGCCGAGTCTCCGAATGATGCGCCCCTCCAGGGGCTGCTGAGACACGGACACGCGCAGGCATTCGGCTGCGCAGTCGAGGCCCCGTCACCAGGGGCCTCTCGCATGTGCGCCGCAGGCCCCTCCCGCCCACAGCCCCTCCCGTCGGGGGAGAGCAGGAGAGCCTGATGAGCTACTACGTCACCACGACCATCCCCTACGTCAACGCCCGCCCACACCTGGGCTTCGCCCTGGAGCTGGTCCAGGCCGACGTGCTCGCGCGCCATCGCCGGACCAGAGGCGGCGCGGTGCGCTTCCTGAGCGGGACGGACGAGAACTCGCTGAAGAACGTCCTCGCGGCGGAGGCCGAGGGGGTCGACGTGCAGGAGCTCGTCGACCGCAACGCCGCGGCCTTCGCCGAGCTCGCGGGGCCGCTCTCGCTCTCCTTCGACGACTTCATCCGCACCAGCCGCGATCCGCGCCACCGCGTCGGCGTCGAGTACCTCTGGCAGCGGTGTGCGGCTGCCGGGGACTTCTACCGCAAGGAGTACGTCGGCCGGTACTGCGTCGGCTGCGAGGCCTTCTACGCCGAGGCCGAACTCGTCGACGGGCGCTGCCCCGAGCACGGGACGGAGCCGCAGCTGGTGAGCGAGGAGAACTGGTTCTTCCGGCTCTCCCGCTACGCGGAGCAACTGCGCGAGCTGATCACCAGCGGGCGGCTGCGCATCGAACCCGCCTCGCGGCGCAACGAGGTGCTGGCGCTGATCGACTCCGGCCTGCACGACTTCTCCGTCTCGCGCAGCCGCGCCCGCGCCCGCGGCTGGGGGATCCCGGTGCCGGGCGACGAGGACCAGGTCGTCTACGTGTGGTGGGACGCGCTCGGCAACTACGTCACCAGCCTCGGGCTGGGCGGCGAAGGGGACGGGAACGAGTTCGACACGTGGTGGGCGGGCGAAGGCGAGCGAGTGCACCTGGTCGGCAAGGGCGTGCTGCGGTTCCACGCGGTCTACTGGCCGGCGATGCTGCTCTCGGCCGGCCTGCCGCTGCCGACGCGCGTGCTGGTGCACGACTACCTGACGATCTCCGGCCGCAAGATCAGCAAGTCCGGCGGCGGCGCGGTCGCGGACCCGACGGAACTGGTCGCCCGCTTCGGCGCGGACGCGGTTCGCTGGTGGCTGCTGCGCGAGGTCCCTCGGGTCGGTGATGCGGACTTCACGGAGGAGCGGTTGATCGCGCGGGCGGACGCGGACTTGGCGGGCGGCTTCGGCAATCTGGTGCACCGGGTGGTCACCATGGTCCACCGCTACCGGGACGGCGTCGTCCCGACCGCCACGGTGACCACGACGGCGACCTCCGAGCTCCGCGCGGTCTGCGCCCGCGCGGCGGGACGGGTGGACGCCGCCCTGGATGACTTCGACTACCGTACGGCGGCGAGCGCGGTCTGGACCCTGGTCGAGGAGGCCAACCGCTGCATCGACCGCACGCGACCGTGGGAACTGGCGAAGACGGAACGCGCGGGCGAGCCCTCACCCCAGCTGGACGCCGCACTCGCCGCGCTGGTCGCGGCGTGCCGCGCCCTGGGGGAGGAGCTGCGCCCGTTCCTGCCGGGCGCAGCCGCGCGCATCACCGAGCGCTGCACGCCGATCGACGGCGTGCTGCCCGCATCAACGCCCCTCTTCAGCCGCCTCGGCGACTGAGGGAGCCTCAGACTCCGCCGCCGTACTCCTCGTCGAGCTCCTGGCCGGTGCGGTAGACGCCGGGCGACCACTCTGTCTGGATGGCGAAGCAGCGGTAGGCGATGGCGGGGCTGCTGGGGTTGGCGACGTCCGCCTGGCCCGCGCTGTTGCACCGGTCCCAGGCGCCGGGGTTCATGAAGGTGGTGATGTAGGTCCAGTAGGTGAAGTTGGGCCGGACCGTGGTCGCGGAGGCCGAACCGGCGGAGACCGCGGTGACCGAGGCGGCCGCCGCGACGGCGAGGCCGATCCTCAGGAAGGCTGTGCGCATGTACCGACCTTTCGCGAGCTGCGAATGCAGAGGGCATGAGAGCACTGGGCGAACACACGTGCGAATACTGGTGCTGCTTCGAACGCTAACCGACCGTCGGCGCGCGAGGCCAGCCGATCGGCGAAAGTGATAAGTCCCCTACCGCAAGGCGTCCTCGCCCGCCACGTCCGCGCTCTCGCGTTGCGTGACCCGACGAGGTCAGTTCAGTGATTCTTCCAAGCCCGTCACAGCCTCTGTCAGGATCGAGGCGTCGCGGAGGATTTCCGGTGGGGTGCCGTCGCCCGACTCCTCCCAGCGCTGGAAGGCGTCCGGCACCGCCGCAAGGTGGACCGGTTGTCCGTCGCGGACGGCCTGCGCGGCGCGGCCGAGCTGCTCCCTGACCACCACGGCGAACGCCGTCGCGCCGGGGGAGGGGGACGTCGCGGATGGGGCGTGGGCTTCGATCAGCATCGAGGTTCTGCCGATCGCCGCGATCGCCGACCTTGCGTCGGCGAGTTGGGAGGGGCGCAAGCCCCGGTGGCGGACGGGTTCCGTCGCGGCCGAGGCGTCCGCCGCACGGAGCGCGGCGCGGGCGCCGCGGTAGTCGAGGAGGGCGTCGCGCATCGCGCGGCGGGAGGTGGGGGAGGGGGAGCCGAACGCGTCCAGCGTCGCCGCGGCGTAGCGGCCCGCCGCGGCGATCTGGTCGGCGAGGCGGTCCGGCAGCCTGACCGTCTGCCAGGTCGGCCAGAGCGCGTACGCGGCGAAGGCCAGAAGCCCGCCGACGAGCGTCATGCCGACCCGTTCCTCCACCGTCTTGGACAGCACCAGGCCGTCCATCGACAACAGGAAGACGACGTAGACCGTCACCAGCGTGCTCAGCGCCATGTAGCCACTGCGTATCGTCAGATACGCGCAGCCCACCGCCACCACCGCCAGCAGCCCGCAGACCCACGGCACCGGTTTCGCCGCCACCATGACGGCCGAGGCGAGGCCGACTCCCACCACCGTGCCGACCAGCCGCGCAACGCCCCGGCTGTAGGTCTGCGAGAAGTCGGGGCGCATCACCATCATGGCCGTCATCGCGGCCCAGTAGCCGTGGCCGTAGGGCACCACCCTGCCGATGCCCTCGGCCAGGGTGACCACCGAGGCGACCCGCACCGCGTGCCGGAAGACCGGTGACCGCCAGGTCCAGTTCAGGCGCACCGCGCGCGCAGTGAGGGGCAGCAGTTGCCGGACGCCGGGTCGGGGCAGGTAGCGCGGCTGGTCGTCGTCGGCCGGGGTCTCCAGGGCGTCGTTGACCTCGGCGAGCAGGCCGATCAGGCGCAGCGCCGTGTGCCGGGCCATGCCGTCCAGGACCGGGCCGCCGGCCGGCGTCGCCAGCGCCCGGTAGGCGCTATCGGGGACCGGGACCACCTCGCCGGTGCGGATCGAGCGGGCCGCGCCGTCCAGGATCTCGGCCGCCGCGCGGAGCAGCTCGCGGGCGCGGTCGCGCTGCGGGCCCTCCTCGGCGGCCCCGACGCGTGGGTCGGCCAGCGCGGCGAGCGCGGGACGCAGTCGTTCGACGAGCGAGCGGATGCCGGTCAGCTCCGCGGGCCGGCTCCGCGCCTGACCCGGCGTCACGGCGGCCGCCTCGCGCGCGGCCATCAACGGGTCGGGGTCGAAGCCGGCGAAGGGGTCGTCGCGCAGGCGGCGGGCGTAGTCGGCGAGCGAGGCGCAGGCCTCGGCCAGTGCCTCGCGGTGCGCACCCCATCGGTTGACCGGCCAGACCAGTACCAGCAGCGCCTGGATCAGCCCGCCCGCCGCGATGACGCCCGCGTGCTGGGCCGCCTCCGGCACAGTCGCGGGCAGGGTGACGATGACCAGCATCACCGCCACCGTCATCGAGGCGAGGATCCCGGAGGTCTGGCCGCCGACCCAGGCCAGACCCGCGCCGAAGGACCACAGCGCGAGGACGCAGAGGAACAGCGGCGGCCGGGGCGAGGCGAGGTAGCCGACGAAGGTGCTCAGCGAGAGCCCCAGCGCCGTCGCCACCGCCAGCCACGGGCCCGGCCGGTAGCTGCGCTGGAAGGTCGCCATCCCGGCCAGTTGCGCGCCCAGCGCGGCGGAGGTCGCCATCGCCGGACCGCTCAGCGCGAGCGCGCCGAACAGCGCGATCGCGACACCCATGGCCCCGCGCAGCGCGGCCAGGGGCTGATTGGTGGCGCGCTCGACGCGCAGCCCGGAGCGGGTGGTCGACTTGAGCGAGCGGTACCAGCCGGCGCCGGGTGGAGAGGAGGGCATCGCGGCCAGGGTACCTGCAGCACCCTCCTAACCGTGCGTGCGCGGGATGCGCCGTTGCCAGGAGCGTTCGAAGACGACCCGGCCGTGCTCGGTGGCCGTGACCTGGTTGTCCGTCAGGAAATCGGCGCCGTCGGTGCGGATCTCCGAGCGGGTGCGCACCTCGACCTCCCAGCCGAGCTCCGGGCGGGCCAGGCCGACCGTCCACTCCGACTGCGTGCGCGCGCTGACCGGGTCGTCCTCGCGGATCGCGTAGCGCTCCACCGCGTCCTCGCGGAAGAGCAGACCGTCCGGATAGGTGCGCGATCCGCCGTAGCGCGGGTCGACCTCCAGGAGCCACTCGCCACTGCCCACATCCCTGCGCACCACCCGCTCCGGACCCAGCGTCGCCAGGTCGGCGAAGACCACGCCGAGCGGCGGCGTCTGCTCCGGCTCCTCGAAGCGGATCGGGGGGCGGCCGCGGTCGTGGGATGCGTCGCGGACCGGCAGTTCCAGCGTGCTCGCGCCCGGGGTGACCGTGAAGCCGCGGGCGTCCGGGTGCGGCCAGACCCACGGCCAGTACGCGGAGGAGAGCGCCAGCCGGATCCGGTGGCCGGGCGGGAAGGCGTGGCCGACGCCCCACAGCTCGAACTCGACGTCCTCGGTCCCGCCCGGCGTCCATTCGACCGTGCGGTCCCGGCCCTCGCGGCTGAGCAGGTTGAGCACGCCGCGGGTGACCAGCGTCGAGGAGCCGTCCGGGGCGACGTCGCAGAGCCGGGCGATGACCTGGCCGCGCCGGGACGGGCAGGTCAGCCGGAGCCTGACCCTGGCGCGCCCCAGGATCTCCACGCGGTGGCCGAGCGCGGCCGTGTCGAAGCAGACCGAGCGCCCGTCCTCCTCGCGCTGGTCAGGCGGCAGGTCGGTGTCGTTGCCGAAGGGGAAGAAGCGGGCCGCGTCGACGCCGGTCTGCTGCGGCGAGACGACCTGGACCGGACCGGGCTCGGAGTGCTTCATGGTGCCGTCGAGCCGGTACCGCGTCAGTTCGACCTCCGGCGCGGGCCACTTGTCCGCCGCGACCCAGCGGCCCTCGCGGACGGGGTAGCTGGTCGCGGGCGGGGCGGACTCGTTGATCCAGGCGCGCAGCAGCGGCTCGTCCATGACGCCGTTGTCGACGTCCTTGAGCCAGTGGTCCCACCAGCGCAGCGTCTCCTGGAGGAAGCCGATGGCCGGTCCGGGCGGCAGCCCGCGGTCCGGGTACTGGTGCGACCAGGGCCCGAGGATGCCGCGGACGGGGGCGTGCAGGTGCTCGACCAGCCGCAGCACGGTGTCCCGGTAGGGGTCGGCCCAGCCGCCGACCGCCAGCACCGGGGCCGTGATCGCCGAATAGTCCTCGCAGACGCTGCCGTGCCGCCAGTAGTCGTCCCGCGCCTGGTGGGCCAGCCAGGTGTGGATGAAGGGGGCGACGTGCTCCAGTCGATCCAGCCACAGCTCGCGCCAGCGGTCGCCGACGAACTTCGGGTCCGGCGGCCGGCTGACGAAGGCCAGCATGGTCGCCGCCCAGGCGTGCATGTCGACGGCGAGGACCGAGCCGCCCATGTAGTGGACGTCGTTGTCGTAGCGGTCGTCGGTGGAGCAGACGGTGACCACGGCGCGCAGCGCCTCGGGAGCGAGCGCGGCGATCTGAAGGGAGTTGAAGCCGCCCCAGGAGATCCCGAACATCCCCACCCGGCCCGAGCACCACGGCTGCGCGGCCAGCCACTCGACCACGGCGACGCCGTCGGCGAGCTCCGTCGCGTCGTACTCGTCGCCGGGCAGGCCCTCGGAGTTGCCGTGCCCGCGAATGTCGACGCGGACCGAGGCGTAGCCGTGGCCCGCGTACCAGGGGTGCCGCTGGGCGTCGCGGGGGGCGGTCCAGTCGGTGAGCCGGTAGGGCAGGTACTCCAGGAGCGCCGGCACCGGCTCCTCGGTGACCGGTCGCCAGATCCGGGCGTAGAGGCGGGTGCCGTCGGGGAGGGGGATCCAGGTGTCCTCGACTGTCGTGCGGTAAGGCAGGTCCTCGCGGTAGCGCATGGCGGGTGCGGCTCCTAGCGGACGGCGACGGCTCGTCTAGTGGACGGGGTACATGGTGCGGGGCAGCCAGGGGGCGAGCGCCATGACGATGAGCGCGACCACGACCACCACGCCGCCGTTGAGGGCGAAGCAGACCGGGTCGGAGAGCGTGCCGTAGAGCTTGACCGTCTGCGCCGAGATGCCGTTGGCCAGCGCGAGGGAGAGGTGCGTGAGCAGGCCCTTGGGGTGGCCGAAGAAGGCGGTGTCCTCGCGGCCCAAGGATCCGGTCTCCGTTCGCTGCGCCTGCTCGTGCCGTTTGGTGCGTTTGTGGCAAATGTCCAGATTGCCAGCAGGCACGAGCATAGGCGAAGCGACGGCGGTCAGCTTCCCGGTTCAGCCGCGGGGCCGTTCGTTCCAGGTCGCGATGACGGGCCGGCCGTGCTCGGTGCTGAGTCGGCTGATCGTTCCCGTCGCCAGCAGGAACAGCGCGCCGCCGGACGGCGGCAGGCCGAGCCGCCGCGCGGTGAGCACCCGGAGGAAGTGCGCGTGCGCGACGAGCACGACATCGCCGCCCATTCCGTTGGCCAGCGCGGCCTCCGCCTTGGCGATCACCCGGTCCGCGCGGATGCCGACCTCCTCCGGCGACTCGCCCGGATGCCCCTCAGGACCGGGGGCGACGCCGTCGGTCCACAGGTTCCAGCCGGGCCGGGTGCGGTGGATCTCGCGGGTGGTGATGCCCTCGTAGCCGCCGTAGTCCCACTCCTGCAGATCCGGATCGACCCGCGCGTCCAGCCCCGCCAGCTTGGCCGTGTCCTGGGCCCGGCCCATAGGACTCACCAGGGCGAGGCATATCTTGTGCTCGCCCAACAGCGGCGCGAGCGCCCGCGCCTGGGCCTCCCCGCCGGGGGTGAGCGGCTTCTCGGTCCAGCTGGTGTGCTGACCGGACAGGCTCCACTCGGTCTCGCCGTGCCGCACGAGGATCAGATCGCTCATGCCGCCACGCTACCGGGCGCGCCCGACAATTCGCTCGACCAGATGTGCGGACTGCCCCTAACGTCCGGGGCGTGAGCAGTCGACTTCGCACCTACGCCGAGCAGAACCGGTCCATCGTCGTCGCCGGGGGATACACGGCCGCCGACGGGACGCGCGTTCCGATCGCGGAGGCGTTGGCCGCCGCAGTCGCCGGCACCCGCTGCGTCGCACCGGACGAGCCGCTGACGGTGCGCGGTGGAGGTGGCGGTGGCGGTGGCGGTGAGGCCACCACGGCCTTCGAGGTCACCGACGAGGGGAGCCTGACGGCGGCGCGTCGGCTGGTCGGCACGGGCGGCGGCCGGGTCGCGGTGCTCAACTTCGCCTCGGCGCGCAACGTCGGCGGCGGCTACCTCGGCGGCGCCCGCGCCCAGGAGGAGGACCTGTGCCGCCACGCTCTCCTCTATCCGTGTCTTCGTCAGGCCCCCGAGTACTACGAGGCGCACCGGGTCAGTGACGACCTGCTCTACAGCGACCGGGTGATCTGGTCCCCGGACGTCCCCGTCCACCGGGGCGAGGGCGGCGAGCTGCTCGCCCGGCCGTTCCCGGTCTCCTTCCTCACCTGCCCGGCCCCGAACGCGGGCGCGCTGCTCCGCCGCGAGCCGGACGCGGGCCCCCGCATCCGCGAGGCGCTGACGCGCCGGTCCGGTCGCGTGCTGGGTGCGGCGGCCCAGGAGGGAGCTCGGCAACTCGTGCTCGGGGCCTGGGGCTGCGGGGTCTTCCGCAACGATCCGCGCGAGGTGGCGGAGGCCTTCGCCGTGTGGCTCGCGCCGGGCGGCGACTACGCGGGGGCCTTCGAGCGGGTGGTCTTCGCCGTCTGGGACCGCGCCGAGCCCTCGGCGAACAGGAACGCGTTCGCCGAGGTCTTGGGCGGCCGGTAGGCCCGTTACAGCGTCCGCACCTCGTGCGCGACGACCCGGCCGCCCACGTCCACGACGCCGTCCGGGCGGGGCCGGGTCAGGATCTGCGAGCCGACGCCCTGACGGATGTTCAGCGGCCGCTGGAGTTCCTCGGTGAGCACGACGGCGGCAGCGCCGGTGGCTTCGTCCTCCTCGATCCCGTCCCCACGCCCGGGGAACCCGCGCGTCCGCACGCCGCCGGCCGCCTCGTCCGCCCACGCCCAGGCGTACAGCCAGCCCGTCCCCAGCGGCGGTACGCCAAGCGCGTCCACCTCGGCGACGCTCCCGTACTGCTTCGTCCGCCGCCCGGCGGCCCAGGCGGCCCGGCCCCGGATCCAGCTGAACTCCCCGGCCTCCCACGCCGGCACGTCCCCGGCCTCCGGCCGCAGCGTCTCCACGACGAAGCCTTCCCGCCGCAGCAGCCACCCGGTCCCGACGAGCGGATGCCCGGCGAAGAGGAGCCGCGCGCCGGGCGTGTAGATGTCCACGCGCCCCTCGGCGGCGTCATCGACGAACACGGTCTCGGAGAACTGGAGCTCCATCGCCAGCGCCTGACGCTCGGCCCGCTCGGGGTGGGCCCCACCGTCCAGCACCACCCCGAGCAGATTCCCCGCGTTGCCGCCGGGACCGCAGAACACCTTGAGAACGTGAAGATCACTCATGGGTCCCTATTCAACACTCCTGAAGCTATCCGACCGCTGCCGTGGCCCAGAGCGGGCTCAGCGCCATGGCCTTGAGCTGGTCCGGGGTCAGCGCCGGCGTGAGCGTCGACACGGTGCCGCTGGAACCGAGCAACGTGCGCGTGGCCTCCATGAACAACTGGACCCGTGTGCCAGCGGACGAAGACCCGCGCCAGCGTCTCCTGGACGAGATCCTCGGCGAGATGGGTGTCGCCGCCGGTGAGCAGGCAGGCGGAGCGGTAGAGATCCCCCGCCCGCGCGGCGGAGAACTCCAGATACTCCGCTGTCTTCTCCGCCATGTCCCTGTGGGTCCCCTCGTCGGTTCGGCCTGCCTCACCCCATCGACGCTTTGACCCTGCCGTTGCCTTACATCGTTCCGGAAGGAATTTCGAACGCCTCGGGCGGCTACCGCCGCAGTCGCGCGGCGAGCAGCGCCACGTCGTCTTCCGCGCGCACGGCGGCCAAGCCGGTCAGCGCGGTGTCCAACAAGCGCTCCAGCGGTGCGTCCGGGTCCAGGTCCAGCGCGGCCAGACCCTCCAGAGAGACCTCAATGTCCTCGCCGCGGCGTTCCACCAAGCCGTCCGTGTACAGCAGCAGCACCGAGCCGGGCGAGAGCGCCAGCGTCGTGCTGCGGTAGTGGCCGATGCCCGCGCCCAGCGGTGGGTCGCCGGGGAGCTCGACGAACTGCGCGCCCAGGCCGCGCCGCAACAGGAGAGGCGGCAGGTGGCCCGCGCCCGCCAGGGTCACCGTCCCGGCCGCGGGGTCGATCTCGGCGACCAGGCAGGTGGCGACCCGGTCCAGGCCCAGCGCCTCGACCGTGCGCTGAGCCTCGCTCAGGATCTTCTCCGGTCCCCAGCCCTGGAAGGCCAGCGCCCGCATCAGCGAGCGGTACTCGCCCATCGTGGCCGCCGCCTCCAGCCCGTGACCCATCACGTCACCCACGACCAGCAGCGTCCGGCCGCCAGGGAGGGCCATCGAGTCGAACCAGTCGCCGCCCACCTCCGCCGTCGTCCCGGCGGGCAGGTACCGGCCGGCGCACTCGACGTCGCCGTGCGGGCGGGTCCGCTCCGACAGCAGGGCGCGCTGCAGGACCAGCGCGGTCTCGTGCTCGTGCGCGTAACGCTGCGCGTTGTTGATGCTGTTGGCCGCGCGCCGGGCCAGCTCGCCGACCAGGTCCACGTCCTCCTGCGAGAACGGCGGTGACTCGCCCGCCCGCACCAGATTCACCACCCCGATCACGCCGTCCCGCACCTTCAACGGCACGCACAGCGCCGAGTGCATGCCGAGGCGGCGGTAGCGGGAGACCCTTTCCGCGTCGGGGGCGTCCGCGGCCAGCTGGTCGTCGGCGGGGAGGTTCGAGACCACCGGACGCTCCTCCGCCAGGCAGCGCGCCGCCGCCGAGGACGGCTGCGGGCTGTGCGTGGAGCCGGGCGCGCCGAACTCGCGGCCCGCCTTGACCAGCGCGGGCGTGGTGCTCATGGCCAGCCGGCGCAGCCGCAGCCCGTCGCCGGGCCGCTCCGGGCGCTCGCTGCCGTCGACCACGTCGACCACCGCGATGTCGGTCAGCCGGGGGACCAGCAGCCGGGTCAGCTCCTTGCAGGTGAGCTGAACGTCCAGCGTGGTGCCGATCCGCGTCGCGGCCTCGTCCAGCAGCGCGAGCCTGGTCCGGGCCCGGTCCAGGGCCTGCTGGATCCGGCGGTCCTCGGTGATCTCCAGAACCATGGCGACGACGCCCAGCACCTCGCCCGACGGCGTCTCCAGCCGGTTGTAGGCGTTGTGCCACCAGCGCGGCTCGCCGGAGGGGTCGGCCGAGGTGGTGCCCTCGACGGTGTGGTGGCGGGGCTTGCCGTCCGCGAGGACGGCCCGCAGCTCGGCCTCGGCCGCCTCGACGTCGATGCCGGGCACGACCTCGGCGATCCTGCGGCCTACGTGCAGGGCCGTACCGACGCCGTTCAGCTGGGCCAGGGCCTCGTTGACGTAGGTGTAGCGGAGCTCGGTGTCGAGCACCGCGACGCCCACGATCGCCCGGTCCAGAATCTGCCGCAGCAGCCGCAGATCGTCAGCAGGGCCGACGACGTCCGTCGGCTCCGGCCGCGAGTTCACCTCGCCCATACGCAGATCGTCCCATCCCCGCTGCCGCCCCGCCGGTCCGTCTGGCCGGAATGCAGAATCGCCGACCCGGATGAACCGGGCCGGCGAAACCGATGCGTGCGCGAGGGGGGACTTGAACCCCCACGCCCCGAAGGGCACTAGCACCTCAAGCTAGCGCGTCTGCCATTCCGCCACCCGCGCATCGGACTCTGTCCGCTCTGGCCTGTCGGCCTCGCTGACGAGGTAAACCATAGCAAAGATCAGCGAGGGTTCCGAACCGCGTTTTCGGGTCGTCGGAGGACGCCCGGCGGGCCGCCGTCGAGGCGGGGACCTGCGCCGATGCGCGGCGCTCTTGGGTGGCGGCATGCGGCCGGGGGAGGATGGGCCGGGGCCGCGGGGCGGGAGTGCCCGGAGGCGAGCCCGACGTGACGTGGGAGAGAGGCTGAGCAGCGTGAGCGAGACAGTGGGCGTCAACCCGACGGGCGGTTTCGGCGAGGCGGAGGTCGCCGAGCTGTGCCGGGACCTGATTCGGATCGACACCAGCAACTACGGCGACGGGTCGGGACCCGGCGAGCGCGCGGCGGCGGAGTACGTGGCCGAGAAGCTGGCGGAGTTCGGCCTGGAGCCGCAGATCATCGAGTCGGCCAAGGGCCGCGCCAGCACCATCGCCCGCATCGCCGGCGAGGACCCCTCCCGCCCGGCGCTGCTGATCCACGGGCACACCGACGTCGTCCCCGCCAATGCGGCCGATTGGACCCACCATCCCTTCGCCGGCGAGATCGCCGACGGCATGGTCTGGGGACGCGGCGCGGTGGACATGAAGGACATGGACGCGATGACGCTCGCCGTCGTCCGCGACCGCCTGCGCAGCGGGCGCAAGCCCCCGCGCGACATCGTGCTCGCCTTCCTCGCCGACGAGGAGGCGGGCGGCGTCTACGGCGCGCACCACCTGGTCGACAAGCACCGCGGCCTCTTCGACGGCGTCAGCGAGGCGATCGGCGAGGTCGGCGGCTTCTCCTTCACGGTCGACGAGAACCTGCGGCTCTACCTGGTCGAGACCGCGGAGAAGGGCATGCACTGGATGCGGCTCACCGTGGACGGCACCGCCGGCCACGGCTCCATGACCAACAAGGACAACGCCATCACCGAGCTGTGCGAGGCGGTGGCCAGGCTCGGGCGGCACCAGTTCCCGGTGCGGATCACCAAGGGCGTGCGGCACTTCCTGGACGAGCTCTCCGACGCGCTCGGCGTCGAGCTGGACCCGGAGGACATGGACACCACGCTGGAGCGGCTCGGCGGCATCGCGAAGCTGATCGGCGCGACGCTGCGCAACACCGCCCAGCCGACGATGCTCGGGGCCGGCTACAAGGTCAACGTCATCCCCGGCCAGGCCACCGCGCATGTGGACGGGCGCTTCCTGCCCGGCTACGAGGAGGAGTTCCTGGCCGAGCTTGACTCCGTCCTCGGCCCGCGCGTCCGCCGCGAGGACGTGCACACCGACAAGGCGGTGGAGACCGACTTCGACGGCCCGCTGGTGGCGGCGATGCAGGCGGCGCTGAAGGCCGAGGACCCGATCGCCCGCGCCGTCCCGTACACGCTCTCGGGCGGCACGGACGCGAAGTCCTTCTCCGAGCTCGGAATCCGCTGCTTCGGTTTCGCGCCGCTGCGGCTGCCCGCGGACCTGGATTTCGCCGGAATGTTCCACGGAGTGGACGAGCGCGTTCCGGTCGACGCCCTCCAGTTCGGCGTGCGGGTGCTCGACCGCTTCATCGATCAGTGCTGAATCGAGCAGTGCGGAATTTCTCATCTTCGTATAGGCGTGCGTATTCCTCACTCCAACGGGTGAGAGTTTCTGCGGCGACGTACCCCATTTGCCGCAGCCTCGTTCACCCATATGCAGCTCAGCGAATGAGCTGTTCCCACGGAGAAGGAGGAGACCATGCAGGTCAAGAAGATCGTCGCCGTCGTTGCCACCGCCGGTGGTCTGGCCCTGGCCGGTGCCGGTGTCGCCAGTGCCCACAGCGGTGCCCAGGCCGAGGGCGCCGCCTGGGGTTCCCCGGGGGTGCTGTCCGGCAACGTGATCCAGGTTCCGGTGCACATCCCGGTGAACGTCTGCGGCAACACCATCAGCGTCATCGGTCTGCTCAACCCCGCTTTCGGCAACCACTGCGAGAACAACTGAGCCGGTCCCGGATGATTCCGGACGACTGAGGCGACCACGGCCCCGGGAGGCTGCATTCCTCCCGGGGCCGTGGCATTCCACGAGTCAACCGTGCCCCGCGCTTCGCACTCTCGTTGGGAGTGGTACGGGGGGCACGTGACCAGCACGGACCAGTACGCAGAGATGACAGACTGAGGGCAGGGCAAAACCATGCGACAAGCTGCCAAACGCGGTTTGCTCACGGTCATGGCGACCGGGAGCGTCTTGGCTTCCACGGCGGGTTATGCGGCGGGGTTCGCCTACGCCGGCTCGGGCGCTGCCGGCGCCGCGAGCGACTCCCCGGGCGTGGCCTCCGGCAATGCGGTGCAGGTGCCCGTCTCGGTGCCCGTCAACGCCTGCGGGAACACGGTGAACGTGATCGGGGCGCTCAACCCCGCCTACGGCAACCACTGCGCCAACTCCGACTCCCGTCGCAGCGGCGGCAGTACGGCCGAGGGCGGCACCAGCAACTCCCCGGGCGCAGGCTCGGGCAACAGCCTGCAGGTCCCGGTCGACGTGCCGGTCAACCTGTGCGGCAACTCCGTCAACGCCGCCGGTGCGGGAAACCCCGCCTTCGGCAACGACTGTTCGAACAGCGGCTCGGGCTCCAGCTCCGGCTCCGGCGGTACCACCGGCGGCAGCCCGACTCCGTCGCCCACCCATTCCTGCCCGGGTTGCGGCGGCAGTAGTGGTGGCGGCACGGGTGGTCCCGGCGGTGGCAGCACGGGCGGCGAGCAGCCCCCGCCGCCGCAGGGCGGCAGTCCCTCGTCCTCGCCGACCGTCTCGTCCACCGGCGGGCAGCACCACAGCCCGCCGCCGCCGAACGGCGGTTCGACGGGCGGCAGCTCCGGCGGAGGCGGCGGTGAGGTGCTCGCCGAGACCGGTGGCGGCAACGAGGCCCTGGTCCTGGCGCCGATCGGCGCGCTCGTCACCGCCGGCGGCGTGCTGCTGTACCGCCGCTCGCGGCGTCAGCTGTCCAAGTAGGCGCTCAGCGGACTGCGCACCTGACGGATGATCCGTCGTTTGAGCGTGATCTTGCGCCGTCCGTCCGGGTAGAGGCGGAGTCGGTCCAGCTCCCAGTGGCCGTACTCCGCCTGCTCGGTGAGCAGCGCGCGGGCCTCGTTCCTGGAGACGGTGCGCGGCAGCAGCAGCGAGCGGAACTCGTACTCGGACTGACGGGTGATCTTGCTTGGGGGTGGGGTCAAAGCTCTCCTCCCGCGGATGAACACAGGTAAGCCTACGACCGGGCCGGGCCGGTCCTGAAGAACGATGCCCCGGCGGGCTGTCCCAGAAGACTGCCCAGAGCGTAGGCCCGGCAATCGGACCGGGCGGACGGGGCCGAACCTGGGCCGGACCGGTGGTTCATGTGATCGATTTTGCTACCAGCCCGATAACAGCAGTGCGCAGGGAGCCCGCGAACGGATAGCGTTCGAGGCATGTCTGATGTCGTGCGTCCCACGGAAGCCCAGGTCGCCCAGGTACGTAGCGCGGCTGACGCGGTGAAGGCCGCGATCGACGCGCATTTGGCCGCCGTCGAGGTGAGAGCGGGCGCCGGCGATCCTTCGGTCGCCGAGTCGTACGAGGCGCTCGCCGACGCCGCGGAGGTCTACGACGAACTCCTCGATGAGGTCTACGAGGAGTTCACCCCGTTCGAGGTGCCCCACCCCGGCGACGGCGGGCTCCCCGACACCGTCGAACCCGCGGCGATCAGCGTTCTGATCCGTCGGGACTACGCCGTCGCCAACCCCCGTCTGCTCCGCGAATCCGTCGGCGGCCCCACCACCGCCGCGGCGTTGCGCGCGCTCTTCGGCGACTACGAACCGGACCGTGTCGCCCGCCACGCGGCCGAATTCGGCCTGGAGGAGGGCGACTCCACGCTCTGGGTCGTCGCCGCCGACCAGGGCGAGCCGGGTGAGTGGCTGGCCGAGCCCTTCGACGTGGCCGAGCCGGAGCTGCTGATCTCCCGCTTCGACGTCGTCGAGGAGTACGAGGACGACGAGGACGAGACCGAAGACGTGGACGAGGCCGAGGTCGGCGTCCTCGACCCGAGCTGATCCGGGCGGGGGAGGTGCGGCCGGGCTTCGGTCAACTCCCCCGCGAGGCCATCGTTCCCTATTCGCCCATGAGGATCGCGCGCAGGCGGGTGGTGCGCGGGCGGGCCGCGTGGGTGGCGAGGAGCTGGGGGAGGGCCGGGCCGAGGGTGTCGACCAGGGAGAGGTGGCGTTCGCCGCGGCCGCAGGCCGTGTAGAGCCACTGGCGGCTCAGCTCGGCACCCGCGTCAGCCGGAACGATGACGACGACACCGGGCCAGCGTCGGCCCGCCGCCTGGTGGGCCGTCAAAGCCCAGCCGTGGCGCAGTTCGCCGATCGACTCACGGGGGACGACGGCGGTCTCGCCATCCGCGCCGAAGGCGATCTCCAGCCCCTCCGGGACCGCTCCCCGGACCACGCCCTCGCGCAGCGTGCCCGGCGTGGGCGCGTGCGCGACCGCGTCGCCCGCGTCGAAGCCGCCGAACTGGCCGGGGCCGGGGTTGAGTCGCTGCTTGAGCGCCGCGTTCACGGCGCGCGTCCCCGACGGCCCGGCGTGGCCGGGGACCAGCACCCGGACCTGTTCGGCCGGGATGCCGAGTGCGCGCGGGATGGAGTCGCCCACCAGCTGCACGGCGCGGTGCACCGCCTCGGCCGCGTCGCGGGCCTGGACGACGACGACCTCCTTCTCGGGTGCGTCGACGGGCTCGAGCTCGCCGATCCCGATGCAGGAGACGAGCTCGCCGATCGGACCGAAGTCCGGCTGCCGCGAGGCCACGACGGGCCCCGGCTTGGCCGCCAGCAGATCCGCGAAGACCCGCCCGGGGCCCGGCGACCAGAGCTCGCCCGGATCGCCGCTCAGCACCAGCCGCGCACCGTCGGCCAGCGACTCCACGAGCGTCGCGGCGAGCTCGACGTCGAGCACGGGCGCGTCGCAGACGATCAGCAGGTCGAGCGCGAGCGTGCCGTCCTCCTGACGCGGGCCGGCGGCGAGCAGCGCGGCGAGGGGTTGAGCCTCGGGACCGAGACGGCGGCCGCTGTCGGCGTGCGCGGCGGTCAGCGCGGCACGCAGGCCGAGCCGCTGCGCGGCGTCGAGCAGGGCGGCCGGCTCGCTGCGCGCCGTCTCGCCGCCCGTGTGCAGCACCAGCGGTGCGTCCGCGACCGCGCGGATCAGCGCGGCGGCCGAGGAGTTCGGCGCGGCCTCGGCGACCTCGTCCCACGTGGGCCGCTGAGTCGCCGCGGAACGGGCCGCAGGCGCGTCGGCCGTGTCGGTGACCTCGGCGTCCGCGCCGCCTGCGGCTGCCTCCCGGCCCGGGAAGGTCGCGGTCAGGCGCATGAGGCCGTCCGCCGCGCTCTCCTCCGCGAGGGCCAGGCGGTCGAGAGCCAGCAGGACGCGGCCGGCCGCGCCCTCCTCCGACTCGTCCTCGTCGTCGCCCTCCTCCTGGAAGGTCATCACCCCACCCTCGGTGAGCACCGCGAGCAGCGCCTCGTCCGGATCGGGCACGCCCTCCCGGCCCAGCCCGGCGCGGATCTCGGCCAGCTCGACGGCCGTGTGCCCGTGCAGCGCCGCGCGCTCCAGCAGCCACTGGACCAGCGCGTTCGCCCGCCGCGCGTCTCCGGGCGCGGCGTCCGCGCCCAGCAGACCGCGCGCGAACGCGTCCGCGTTGGCCGGCAGCACGCCGGGCAGGGCGAGGACGGCCCACGGATCCTCCCGCAGGGCCTCCGCGGCGCGCTCGCCGAGCGCGGCGACGAGGGCTCCCGCGAGCTGCGCGGGTGCGCCGCCTTCGGTCAGCACGGCCGCCGCGTCGGCGACGGCGTCGCGCGCCTGCGCGTCCAGGTCCTGCGCCTGGCCGTCCGCCGTGCGGATCGCCTCGGCGAGCTGCGCGGTGACGGTGCTCGCGCTGACGGTGCTCGAGGTCTCAGTCATCGGTGGCGGCCCTTCGGAATGGAACGAGATGGAACGGGTGGGAACCCTGCCTGTCCCGAGAACGCTATCGGTCACCACTGACAGAACCGGCCTCGGCGCAGCACGGCTCGGTACAGCGCGGCTCAGTGCAGCGCGGTTCAGTACAGTGCGGTCCAGTTCTGGTCCGGGTACACGTGCACCGGCGCGGAGATGTCGTCCAGCGCGGCGCGGATCTCCTCGGGCAGCGTCAGCGCCTCCACCGCGAGCGCGGCCTGCAGCTGCGAGGCCGTGCGCGCGCCGACGACGGGCGCGGTGACGCCCTCCCGGTCCCGCACCCAGGCCAGCGCGACCTGCAACGGCGTGCTGGCCAGGCCGTCCGCGGCGGTGGCCACCGCGTCGACGATGCGGCGGCCGCGCTCGTCCAGGTACGGGTGCACGAACGCGCCGAAGGAGGGCGAGGCGCCGCGCGAGTCCGGCGGCGTGCCGTGCCGGTACTTGCCGGTCAGCACGCCGCGGCCCAGCGGCGAGGAGGCCAGCACGCCGATCCCGGCGTCCAGCGCGGCCGGCAGCACCTCACGCTCTATGCCGCGCTGGAGCAGCGAGTACTCCATCTGCGTCCCGGCCAGCGGCGTCCGCCCCGGCACGGCCCGCTGCCAGGTGGCGGCCTTGGCCAGCTGCCAGCCGCAGTAGTTGCTGACGCCCGCGTACCGGGCCCGGCCGCTGCTGACCGCGAGGTCGAGCGCGTGCAGGGTCTCCTCCATCGGGGTGTCCGGGTCGTAGGCGTGGACCTGCCACAGGTCGACGTAGTCGGTGCCGAGCCGGTCGAGCGAGGCGTCGAGCGCCCGGAGCAGATGGCCGCGTGAGCCGTCGAAGCGACGGTCGCGGTCGGGGACGCTGCCGGCCTTCGTCGCGATGACCAACTCGGCGCGCGGCACCAGGTTGTCCATCAACTGGGAGAGCAGGTACTCCGCGCCGCCGTCGGCGTAGACGTCCGCCGTGTCGACGAGGGTGCCGCCCGCGTCCACGAAGGCCTTGAGCTGGTCGGCGGCGTCGTGCTCGTCCACGTCCCGGCCCCAGGTCATGGTGCCCAGGCCGAGTCGGGACACGCGAAGACCGGTGCGGCCCAGATGACGCTGTTGCACGTGCGGATGCCTTCCGTCGTGGTCGCGGGATACGTTGATGGTGGCGGGGCGAGCCTACGCGGATCGGGGCTGCCCCGGGGGCATCGGGGACCACCCGTACGGCGGCGTGTCCGGGCGGCGGAACGGGCCCTACTGACTAGTAGCATCGCGCGAGCGCGGGGGTTAGAGTCGGGCCAGACTTTCACCAAGGAGGCACCACCGTGCGACTCGGGATCAACCTCGGCTACTGGGGGCTCGGCAACGACGCCGACAACATCGCTGTCGCACAGGAGGCCGACCGCCTCGGCTACTCCGTGTGCTGGGCGGCGGAGGCATACGGCTCCGACGCGGCGACGGTGCTCGCCTACGTGGCGGCCAAGACCGAGCGCATCGACGTCGGCTCCGCGATCTTCCAGATCCCGGCCCGCACCCCCACGATGACGGCGATGACGGCCGCCACCCTGGACACCCTCTCCGGCGGCCGGTTCCGGCTCGGCCTCGGCGTGTCAGGACCGCAGGTCTCGGAGGGCTGGTACGGCGTCAAGTTCGACAAGCCGCTCGCCCGCACCCGCGAGTACGTCGAGATCATCCGCAAGGCGATGTCCCGCGAGCGGGTCACCCACGACGGCGCCAACTGGACCCTCCCGCTGCCGGGCGGTCCCGGCAAGGCGCTCAAGCTGACGATCCACCCGGTGCGCGAGCACATCCCGCTCTACATCGCCGCCATCGGCCCGAAGAACCTGGAGCTGACGGGCGAGATCGCCGACGGCTGGCTCGGCATCTTCTTCGCTCCGGAGCAGGCCGAACTCTCCCTCGGCCCGGTCCGCACGGGCCGCGAGAAGGCGGGTCTGACCCTGGACGGCTTCGACGTGGCCCCCAACGTCCCGATCGCCGTCGCCGCGAGCGACAGCGAGGCGGACCTGGCCGCGGCGGCGGACATCTTCCGCCACTACACCGCGCTGTACGTAGGCGGCATGGGCAGCAAGGAGCAGAACTTCTACAACCGCATCGCCGGCCGCATGGGCTACGAGGCCGAGGCGGAGGAGGTCCAGAAGCTCTACCTCTCCGGCGACAAGGCGGGCGCGGCAGCGGCGATCCCGCAGCAGCTCATCGACTCCACCACCCTCGTCGGCACCCGCGCCCGCATCGCCGACCGCCTCACCGCCTACGCGGCTGCCGGCGTGACGACGGTCAACCTCGCCCCGGGCGGCTTCACGCTCGACGAGCGGATCCTCGCGCTGCGCACGGCGGCGGAGGCCGTGGAGCTGGCAGGGTTGGCCTGACAGCACGGTCCTTACCACGAAGCGCCCCGGCGTGACCCAGCCATCGCTGACAGCCGACCGATCAACCATGGAGGCCGGATCAGGCGTGCGGCAGTTCGCTGACGGCCGGCCGACGGCCTCCGTAGGAGGCGACCAACGCGTCTGCCACGATCGCGGCGTCTGCCACGGCCTCGTCCGCCGGGTACTCCGGCAGCAAGTCGTCCCAGATGACCATCCACGACCCGTACAGTTGGGCTTGCCCCTCGGGACGGGCGAAGAACCAGATGTGCAGATGGGCGCCACCGTCTCCGATGCGGTAGACGTGGGCCCGCGAGATGTGCGGCAGCGCTTGCACATGGCGGGCGATGTGAGTGGTGAGCACCCCCAATTCGGCCGCCAGTTCGTCGGGCAGGTCCGCCAGGTCAAAGTGATCGCGTGGATGCAGCATCAGCGCCAGTGGCACGCCGACTCCGGTGATCCGGGTGAGCCGCCAGCGGTCGTTGAGCCAGATGCCCTCGTCCCGGCTGCGGCACGCGTTGCAGTCCGACGGGTCCTCGCCGTGCCGCGCCGGTTCGGGCAGAACCGGCGGGCGCAGCGGTGCGACGCGCAGGCCGTCCGGCTCGAACGGACTGATCTCCCACCCCGTCATACGGGCCAGTGGGAGCCGTCGTTCATCATCGGCAGCGGTACGCGCGTGAGCGTAGAACTCGTCAGGTCGCAGGGCCATGGCCGAAGACTACTGTTGTTCGATGGCAGCCTGGTGATAACGCGCACGTTGACGCGGCGAGCCCGCGCGCGGTGCGATGCCAGGGTCAGCCCGCCTCAGGAAGAAGTCGTATGACCAGTGCCAGCCGTGAATCCGTCTCCGTCCGGACGGAGATCGCCGTCGCGCCGGACGTCGTCTGGGCCGCCGTCGCCGATGTGACGCGGATGGGTGAGTGGAGCCCCGAGTGCACGGGTGCCGCCTGGCGCGGCAGCCCGGCCGGTCCCGTGCTGGGCGCGCGGTTCCAGGGCCGCAACCGCAAGGGCGGTATCCGCTGGAACACCGTCTGCCGCGTCGTCGAGGCCGAGCCGGGGCGTGCCTTCGCCTGGGACGTCAGCTTCGGGCCGATTCCGGTTGCCCGCTGGGGATTCCGCCTCACGCAGGGCGACGTGGACGGCGGCGTGACGGTGGTGGAGCAGTTCTGGCAGGACCGCCGCGACCGAGTCAGCGCCTGGACGACGGAGACCGTGCTGCGCACCGGTGGCCGCGCGGAGTGGAACCGCCGGAGCATGTCGGTGACGCTCGCCGCGCTGAAGCAATCGCTGGAGGCCGGCTCGTCGGCAGGCGAACAGGATCGCTGAAGGGACTGCCGACTCGGTCCGGCTCTCCGGTTCGCGGAATGCTCGGATCTGCGTCAACTCGGGTGTGTTCCATGGTTGATCCGGGCACATTCGGCGCGAGGGGCAGGTCGCGCCGGGATCGCCTGCGTCTGGTCGCCGACTCTTCGCGGTGATCACCAGCTGATTCCGGCCGCCACCGGCAGGTGGTCGCTGCCGGTGGCCGGCAGCACCCACGAGCTCTCCGGCACCGCGCCGCGGACCAGGATCTGGTCGATCCGCACCATCGGGAACGTCGCCGGCCAGGTGAAGCCGAAGCCGTCCCCGGCCGCGTCCTGGGCCGAGCGCATCTGTGAGGTGATGTCGGCGAACGCGCGGTCGTCCATGGTGCCGTTCAGGTCGCCGAGCAGTGCCACCCGCTTGCTCGGATCGGCGGCGATGGCCTTGCCGAGCGCCTGCACGCCTATGTCCCGCGAGGCCGTCCAGAAGCCCGCTCTCGGATTCACCCGTACGGACCCCAGATGGGCCACATACACCGTCAGCGGCCCGCGGTCCGTGGCCACCGTGGTGCGAAGCGCCCGGTTCGAGGCCACCTTCCTGTCGGCCGGGACGGCGTTCGCCAGCGGTCCGTAGTCCATGACGTCGATCGGTCGGGTGTCCGACAGCGGCAGCTTGCTCCACAGCCCGACCGTGCCCTGCACCGTCCGGTACGGGTACGCCTTCGCCAGCTCCTTCTCGTACGTGCCCGTGGCCTGCGGGGTCAGCTCCACCAGGGCCAGCACGTCCGCGCCGGAGGCGGCCAGGTCGCGGGCGGTGCCGGCCGGGTCGGGGTTGTTGGCGTTGACGTTCTGCTCGGCCACGGTGAGGTTGCCGCCCGGGTGGGACTTGTCGCCGAGCAGCCCGCCGAAGAGGTTCAGCCACACCACGACCGGCAGCAGTAGCGCGACCACCGCGGAAGCGGAACGGCGCCACAGCGCCCCGACCAGCAGCACCGGGATGAACACCCCGAACCACGGCAGGAAGGTCTCCACCAGGCTGCCGAGATACCCGAACCCGTTCGGGATCCTCGCGTGCAGCAGCATGAACAGGCCCAGCAGCAGCGCCAGCGCCGCGAGCACCCGGCCGCGCTTCCACGGGCCCGGCCGGAAGCCGAAACCGATCGCCCGGCGGATGCTCCCGCGCCAGGTCCCGGCGTCGATCTTCCAGCGGCTCGTTGTCCGTGCTGAAGGCGGTGTGTGGTTCATGCCGCCAGTCAACGCAGCGTGGTGTCGTCGGCACGTATGGGAATTTCGATACGCCGACGATATGCGCCGGCTCGTAGCATCGAGACCATGCGCGTGTTGATCGTCGAGGACGAGCCCTACCTGGCAGAGGCCATCCGCGACGGCCTACGCCTTCAAGCGATCGCGGCCGACCTCGCAGGCGACGGCGACACCGCTCTGGAACTGCTGAGCGTCAACAGCTACGACATCGCCGTCCTCGACCGCGACATCCCCGGACCGTCCGGCGACGAGATCGCCAAACGCATCGTCGCCTCCGGCACCGGCATGCCGATCCTCATGCTCACCGCAGCGGACCGTCTCGACGACAAGGCCTCCGGGTTCGAACTCGGCGCCGACGACTACCTCACCAAGCCGTTCGAACTCCAGGAACTCGCGCTCCGGCTCAGAGCACTCGACCGCAGGCGCGCTCACAGCAGACCACCCGTGCGAGAGATCGCAGGCCTGCGGCTCGATCCGTTCCGCCGCGAGGTCTACCGGGACGGCCGCTATGTCGCGCTCACCCGGAAACAGTTCGCCGTACTCGGAGTCCTCGTCGCCGCCGAAGGCGGTGTCGTCAGCGCCGAAGCACTCCTGGAACGTGCGTGGGACGAGAACGCCGACCCCTTCACGAACGCCGTGCGCATCACCGTCTCGGCGCTGCGCAAGCGGCTCGGCGAACCCTGGATCATCGCCACCGTGCCAGGCGTCGGCTACCGCATCGATGCGCAACCCGAGCCCGGACACGAGAGAGGCGAGCGTCGTGGATAGAGCGCCCGGGTTGAGCGTTCGCCTCAAGCTCACCCTCAGCTACGCCGGATTCCTCATGCTGGCCGGCGTCCTGCTGCTCGCGGCGGTGTGGGTGTTCCTGCTGCGTTACGTCCCCGACCGTGCGCTCATCGTCCCCGGCTCCGCGGGCAGCACTACGACCGGTGTCTTTCCCGTCCGGTCCAGCCTCCTGCACGTTTTCGCTCCGAGGGCAGCCGCCGTGTTGGCGTTCCTGCTGGTGTTTGGCCTCGTGGGAGGGTGGATCCTGGCCGGCCGGATGCTCGCCCCGCTGACCCGCGTCACCGACGCCGCCCGCCTGGCCTCGACCGGATCGCTCTCCCACCGAATCCGGCTACCGGGCCGCAAGGATGAGTTCCGCGAACTCGCCGACGCCTTCGACACCATGCTGGCTCGGCTCGAAGCACACGTCGCCGGACAGCAGAGATTCGCAGCCAACGCCTCGCACGAGTTGCGCACTCCGCTGGCGATCTCGAAGGCCCTTCTCGACGTGGCCCGCACCGATCCGAACCACGACACCGGCGAACTCATCGCCCGCCTCCACGCAGTCAACACCCGGGCGATCGACCTGACCGAGGCCTTGCTCCTGCTCAGCCGCGCCGAGCAGCGGTCCTTCACCCGAGAACCAGTCGACCTGTCCCTCATAGCGGAGGAAGCCACCGAAACGCTCCTGCCCCTCGCGGAAAAGCACGGCGTCACGATCGAGACCCGCGGCGACATCACCCCCACGATCGGATCGCACGCGCTCCTGCTGCAACTGACCACGAACCTCGTGCAGAACGCGATCGTCCACAATCTGCCGGAACAGGGCATCGTGTGGGTGAGCACCAGCGTCCGCCCCGAAAGTGTGGTGCTCACGGTCGAGAACACCGGCGAGCAGGTCACCCCGGGGCTGGCCGCGACGCTCACCGAACCGTTTCAGCGCGGCACCGAGCGCGTACGCACCGACCACGCGGGAGTCGGTCTCGGCCTGGCGATCGTCAAAACCATCGCCGACGCGCACGACGGGACGCTCACCCTTACTCCGCGTTCCGGCGGCGGGATACGCATCACCGTGGAACTGCCCGCAACAGAGCCGTACTCCGACAGGTAGTCGACGGCAAAAGGCAAAGGCAAGGAGAACATTCTCCTTGCCACTCTCAACATATAGCGCGCAGGGGGGCTTGCGGCAAGACCCGGGTCCCGGCGCAGAATCGTCGGCCGAGGCCACCACCTGCGGAAATGGGGGCCCGACGTGCGGAGGTATCGCAATGATCGAGCAGTACGTGTTGGACCTTCAAGAGGTTGACGAGACGCAGGTCGCGGTCGTCGGCGGAAAGGGCGCGCACCTGGGCGGGCTGTCGCGGATCGACGGCATCCGCGTGCCGGCTGGTTTCTGCGTGACGACGGACGCTTTCCGGCGGGTCATGGCGGACGCGCCGTCGATTGACGATCTGCTCGATCAGCTGTCGCGTGTGAACCCGGACGACCGGGAGGCGATCCGCACGCTCAGCGCGCGGATTCGTCGGACCATCGAAGGGATCGCCATCCCGGGCGATCTCGCCGCGGCGATCACCCGCGCGCTCGCCCGGCACGGCGCGCAGGCCGCCTACGCCGTCCGATCCAGCGCGACGGCTGAGGACCTGCCGACGGCCTCCTTCGCCGGCCAGCAGGACACGTACCTGAACGTCGCGGGGCCGACCGCGATCCTCCAACACGTCAGCCGGTGCTGGGCCTCCCTGTTCACCGAGCGGGCCGTGACCTACCGCCGGCGGAACGGCATCGACCACCGGACGGTCCACATGGCCGTGGTCGTGCAGCAGATGGTCTTCCCGCAGGCGGCCGGCATCCTGTTCACGGCCGACCCCGTCTCGGGCAACCGGAGGGTCGCCACCGTGGACGCCGGCTTCGGCCTCGGCGAGGCCCTGGTCTCCGGCCTGGTGAACCCGGACGTCTTCACGGTGCGAGACGGCGATGTCGTCGCCAAGGCGATCGCCGCCGAGGGGCGGCCGGCGCTGACGGATGCGCAGGTCGTCCGGCTCGTGCGGCTCGGGCGGCGGATCGAAGCGCACTTCGGCCGCCCGCAGGACATCGAATGGTGCCTGGTCGACGACGACTTCCAGATCGTTCAGAGCCGGCCGATCACCACGCTGTTCCCCATCCCGGAGACCGGCGACCAGGAGAACCACGTCTACCTCTCCGTGGGCCATCAGCAGATGATGACCGACCCCATGAAGCCCCTGGGCGTTTCCGTGTGGCAGCTGACGGCCATGGCGCCGATGCACGAGGCAGGCGGGCGGCTGTTCGTCGACGTCACCCGGCGCCTGGCCTCGCCCGCGAGCCGCGCCGGCCTTCTGGACCTCATCGGGAGAGGCGATCCGCTGTTCAGGGACGCGCTGGAGACCGTCCTTGACCGCGGTGACTTCATCCCGTCGCTCCCGGACACTCCTCCCGGCGGGCCGCCGGCCGCCGAGCCCCCCGCCATCGGTGCGCCCGCCCCGATCGAGACCGATCCGGCCATCGTCACCGGTCTGATCGAGCGCAGTCAGGCGTCCGTCGCTGCCCTGAAGCGCGACATCCGGACGAAGACCGGACCGGCGCTGTTCGACTTCCTGCTGGCGGCCTTCGAGGAGCACAAGCGCGTGCTCAGTGATCCGCTGAACCTTCAGGCGATCATGGCGGGGATGGAGGCCACGTGGTGGCTCAACGACAAGCTGCAGGAGTGGCTGGGCGAGAAGAACGCGGCCGACACGCTCACGCTGTCCGCCCCTGACAACGTCACCTCGGAGATGGGACTGGCGCTGCTCGACGTCGCGGACGTGATCCGCCCGCAGCCGGAGGTGGTGGCGTTTCTGCAGGGCGTCGGGGACGAGAGCTTCCTGGACGAGCTGGCGAAGCTCGCGGGCGGGACCCAAGCGCGCGACGCCATCGAGGCCTACCTCGATCGGTACGGCATGCGCTGCGTCGGCGAGATCGACATCACCAGGCCGCGTTGGCGCGAGCGCCCCACCACGCTCGTGCCCGTGATCCTCGACAACGTCAGGAACTTCGAGCCGGGCGCCGCCGAGCGGCGCTTTGAGCAGGGGCGGCTGAAGGCGCAGCAGAAGGAGCAGGACGTGCTGTCACGCTTGCGGGCGCTGCCGGACGGGGACCGGAAAGCCGACGAGACCAAGCGGATGATCGACCGGGTCAGAACCTTCATCGGGTACCGGGAGTACCCGAAGTACAGCATCATCAGCCGCTACTTCGTCTACAAGCAGGCCCTGCTGGAGGAGGCCGAGCGCCTCGTGCAGGCCGGCGTGCTTCCTGAGCAGGAGGACGTCTTCTACCTCACGTTCCAGGAGTTCCACGACGTCGTGCGCTCGAAGCAGGTGGATGCCCGGCTCATCCAGCAGCGCAAGGAGGCGTTCCGGTCGTACCACGCGCTCACGCCGCCCCGGGTGCTCACCTCGGACGGCGAGGCCGTCACTGGGGCGTACCGGCGCGACGACGCGCCGGCCGGCGCCCTGATCGGCCTACCCGTTTCCGCCGGGATCGTCGAGGGAAGGGCCCGCGTCATCCTCGACATGGCGGAGGCCGATCTCGAAGCGGGCGACATCCTGGTCACGACCTTCACTGACCCCAGCTGGTCGCCGCTGTTCGTCGGAATCGCGGGCCTGGTGACGGAGGTGGGCGGGCTGATGACTCATGGCGCGGTGATCGCCCGGGAGTACGGCTTGCCGGCCGTTGTGGGCGTGGAGCAGGCCACCCGGCTGATCCGGGACGGTCAGCGGATCCGCGTGCACGGAACCGACGGGTACGTCGAGATGCTGTCGTGACCGACCACAGGACGGTGGGCTGTACCCGGTCGAGGCGATTCTGATTCCGACCAGGCACAGCCCACCGGCAGGAGCGTCAGTGACCGCCCTGCTCCACCACTACGGTCTCGTCGATCAGGCCCTGACCGCGGCCACGACGGCCATGTCCCAGCCGAAGGGCAGGGTCGGATCGGCCATGGGGCCGAAGCTGCTGAGGTAGGTGAGCAGGCCGATGCCTGCAGGCTGCAACCAGTGCGCACAGAATGACTGCTGGGGAATGTGACGGCCTGTGCGGAAAGAGACGGATCACCCGGTCTCGGCCGTATGCGCGGCCGACTGGGCGCGGGGTGCGCAGAGCAGGGCCGTGCGGAGGTCGAGGCGGTCCTCGAGGCGGGAGAGGCTGCGGCCGGTGAGTTCTTCGATGCGCTGGATGCGGTAGTGCACCGTGTTCACGTGGATGTGCAGCGCCCGGGCGGTGCGCGCCCAGGAGGCGTCGAGCTGAAGGAAGACGGCCAGCGTGTTGGTCAACGGGACAGGGCTGACCTCGTCGTGTTCGGCCAGCGGCCCCAGCAGGCGGCTGCGGAACGCGGTTTGGACCTCGACGGGGATGCCGCGCACGAGCGCGGCCAAGGAGTCGAGTTCGCCGCTGCGGCCGACCGAACCGGCGGAGCCTTCTGGCTCTGCCGCCTTGAGCGCGTACGCGGCCTGGACGAGCGCGGCGCGCAGGGCGGGTGCGGTCGGCCTGGTCGAGGGGCCGACGCCGGCGCGGACGAGGGCCGGGGATTGCGGCCCGGCCAGGGTGGCCTGGAGCCGGGGCCAGGCTTCGCGCAGGGCCTCGGCGACGGCGGCCTCGGGCGCGGCGCAGAGACCGACCGCTTCTTGCGTGTCGGCACGGACTCCGGCGGCGACGGCGAAGGGCATTCCGGTCCCGTGCAGGGCCTCCGCCAGTGCCGTCGCCGCCCAGGACGCCGACGGCGCAGCGGGTGCGGAAAGGGTGTTGTCGATCCGCGCGACGACCGGCGTGAGCGGTGTGTCCGACGGCAGGCCGCAGGCGGCGAGAGCCTTGGCCAGCTCGTCGGCCCGCCCGCTGCTCCGGTGGATCAGCTCCAGCGCGGCTTCTGCGCTCTGCCGCTGGGCGGCGGCCGTGGCCCGGGCCCGGGTCGCCAGTGGGGCGAGCAGTTCGGCGAGCCCGTGCAGCACCGAGACGGCGTGCGGCGCGGGCTCGGCGTGCGGCTGGAGCAGCCAGCCGTCGAAGGGCGAACTTCCCTGTCGGCCCACCGGCAGGGGTCGTGCGGCGGTCCGCAGCGGCCCGGCGGCGAGGGAGGGGTCCGAGCTGCCCAGCAGCCGCCCGCTCGCGGTGACCAGCGAGCAGTGCGGCAGCCCCAGATCGGCCACCGCTCGCGTCAGCAGCACCGAGGGGGTCGCGTCGGCGTGCAGCAGCCCGAGCAGCTCGCCGCGCACCGCGCCCGGCACGGCCGCCGTGCCTTCCGAGCGGCGTTGCAGCTCGCCCCAGAGGCGCAGGTAGACGCGGTCGGTCACAGCCCGGAAGCTGGTGCCGGCCGGGACCGAGAAGAGCGGGATGTCGTGCAGTCGGCACGCGTCCGCGAGCTCGGCCGGGACGGTCCCGTGGGTGCCCTCTCCGGCCAGCAGCGCGGCGACCTCGGCGCTGCGCAGCGCGGTCGCGAAGCGGCTGGCGGCGCGGGTGGCGGCGGAGGGGTCGGCGGCGAGGTCGTCCGGCCGCCACCAGACCAGACCGGTCAGTACCAGCTCGCCGCGCCGGAGATAGCGGGCCGGGTCCTGGAGGTCGGTGGAGGTCACCCCGGTGACGTCACGGGCCAGCAACTCAGGCGTGGCCCAGGCGGCCTCGATCCGCAGGTCCTCCAGGCTCAGCAGGTCCCCGACGATCACGTTCCGTGCTCCTTGCGCTTCGCGCCGGTCCCGGCCCTCGCGGTAGCGAGGCGGAAGTGCGCCTGGACATGGTAGATGCAAGGCTCAGACCCCGAAAGCCCTGTCCGATGCGTGAGCCGACCCGGTGTCGGGAGCGCGATCTCCGGAGCGGCTTGAACTGCAGCGATTCCTTTGGGAGCCCTACGAGTTGTGAATGCCATTGACCGTGTGGTCATGAGGGAACGAGGCTACGATTGGCGCGGACCCTCCCTCGCCGGAGCGGAGAGGCGGAGGCGGGCTCGTCATCTACCGCGGCGTTTGCACAGCGCCATTCTGGGGGGAGCGACGGATGGAGCAGCCGGAGGAGGTTCAGCGGTGGATCCTTCCGAACCTGGCCGATTTGCAACTGTCGCAGATTGACGATCTGCCCTCATTAGGACTTCGAGCATCCGTGTGTCTGCTGCTGCGGAGACTCGAAGACGAACAAGAGCCCCTCTACTCATTCAACTCGAACATCTGACTGAGCTCATGACGATGGCCATGCATGGGCTGCCCAGGGCCGACCTGCTCCGCCTCGCTGGGGGTACCGGCGGTTCCGCTACGCTCCGTCGGCTGTGCGAGGCCGAACGCAGCAAGCACATCCTGCTGCTGCACACCGTGATCGCGGACGCGGAGCTGCGCTTCCCCGAGGCGCACGCCGCACTGGAGTTGGCCGATGCGTGGAGACTCCTGACCCACCTCCAGCGGCGTGCGCCGAGCATCGTGGCCGAGGTGCTCCAGATGCCGCAGCTGGGAGCCTGGGCTGTCGGCTGCCTGCTTCGAATGGGCCGTACGGACTCCGACAGCCCCGAGTTGCGGGCGGATCTGACGCAGCTCTGTTCCTTCGTCGCGGTCGTCGGCCTGCGGGCGGGGGTGGACTTCGACCTGCTCATCGCTTCGGTGGCCGGTCGGCTGACATTGCCGGGCCTGGGCTCGCTGTCCACGTCCGTGCGGGGCCTCGTCCGCCTGCTGCATTCAGGCGGGAGGCTGGAATTGATGACCGCTGCGGGGGTCGTGCCGGTTCCTGTACCGCGCCCGGTCACCGTGGCCACCGAGCACGCCGGATTGTCTTTCGAAGTCGGCATCGACGGCTCGACGCCCTCCCTGGACTGCTTCCGGCATCCCCGCCTTGAGGCTGTCGGACGATCGGAGCTGAGGCAGTGGTGCGATCGGATTACCGGAGCCTGGCGCATTCTGGCTGTTCACCACCGTTCCGACGCCGAGGCGATTTCCGTGTCTGTGCGTACTGTTGTGCCACTGAAGCCTGACGGATTCGGATCCACCGTTGCTGCAACCTCGCCCTCCGCGTTCGGTGCGATCGCCACGACGCTGCCGTCGGACGACCTCGCACTCGCTGAGACCTTTGTCCACGAACTCCAGCATCTGAAACTGTGTTCTGTTCTCGATATCCTGCCGCTGCTCGATGCGATGCCGGGCGCCCTGTCCTACGCACCCTGGCGGGACGACCCCCGTCCGCCGAGGGCACTCCTGCACGGTGCGTACGCCTACCTCGGCGTCACCCGATTCTGGCGCACCCAGCGCTGGCACATGCCGCCTGATCAGGCGCTGCGTGGCCACGCGGAGTTCGTCCGCCGCCGCACCGAGGCTCTCGCGGCTACCGAGGACCTGCTGGCTTCGGGACGGCTCACACCCGAGGGCGAGCGCTTTGTCCGCGAGTCCGGCCGATGCCTGCGGGCCTGGCAGCGCGACCCGGTGCCGGAAGAGGCCCGCCGCCTGGGGCTGAGCGCCTCGTTCGAGCACCGGATGATGTGGGAGGCGCGTCATGTCGCCGTTTCCCCGGAGGCAGTGCACAAGCTGGTCGTGCACTGGACCGAAGGCCGACGCCCCACCCCCCAGGACTGCTCCGACGCTCCGTACCAGGTCCGGCCCGCCGAGCGGAACGGCCCCCGCCCGCGCGAGAGGTTGCTGACCCTGCGCTACGTGGACCCGGTGCGCTTCCGGGAGTTGATGGACGCCGAACGGCCTGGAGGCGACGGAGATCTGGACCTCGGCGTGGCAGATGTGGCGCTCCTGCGCGGTGACCTGTCCGCCGCGGCGGCCGGCTATCGCGAAGAGATACGCCGGCGATCCGTCGCCCCCGAGGCGTGGGCCGGGCTGGCACTGGCTGTGGACAGCGGGTCGGGCCCGGCCGAGGGCTTCCTGCGGCGCCATGTCCCGCTGGTCTCCGCGCTGCACGCTGCGATTCGCGGGATCGGCGAAGCCGCCGATCCCTTGGAGTTGGCGGGCTGGCTGGCCGGCGGCGCATCCGAAGGGAGGACTCGATGACGCCTGTTCCCTTTCGGCAGTTCGTTCTGAAGGTGCACAGCCGCTGCAATCTGGCCTGCGACTATTGCTACGTCTACGAGATGGCCGACCAGTCGTGGCGTGACCAGCCGCTGCGCATGAGCGAGGCCACGGTGAACCGAGCGGCCGAGCGGATCGCCCAGCACGTCGAAGCCCACCGGTTGCCGTCGGTCGCCGTGATCCTGCACGGCGGTGAGCCGTTGCTGGCCGGGACCGGATTCCTCGTCGACCTTGTGCGTCGGATGCGTGACACGGTTCCGGCTCGCGTGGACGTGAGTATGCAGACCAACGGCGTCCTGCTCACCGAGGGAAGGCTGGAGGCCCTGGCCGGACTGGGGGTGCGGATCGGAGTCAGCCTGGACGGGGACGCCCGGGCGACCGACCACCACCGACCCTTTGCCGACGGGCGCAGCAGCCACCCGCACGTCGAGCGCGCGCTTCGGCTCCTCGGCCGGGAGGAGTTCAAGGACGCCTACGGCGGCCTGCTCTGTACCGTCGACCTCACGCACCCCCCTCGCCGGACCTACGAGGCGCTGCTGGCCTACGCGCCGCCCGCGATCGACTTCCTTCTCCCGCACGGAACGTGGTCGCACCCGCCGCCGGGGCGCGGAGCCGGATCGAAGGGGACCTTGTACGCGGACTGGCTGCTGGCCGTCTTCGACCGGTGGTACGACCGGCAGGAGACGTGGGTCCGGCTCTTCGGCGAGGTCGTCCAGTCCGTCCTGGGCGGGACGCCGGCGGTCGAGGGCCTCGGCCTGCGGCCGTCGACGCTGGCTGTCGTGGACACGGATGGGGCGATCAAGCAGCTCGACTCGCTCAGCGCCACTCATCCGGGGGCGGCCGATCTCGGCCTGAACGTGACGGACGACGCGTTCGACGTCGCGCTCGGCCATCCGCTCACCGAGCTCCGCCAGGGCGGCATCGAGTCCCTTTCGACGGCCTGCAGAGACTGCACGGTGGTGCGCACCTGCGGCGGCGGGCTGTTCACCCACCGCTACCACCCGGCGACAGGCTTCGCGAACCCGTCCGTCTACTGTCCGGACCTGCTGCGCCTGATCACGGTGATCCGGGACCGGGTGGTGGCGGACCTGGCCCGGGCGGCTCAGTAGGGCTCGATGTCGACGTTGACGCGACCGCGCTGCCGCGTGATCAGGACGATCGGATGCTGCGAGGAGAGCGCTTTCGCGTAGCGACGCATGATCTCGGTCCGCAGTTCCTCTGCCGCCGCGTCGAGGCCGGAGGCTCGACGGTCGAGGCTGAGGTTGGCGCCGATGGCGAGGGTGTCGGGGTGGTCTTCGCCGAGGACGAGGCGGCTCGTCTCGTAGAGCTCCTCGCCCAGTTCACGAGCGACCGCGATGTCGCCGACCGTGGCGTAGTCGCTTGCGAGGTTGGCGGTGGCCTGGAGGGTGAGGGGGTGCTCGGAGCCGAAGATGTCGGTCAGACCCTGCACTGCGCTCTCGTCCAGGGCGCGGGCGTCCTCCGGTCTGTTCCGGCTGCGGAGGACCACGGCGAGGTTGACCGTGGTGGCCCAGGTGATGTCGCCCTTCGGATTGTCGATGTCCGGGCACAGCTCCAGCGCCCAGCGGCCCAGTTCCTCGGCCTCCCGCAACCGGTCGGTGACCCTCAGGTCGTTGATCCGGTTGATCGAGGCCCGCAGGGTGTAGCGGTGCTCGCCGCCGAGGAACGCGGAGTACCGCCGGACGACCTGCTCGCTCTCCGACAGGGCCTCCTCGTAGCGGCCCACCTTGCGCAGCGCCACGGCGTAGCTCTTGTGTGCGTTGAGCGAGTCGAGGTTCTCGGCTCCGGTTCGCTCCTTCAGGATGCTGATCACGTCCTGCGCCACCTCGAGCGAGAGTTGGTACCGCCCGCAGCCGCGCAGGTCCACCGAGATCGAGTCCTTGGACCTGATGGTGCGAAGGTCGGTGGAACCCAGGGTGCGATTCCGCAGCTCGTAGGTGCGCTCGTCCTCCTCCAGGGCTTCGGGGAACCGGCCCAGGCGCCGGTAGTCGGCGCCGAGGTTGTTGCGCACGTTGAGCGTGCGCGGATGGTCGGGCCCGAAGACGCGCTCGAACAGGGGGAGCAGCTTGAGGTCCAGTTCGAGCGCCTCGGTGAACTTGCCGAGCGCGCGCAGATCCCCGCCGTAGCTGTTGGCGCAGAGGAGGGTGGTCTCGTGCTCGTCGCCCAAGGTGCGCTTCAGTCGTTCGAGCGTGTCCTGGTTCAACTCGAGGGTCTCCTTGTAGCGGCTCATCAGCCGAGTGGCGTTTCCCACCTCGACCGAGAGTTGGAGCACCTTTTCGTTGTCACGCCCCCATGTGGCCCGCCACACCCGCAGCGCGTCCTCGCCGAGCCGCAGCGCCTCCTCGTGGCCGCCGCGCAGCAGCAGGCGGCGGACCTGGTCGATGACGAGCTGCCGCAGCTCGACGTTCTCGGTGTCCAGCGCTCCCGCTGACCTGAGGTGATCGAGCGAGCGGTCGTACTGCGCGTCGTTGCTCTCCAGGTCGGGATTGCCTGGATTCGTGGCCGCCAGGAGGGCGTGCACCGTCGCCCGGTAGGCACCGCAGTCCTCCGGCCGTTCGATCTCCATCTGCCCCCGGGTGACGCTCTGCACCACGCGGTGCACGGTGATCACATTGCGCCCGCCGTCCCTTTTGACCAAGGAGTAGCGAGCCAGTTGCCTCACAGCCAGCCGGAAGCGGTCGGCATCGTTGAGCACGTCGGACAGCGCGGCTGGTGCGCCGATGACCCCGCCATGGGTGATGAACAGCTCCTCCGCCATCGGCTCCGGCGAGAAGAAGGCGAACAGGTTGAACAACTCGACTGCGTCATCGTTGAGTTGACGACTGGAAATGCTCCAGGTGGCGCCCACCGCGTGGGGGTAGTCGATGTCGACGTGCTGGCTGAGCAAGGTGTGGGCGTTCTGCTCGAACAGCTCCAGGTAACGACTGACCGGGGCTCCGGTCTCGGCCAGGTACGCCGCCGCGTGCTCCACGGCGATCGGCAGGTTGCCCAGCGCCCTTGCCAGACGTAGGGCGTCGTCATGGCGGACGCGGTCGGCCTGCTGGGTCAGCGGATCGTCCTGCTCGGCGCACGACGCCAGCTGGGGGACTCGTTTGCGCAGGAGCTCGACGGCCTCCTCCGCGGAGAGCGCGGTCACCTCGATCATCCCGGCTTTGGTGTGCCGGCGCCACTGCCGCTCGCGCGAGGTGATGATCACGTGGCCGTGCGGTCGGCCTTCGGGCAGGTAGCGCTTGATGACCTCAGGTTCTACCGCGTTGTCGAAGATGAGCAGCCATCGGTCGTAGCGACCCGTTCGCAGTTCGTTCAGGACCGCCCAGATGGACTTGTCGCGCTGCGCCTCCGCGTGGGCGATGCCGAGTCGCGTACCCAACTTGACGAAGGCGTCCTGCACGCGGTCCTCGTGCTCTGCACGCACCCACCAGACGATGTCGTAGTCGCCGCGGTAGCGATGGGCGTACTCGGTGGCGATATCGGTTTTGCCAATGCCGCCCAGTCCGAAGAGCGCCTGCGCCGGTTGGACCAGGATGCTGGGGGATGAGGCCTTCAACTGTTCCCGCAGTATGCGCAACTCCTGCGCGCGGCCGGTGAAGTGCGGATTCCTCGTCGGGATCTCCTCGCTGAAGATCAAATTCGGCGTGACATCGTCCACGAGGGCACTCCCAGGTCGCGTATTCCATGGCGCGTGCGGAACGGGCGGGCCGAGAAAGGAGAATCCGCACGCCATCGTGCCGCCTCTGCATGGTAGGGCGTGGAACGCGGTGGAGAGCGGCGGTCGGGGATTTCGGTTCGGCATTCGTGTGATGAGCAGGCCAGGCGGCCGCCCACTCGTTCCGGTGTTACCAGAGGGTTGTGACGTATCTTTTGTGAACCGTGTTCCGAACGGTGAGCGAGCCGGTATCTTTGGCCGATACCGGTGCCACGGCGGGCTGCGGAGGCTCCATTTCATTGACAAGTCACTCGACCGGCCCGAATATTGTCGTGCAGGAAGAATGGTTGAATGCCTGGCCAGGGGACAATCGCGACTCGGACCGCCACCTGCTGGGAGACGTCCATGAGTGAGGCGCCCACGGACTCCATCGCGGAAAGCCCCGGCGCCACAGGCTCGCCAGGTATCGACATGGCATCCTGGTACGGATCATCGGCGCCCTATCGGGAGCCGGCGCCGGTGCCGCCGCGGCAGCGCGGACACCCGCCCTACACGCCGGACGAACTGCGGGTCTCGGCGGAAGGCGCCTATCACGCAGGGGATTTCGACAATGCCGCCCGGTACATCCTGGCGGCCGTCGAGGGCTACCGCAGTGCGCACGACGCGTGGGGAGTCGCCGACGCACTCGCTGTGCAGGGCTCGATCGCCCGGTTTGTCGGCGACATCTCCGGGGCGGTCGCGCTGTACCGAGAGGCGTTGTCGATCTTCACCATCGTCGGGGACCTCACCTCCACCGGTCGCCTGTACCGGGCCCTCGCCGAAGCGCGCTTCGCCACCGGTGCCTACGACGACTGCGCGGACCTGCAGTTCGAGGGCTTGGCCCTGCTGCCGGACGATCCGGTCCTGCTGGTCGGCCTTGGGCACGCGCTGTGGTACTCGGGACACGAGGCGAATGCCCTCACCTATCTCACCAGGGCGCTGACCGGCCGGCCGGACAACCGGTCAGCGCTGCTCGCACGGGGGCAGATTCAGGCCGATCTCGGGCGGCCGCTGCCCGCCCTCGCCGATCTGGACCCCTTGGGCGGCTTGGAGGGGGAAAGCCCGGGCCTCCGGGCCGACCTCAAGTCGGCTCGTGGGGTGTGCCTCAGCGCGATGGGCCGAACGGCAGAGGGCGAGGCTGAGTTGAGGGCCGCGCTGCTCCTCGCCCCGGACCGGGCGCGCACGCATCGCCGAATCGCGGACGTCCGGTTGCGCGTCGGCGATGTCGAGCAAGGCCGAACCGCGCTACGCGCGGCGGTCGCTGCCACCGATGCGCTGCCACCGGTGCACGCGGACCGGACCCGGCGGCTGCTCGACCGACTCACCGCGACCCGCCGGTGACGTCGCCAGCACAAGAACGGCGCGCCCTGCTGGTCGGCGTGTCCGGCTTCCGCGGACCGCCCCACGGGCTGCTCGACGACCTCGACTTCGCGGCGGATGCCGTCACCGGACTCGCCACGGTGCTCCAGGACGGATTCGGATTCTCGGTCAAGGCCGTCACCACACCGGGACTCACCACAGCCGACCTCGGTCGGCTGGTCCGCAGGACCTTGAAGAAGGCCGGCGCCGACACCGTCCTGCTGGTGCATCTGCTCACGCACGGGGAAGCCAAAGACGGCTCCCTCTACGCTCTGGGCGCCGACGCGCTGCTCCATGAGAGCACCGACATCGGGGGATGGTTGACCGGACTCCAGCACGTCGAAGGCCGACCCGTCGTTCTGTTCACGCTCGACCTGTGCAACTCAGGCATGGTGACGCAGCTGCCCTGGCAGGCACACTACGACCGATCCGGTCGCCGGGGGTGGGTGGTCGCCGCCTGCGAGCCTCAAAAGGACGCCTTCAACGGCCACTTCACCATGGCACTCACCGAGGTGCTGGGCGACATGGCGGCCCAGCGGACTCCGCTGACCCCCCGCACGCCCTACATACCCCTGGGCACCCTGGTCGACGCCGTTCGCCGCGCCACCGTGAAGCTGGCTGACACCAACCGTGTCTACCGCCAGTACGTGACCACGAGCAGGGTCGAAGTCAGCGACGAAGCTGTGGTGCTGCCCCTGTTTCCCAACCCGGCGTACCTCATCGCTGACGCGTCGGCGAACGGTGCCTCCGGCCCGGCGCTCGGCGCCGACCGCAGACTCAGCGCCTTTCTCGACGACGCGGACGACAGCTCGGACGACGACTCGGACCTGCGTCACTTCGTCGACTCCGTAGCCGGCCTGAACGGGTTCCACGATTCCCAGGAGGGGTTCGGGGCATCGTTCACCGGCCGCGCCCACGAGTTGCGCCGGCTGTCCCGCTGGCTCGGGGGCGACGGTACGTCACCGGCGGCAGTGGTCACCGGCAGCCCCGGAGCCGGCAAGTCCGCACTCCTCGGCCTCGTCGTGTGCGCCGCGCATCCGAAGCTCCGTGATTCCACCCGGACCGTCTGGGAGAAGGTCGGCTCCGTTCCGTTGCCGCTGGGCAGGCTCGGCGTCGCCCACGCCCGGGGCTGCGGCCTGGAGGCACTGGCCGGGAAGCTGGCCCGCCAACTCGGCCTGGAGACCCTTGGGCCCGAGCAGCTCCTCGCCGCTCTGGTAGCGCAGGATCTGCCGCCGACTCTGGTGATCGACGCACTCGACGAGGCAGACGACGCCGCCGCCGTCTGCGACTGGCTGACCCGTGCGGCGGCACTGACCCGCTCGGACGGTTCCGCCGCGATTCGCCTCCTCGTCGCCACCAGGACGTCCGAGGAGAGCGCCGAACTGCGCGACCTCGCCGCAGGAGCCGACCACTGCTTCGACCTCGACCAGGTCGCCTCCTCCGAACTCGAAGCCGACCTGCACGCCTACGTGAGCAGGATGCTGCGTAGTACACCGGAGTACCACGGCCTGCACCAGACGGTCGGCGCGTTCGCGGGCGCCCTCGCGGAGACACTCGTCGCCAACCGTGGCAGCGGCCAGGGCGAGTTCCTCGTGGCCGGCCTCTTCACCCGCCACTTCCTGGCATCCTTCGACCCCCGCGCCGGAAGCGACGAGGCCGAGCGCCTGGGCTACGCGGCGCCGCGTAGCCCGTCCGAGGTGCTCGATCTGGACCTTGCCCACCGGAGCGCCGGCCCGTGGCTGCGACCCGTACTGACAGCCCTCGCGCACGCCCGCGGCGACGGCATGCCGGCCTCCGTCGTCCAACGTGCGGCAGCCGCCCTGCGCCCGGGACCCGTGCCGTCGCCGGCCGACATCCAGGACGCCCTGACGGCGGGGTACACCTATCTGCGCCGTTCGGTCGACGTCGACGCGATCACCGTGCACCGGCTCTTCCACGACGAACTCGCCCAGCACCTGCGCCGGGACGAGGACGCCGAGCGGGTCTTCCGCGCCCTGCTGGACGGACTAGGACCGGCGGAGTACCGCCAATGGCCGGCGGCCGAACCCTACCTACTCCGCCACGCGCTGAGCCACGCGGGCCACAGGGAATCCCCGGAGGAAGGGATCGAGGCGATCGTCGGTGATCCCGGATACCTCCTGCACGCCGATCCGGCGCGCTATCTTCCGTCCTTGACGGAGTCGGTCCGCCGCGTGGTGACGCGCTGGCGCTGCGCGGCGCCGACCGTCGACAGGCGACGCATGGCCCTCGCCCTCGCGGCGGTCGAGGAGGGCAGGCCCGACCTCGCCCGTCGCACCGCGAACCTGCCGGGCGAACAGCCCCTGCCCTGGCTCCCGTTGTGGGCGGACAGCAGGGATGGAGGCGGCGCGGCCTCGGCCGGTCTCGCCGTCGCGGCGCTGACCGGCCGCGGTGACCTGCGCTCCTGGAACTGGGAATTGGCGCCCACCGGAGCCGAGGACGCCGGCGCTCCACGAGCGCTCGCCTTCGGGCGTGTCGAGGGGCGGAACCTGCTCGTCGTCGGCACCTCCGGGGGAAGGCTCGCGATCGCCGACAGCTCGGGCCGGACGACCGTCTGGCCGTGGCACAGCGTGGCCGTCACCGCGCTGGCCGTCGCCGACCGTGCGGGAACCCAGGTCGTCGTCAGCGGGAGCAGCGACGGCGAGGTGAACGTCCATGAGCTGGCGACCGGTGGACAGGTGGGCGCGACGGTGAGGATTCCGGACGCCGTGATCGGCGCGATCTCCGCGGTCGGACACGGCGCCTCGCTGGCCGTGGCCTGCGTCAGCGGTTCGGGCCACCTGCACAGCTGGATCTGCGGTGAGGCCGAGACACCCGTACTGCACAGCTGGAGCACCACCGCACCGGTCCGCTCCGTGGCCGTCGGCCGAGTGGGGGAGCGCCTGGTCCTCGTGGCGGGCTGCGGCGATGGCGCGACCGTGGTGTGGGACATGCAGACCCACACCCTCAAGCGAACGCTCCGGGGGAGCCACGGGCCTGCGAATTCAGTCGCCGTCGGAGAGCTGGGCGCCCGCCGCGTCGCCGTTGTCGGCAGCGAGGACGGCTATCTGACGATCTGGGATCTGGAGACCTTTCAGCAGCTGGGAGAGGCCATCCCGGTCGACCGCGAGCCGATCCGCAGCCTCAGCCTGACGCGGGGGCGAGACGATGAGCTGTGCTGTCTGATCGGCGGAGACGGCCCCACAACTCTGTGGAGTCTCGACCGGCGAACGCTGCTTCGGAACTTCGGTCAGAGCGGCGTCGTGCACGCCGATCTCGCTGCTGCCGAAGTATCGCTGACCGACCCAACACACCCCACGACCCCGCTCGTGTCCGCGGTCGGTGCCCTCACCGAGGCCGTGGCCGTGTACGGGGATGAGGACGGCGCCTGCTACGTGGTCGACGCCACCACGGGACGACGGACACGGGCGCCGCTTGCCGGTGACGGCCATGCGGTGAGCAGCGTCGAGGAGATCACGCTCGGTGGTACGGCGGCCGTCCTGCTCCGGTCCGCGCGAACGTGCCGCGTCTGGGACATCGCCTCGGGTGCCCACAGCGATCACCTGCCCTGGCAGGACGAGGAGTGGCCGTCGCCGGACCTTCGGCTGGGCACGGCCTTCGTGGGGGGCGACCTGGTGACCGCCTCCGTCGGCGCCGACGGGGAGGTGAGGATCGGCGAGCACCTGGCGGGCCGTCACCAGGGCGAGGTCACGGTCCTGCGGGCCGCGCGTCTGGGTGGCCGTCCCGTCGCCGTTTCAGGCGGTGTCGACGGCACGGTTCGGACGTGGGATCTCGAAGAACGCCGTCCCCTGGACGTGATCGACTTCGGCCGGCCGGTCTCCTCCCTGGCACCGGCCGCCGACGGACTGCTCCTGGTGGTCGCCGGGGGGCAGGTCTACGCGTTGGAGCATCTCGTCAGGCGCTTCCCGTCCTGACGTACGGCATGATCTCCTCGACCAACTCGGGGCAGCGCAGGTAGTTCTTGGCCCGGTGCGGGTCGATGAGATGGATGCTGGTCTCGACGTCACGGAAGACATCCAGGAAGCGCAGCGAGACACCGGACCTCGGGACGGCCACCGGGTCGCCCCGGTCCGCGATGTTCACCCACGTCGCGGCCCCCGGCGGCTTGGCCCCACCTCCCTTGGGAGAGGGAAGCAGCCTCTCGAAGACGACGCTCCGCATCGCCAGCGGGCTGCCCAAGGTGACGAAGAGCTCGACTTCAAGGTCCGGGTGCGCGCAGAGAGCCTCATAGGCCACGACGCTTCCGAGGGAGTGGGCCAACAACACCCGGGGCCGATGGCTGCGCACCATCTCCGCGACCCGTTCCTGCGATCGCGTCCGTTCGTCCACCGAATCCGGGTCGAAGTAGGTGGCCAGCTCGCTCACCGTCGCGGAGACGATCCTGAGGGCCTGTGAGCCGAACCGCTCCGTGAACCACTCGGTCATGGACCGCAACGCGAACGTCAACCGCCCCTGCGGCGCGGCGGGCGCGCCGGTCTCCGCCAGGCGCACTTCCTCGATCCAGGCCGCGAGCAGTTCCTGTGCGAACGGGGTGAGGTGTGCCGGATCGGCTGACCCCATGCGCTCGCCGCGGAAGAGGCAGTCGGCGTAGTACGCGACCGGCATCGGCCCCGAGCCGGGCAGCTCGACCCCGACCTTGCGCAACCCCCGGCCGACCCATCTGGACCAGTCCGCCCCGATCGCGTCCACAGCCCCGGGAACATCACCCGCTGCAGCCTTCAGATACGGGTAGTTCCAGATCCCGTGGACCCCCGACAATGCCGTAGCGCTCATGTCGCCCCCAAGCACCGTGCCAGCGAAATTCGACGTTAGCAGGGCAGCCCGCCGCCGCGCAGACGTTCACCGTTCTGCTCGACCGGCATGCCTTGTAGGAGAAGTCCCTGAAGGCGTCGACCATTTCGACCTACAGTGGCTGCGCCGGGCAACTCCTGCTGGGCGGGGGACCGGTGACGCACTCAGTCCCGCCCGCTGACCAGCCGGAGGAACGCGCGATGACCATCCAGTGGCACCTGACCACCCGACCCACCGCCGACGTCCTGCAGATCAGCGGCTTCCTCGGCGACGACGCCGTCAGCAGGTTCACCGGCGCGATCGGCTGGGCCGTCGCCCGCGGCGACGGCCCGCTGCTGCTCGACCTCACCCACCTCAAGGGCTGGTCCACCGCCGGACGCGACGCCGTCGCACAAGCCGCTCTCCAACTAGAGCGCGAGAGCCGAACCCTGGAGCTGGTCGCCGCGCCGGGGGACGCCGTACTCCTCACCACAGACGCGCCCGTGACCCTGCACCAGGACCTCGACGCCGCCCTGGCCGCCCACGCGCATCCCCGCGCCGAGACCGGCGGCGAATCACCGCCACGGTCGAGCTGGTAGGAAGGGGGGATGGACGACAAGATCACCGCCCCGATCGATCGAATGCTCGCGGAACGCGCGTGCGAGCGGATCATCTTCGACTTCATCCACCGCCTCGACCTCGGCGAGCCGAGCTCGGTCGCTGAACTCTTCACACCCGACGGTGTCTGGCACTGGCCGCACGGCGACCGCCGCATTGAGGGCCGTGAGTCCCTGCGCGCCTATTTCGCTTCGCGTCCTTCGGACAGGCTCTCTCGTCGCCTGATGATGAATGTCCTGGTCACGGTCGAGTCCGCGACGAGGGCTCGCGCGGTCTCCTATCTGACGACGTATCGGGTGGACGGCTACGTCGGCGGCATGATCGAGCCTCGCCTCCCGGTCAACGTGGGTCACTACGAGGACACCTTCCGCGCCATCGACGGCGACTGGTTCCTCGCGACCCGTACCGTCTTCCTTCCCTTCGGTTCCGATACCGAGCGACTTCCCGCCAGCTGAACGGGGGCTATCCGCCCGGAGCGTCGAGAAAGCGGTGCAAGGAGGTCGTCATGGCGGCGACGAACCCGTGGCGGGTCCGGTCGGACAGGAGGTCGAGTGACAGGTAGGGGTTGAGGTCCTCGAGCTCGACCAGCAGCAGTTCGCCGTCCCGGTCGCGACAGGCGTCCACACGCTGAATGCCGTGGTCGAGAGTGTTCCAGTCGATGAAGCGGTGGGCGAAGGCGAGGTCGGCATCGGTCGGCTCGTAGGGTTCGAGGACCCAGCGCCGATCGGGGTCGGGGGCGTAGAGGGCGTACTGGAAGCTGTCGTCGACGAAGTAGAACGACACCTCGTAGCGGAAGTCGATCCGCGGCTGGACCAGGATGTCGCCGTACGCGAGGCCGCCCAGGCGCTCCGGCGGCACGAAGGTCAGGCCTATCGAGTCCGCTCCGGCCTTGGGCTTGACCGCGTACTCGCCGCTCTCCGGCAGGCTGCCCAGGTCCTGCGGCCGGTCGATGGTGGGGATGACCGGGTACCCGGCGGCGGTGAGGTCCAGCAGGTACTGCTTGCCGGCCATGTCGCCGCGGCCCGTGAGCGGGTTGTAGACCCGCGTGCCGCGCGCCGTGGCCTGCTTCCGGAACGCTTCGTACGCCGCCTGGTAGTGCAGCACAGGGCCGCTGTTGCGGACCACGACCGCGGCGAAGGCGTCCATCAGCGCGGCGGCGTCCAGCGGGTGACACAGGGCGATGTCGAATTCGTCGCGTAGCCGCGAGGTCAGGAAGATGTCCTCGTCGCAGTAGCGTCGGCCTCGGGCCTGGTAGGCGAGGTCCGTCACGAACAGAACGCTGGGTCGGGCCGGCATGGTGCACCTCTCGGATCGGTGGCGGCCAAGCTACTCGATGCCGAAGCTGTTGACCCTGTCGGGATGGATGCGGATGAAGGCGTCGCCGAATCCTCGCCCGAAGTGCGCGCCCCCGGTGGGGATCGCCTCGGCGCGGCCGCGGATCTCCAGCATGCGTGGGGTCCACGGATCGGTCGACACGAGATCGTCGACCACGATCGCCGCCCAGCCGTTGGCCTGGACGTCCCGGTACTTCTTGGTGGACGCCACGTGGTGGCCACCGGCGTCGATCGTGCCGAGTTCGGCGTTGTAGCGGAACGAGGTCGGCACCACATGCGGCTTGTGGTCGGCTCCGGCGGTGGCCAGCCGGCCCAGCAGCTGGCTTCCGAGATACGCGATCTGCGCGGCCGTCAATTCGGTCATGCGACCAGTAGACAGCGGGACAGCCATGTCGGTCACGCGACAAGGCCGGTCCCTGCGGTCTGGCCAGGCCGAGCAAGAAGTGGTTAAGAGACGCTCAACAAGATGTTGACGGATTCGGGCGCTGCCCCTACCTTCCTCGAAGGTGGAATTAACTTTCCGCATAGTGGAATGTCTCTCAGGCCGCGTGCTTCCCGCGCCGGCCGTCCCGCGCCCGCAGAAGGAGCGCCCCGATGAACCTCGCGCCCCGTGAGATCGACAAGCTCTACGTCTTCGTGGTGGCCGACCTGGCCCGCCGCCGCCGCGACCGCGGCGTGAAGCTCAACTACAGCGAGGCCGTCGCGCTGATCAGCGAAGGCATCCTGGAAGGCGCGCGGGACGGCCGGACGGTCGCCGAATGCATGGAACTCGGCAAGGGGATCGTCGGCGCAGGGGACGTCATGCCCGGCGTTCGCGAGATGCTGCCGCTGCTGCAGATCGAGGCCGCGTTCGTGGACGGCACCAAGCTCGTCTCCTGCCACGATCCGATCGGCGCCTGAGCCGTGCTGGTCCTGGTCGGCGGGCACGAGAGCGGCGGAGCTGAGGCGCTGCAGCCGCTGGCGGCGTCCGGGCACGCCTTCCGCGCCGTCGGAGTCGGGCGGGACCTCGTCAGGGCCGTCGCGGACGCCCTCGCCGCCGTGCCCGGCGGACCGGTCTGCGTGGTGCCCATGACGCTGGGCCGCGACCCGCGACTGGTCGCCGACACCGCCCGAGGGCTGCGCTGGCTGGCCGGCCCCGCGACCGTGGGGCGAGTCGCCCTCACCGAGCCCTTCGGCAGTGCCGGACACCTGGTGGGCTGGCTGCGAGCCGCCGCCGGCCGGGCCGCTGCCTCCGCCGTGCTGGTCACCGCGCGGGCGGCGGGGCCCTTCGAGGACGCGGAGCTGTTCCGGATCGCCAGGCTGGTCCGCCAGTACGGCGCCCACCGCTGGGTCGAGGTGGCCTTCACCGGCGGCGACCCCGACGTCGACGAGGGGGTCGACCGCTGCCGACGACTGGGCGCGACCGAGGTGCTGCTGGTCCCGGCCGGTTTCGGTCCGGCCGCGCCCGCGTCGACGTCGGTCGCAGGCGCCGTGGACGGCGGACCGCTGCTCTCCCCGCACGCCGTCGCAGGCGTGCTCGCCGCCCGCGCGCACGAGGCGCTGCGCCGGCTTCGGGACGGCGACGACGGCATCGCGGCCGGGCTCGACGCGGAGCACGGCCACGGCTACGCGCACTCGCACGCGTCGGTCACGGAGGCCACGCCCGCCGCCACGGATCCGCACCCCCACCCACACCCCCACCTGCACCGGCACGTGCGCCACCACGCACACCACTGAAGCCCGGCCCCCGCCGACCCATCGCCGAAAGAGAGACGCCATGTCAGCAGGCAGACCCGCCTACCTGTACGGAGAGGCACCGGTCGAGATCAACGCCGGTCGGGCCAGAGTGCGCGTGCGGGTGAGCAACACCGGCGACCGGGCCGTCCAGGTCGGCTCCCACTACCACTTCTTCGAGGTGAACCGGGCCCTCGGCTTCGACAGGGAACAGGCCTTCGGGATGCACCTGGACCTGCCCGCCGGAACCGCCGTCCGGTTCGAACCCGGCGACACCCGCGACGTGGACCTGGTCGCCTACGCCGGGCACCGGCGTCTGGTCGGCTTCAGCGGTCTTGTCGACGGCGGCCTCAACTCGGCCGACACCCGGGCCAAGGCGCTGCGCCGCGCCGCCGAGCTCGGCTTCCTCGGCGAGAAGGGCGGCGAGCTCTGATGGCGATCATCCCCCGCAGCCAGTACACCGACCTGTTCGGCCCGACCGTCGGCGACCGGTTCCATCTCGCCGACACCAACCTGGTGGTCGAGGTCGAGAAGGACCACAACCAGGGCCACTACGGCGACGAGGCCGTCTACGGCGGCGGCAAGGGCATCCGCGACGGGATGGCCCAGGACCCGGCGGCGACCAGCTTGCAGGGCGCGCTCGACCTGGTCGTCACCAACGTCGTGGTGCTGGACCCGGTGCTCGGCGTGGTCAAGGGCGACATCGGCGTCAAGGACGGCTTCATCACCGCCGTCGGCAAGGCGGGCAACCCGAGGCTGCAGAGCGGGGTCCACCCGAAGCTGGTGATCGGGCCGGGCACCGAGGTGATCTCCGGCGAGCATCTGATCGCCACCGCCGGCGGCGTGGACACGCACATCCACTTCATCGCCCCGCAGCAGGCCCAGGAGGGCCTGACCAACGGCATCACCACCTTCATCGGCGGCGGCACCGGCCCGACCGACGGCACCAACGGCACCACCTGCACGCCGGGACCGTGGAACATCGGCCGGATGTTCCAGGCCGTGGAGGACCTCTCGGTCAACACGGGCCTGCTCGGCAAAGGCAACGGCTCGCTGCCGGAGGCGCTGCGCGAGCAGGTCGAGGCGGGCGCCTGCGGCCTGAAGGTGCACGAGGACTGGGGCGCCACCCCGGCGACCATCGACACCGCGCTGCGGGTGGCGGACGAGTACGACGTGCAGGTCGCCATCCACACGGACACCCTCAACGAGTCGGGCTTCTTCGAGGACACGCTCTCCGCGATCGACGGCCGGACCATCCACACCTTCCACACCGAGGGCGCGGGCGGTGGCCACGCCCCGGACATCATGCGGATCGCGGGCGAGCCCAACGTCCTGCCCTCGTCGACCAATCCGACCCTGCCCTACACCGTCAACTCGATCGACGAGCTGCTCGACATGGTGATGGTCTGTCACCACCTGAGCCACGACATCCCTGAGGACGTCTCCTTCGCCGACTCCCGGGTGCGCGCCGAGACCGTGGCCGCCGAGACGGTGCTCCACGACGAGGGCGTCATCTCCATCTTCTCCTCCGACTCCCAGGCGATGGGCCGGGTCGGCGAGTCCTTCACCCGCGCCTTCCAGACTGCGCACCACTGCAAGGACCAGCGCGGCAAACTGGCCGGCGACAGCGAGCGCAACGACAACCACCGGGTGCTGCGCTACCTGGCCAAGCTCACCATCAACCCGGCCATCGCCACCGGCACCGCCGACTGGATCGGCTCGCTGGAGCCGGGCAAGCTCGCGGACATCGTGCTCTGGCCGATCCACTCCTTCGGCGCGAAGCCGAAGCTGGTGATCAAGGGCGGCATGGTCAACTGGGCGCTGATGGGCGACCCGAACGCCTCGCTGCCGACCACCCAGCCGATCTACTACCGCCCGATGTTCGGGGCGATGGGGAAGGCCCGGCAGGCCACCCGGGTCTCGTTCATGTCGCAGGTCGCGATCGACCGCGGCGTGCCCGCCGAACTCGGCCTGGACAGCCGGGTGCTGCCGGTGCGTGACTGCCGCACCGTCGGCAAGCAGCACATGGTGCGCAACGACGCCCTGCCGAAGATCGAGGTCGACCCGGAGACCTACCAGGTCACCATCGACGGCGAGCCCGCCACCATCGAGCCGGCCCGGACCCTCCCGCTCAACCACCTCTTCTACCTCGCATGAGCACGCCCGTGAGCACGCCCGTGACGACCACCGCCCTCGACAGCCTGCTGGTCAGCCTCCAGCTGACCGACTCGGCCTTCCCCAGCGGGTTCTACACGCTCTCGCACGGCCTGGAGGGCTACGTCCAGGCCAAGCAGGTCGACCAGGACACCATGCCGGTGCTGCTGGAGGACCTGCTGCGCCACTCGGTCGGCCCAGCGGACGCCACCGCGCTCGCGCTCGCCCACCGGGCGGTCGGGGCGGGGGAGTGGGACGCCCTGGTCGAGGTGGACCAGCGCCTCTTCGCGAGCAAGCTCAACCGCGAGCTGCGGCTGGCCTCGACCCGGACCGGGCGGCAGATGCTGGACACCGCCAGGCTCGCCCTGGGCGGTGCGGAGTTGGACCACTACACCGAGCTGGTGGTGGCGAAGCGGACGCCGGGCTGCCAGGCGGTGGTCGCCGGGGTGGCCTACGCGGCGAGCGGCGTCGCGGCCGACCAGGCGGTGGCGAGCGATCTGTTCGCCTTCTGCGTCAGCTTCGTCAGCGCGGGCCTGCGGTTGCGGCTGACGGACCACCGCCGCGCGCAGATCACCCTGCGCGCCCTGGCTCCGGTGATCGCGGAGGTCACCGCCGAAGCGCTGGAACGGGAGTTGGCGGACCTCGGCGGCTGCGTGCCGGTGGCCGACGTGATGTCCGGCCGCCACGAACGGGCCGAGGCGCGGATGTTCGCCTCATGACCGGCCTCGCCGGCGAGAACGGCACCAACGGCACCAACTGCATGAAAGAAGGCGGGAGATGACGGACGAGGTGCTCCGCGTCGGGATCGCCGGGCCGGTCGGCTCGGGCAAGACGGCGCTGATCGAGGCGCTGGTCCCGGTGCTGATCGCCCGTGGCCGACGGCCCGCGGTGATCACCAACGACATCTACACGCAGGAGGACGCCCACCACGTCCGCCGCAACCTCGCCGGGATGCTCGACCCCGAGCGGGTGGTGGGCGTCGAGACGGGCGCCTGCCCGCACACCGCCGTCCGGGACGACCCGACCATGAACCTCGCCGCCGGGGCCGAACTGCTGGAACGGTTCCCCGACATCGACACGCTGATCTACGAGTCGGGCGGCGACAACCTCACCCTGACCTTCAGTCCGGTGCTGGTCGACATGTTCTTCTTCGTGCTGGACACGGCCGAGGGCGAGAAGATGCCGCGCAAGCGCGGCCCGGGCATCACCGACTCCGACGTCCTGGTGATCAACAAGATCGACATCGCCCGATACGTGCGATGCGATCTGGACGTGATGACGGGCGACGCGGACCGGGTGCGCGAGGGCCGCCCGGTGGTGCTGACCAACAGCCTGACCGGCGAGGGACTGGAGCAGGTCGCGGACCTGCTGGAGTCCTACCGACGGGTCGCGGCATGACGACCGCCACGGTGGGACGGTCGGCGGCGGCGACGGCCCGGCTCGCGCCCGCCCACTACGAGCCCGACCGCGTCCCCGCCGAGGTGCGGCGGTACGCAGGACAGCCGCAGCAGCTCGGCGTCGGCCGGCCGGGCAAGATCGGCCTGTTGGAGCTGGGCTTCGAACGGATCGGTCCGCGCACCGAGTTGGTGACGCACTACCAGAAGTCGCCGCTCCAGATCATGCGGCCGCTCTACTTCGACCCCGCCCGGCCCGACCTGGCCGTCACCTTCCTGATGTCCACCGGCGGCGGCATCGTCCAGGCCGACCGGCTGCGGATGGACCTGCGCTGTGGCGCGGGCACGGCCGTGCACCTCACCACCCAGGCGGCCACCAAGGTCCACCGGACGGACGCGGACTACGCGACCCAGCAGGTCTTCCTGCACGCCGACGCGGACGCCTACGTCGAGTACCTGCCGGACATGACCATCCCCTACCGCGACTCGCGCTTCTACCAGCGGACCGTCGTCACCGTCGCGCCCTCGGCCACCGTGCTCGCCGGGGAGACCGTGATGGCCGGCCGGCTGGCCCACGGGGAGCGCAACGCCTACCAGGTCTTCGCCGCAGACCTGGAGTTCCGACGCCCCGACGGCCGCCTGCTCGCCCTGGACACCGTGCGGCTGGTCCCCGAGCGCGCCGCCGGACCGGGCGTCACCGGTCCCGCCGTGCTGGCCGGGCACGACCTGGTGTCCACCTTCTACGCCGTCACTCCGCTCGCACCCGCCGCCGAGGTCGCCGACGCGCTGCACCAGGCGCTGCGCGACCTGCCCGACGGCAGCGGGCTGCGCTACGGGGTGAGCGTGCTGCCCGAGGACTGCGGGGCCTGGCTCCGGGTCCTCGGCGGCGATTCCCCCACCGTCACCGCGGCGCTCCGGCAGGCCTGGGACGCCGTCCGCCGACTGCTGATCGGCGTACCGGCGCCGGTGATGCGCAAGTCCTGAACCCCCACTCCATCCCTGTACCCCGACCAGAGAGACCTCGGATGCCCTCCCACCTCGATACGGGTAACACCGCGTGGCTCATGGCGAGTACCGCCATGGTCCTGCTGATGACCCCCGGCCTTGCCTTCTTCTACGGCGGCATGGTCAAGACCAAGCACGTGCTGGTCATGCTCAAGATGAGCTTCGTCTGCCTGGCCCTGGTCACCGTGCTGTGGCTGGCCATCGGCTACAGCCTGGCGTTCGGCAAGGACGTCGGCGGCTGGGGCCTGATCGGCACGCCGGCCCACTGGATGATGCACGACATCGGCATGAACAGCCTCACAGGCTCCATCCCGACCGTCATCTTCTCTGCGTTCCAGATGGCGTTCGCCATCATCACCGTCGCACTGATCAGCGGCTCGATCGCTGGCCGTGCCACGATGCGCGGCTGGCTCTGGTTCGTCGTCGCGTGGACGCTCTTCGTCTACGTGCCGATGGCCCACTGGGTCTTCGCGTCCGACGGCTGGATCACCGCACACCTGGGCGCGCTCGACTTCGCCGGCGGTATGCCGGTGGAGATCAATTCCGGCGCGGCCGGCCTGGCCGTCGCGATCGTGGTCCGCAAGCGCAAGGACTTCGAGCGCGAGACCATCCGTCCGCACAACCTGCCGCTGGTCGTGATCGGCCTGGCGCTGCTCTGGTTCGGCTGGTTCGGCTTCAACGCCGGCTCCGCGCTGCAGACCGGCGGCACCGCGCCGATGGCCTTCCTCAACACCCAGCTCGCCGCCTGCGGCGCCATGGTCGGCTGGCCGCTGATCGAGAAGTGGCGTCTTGGCCATGTCGAGATGCTCGGCGTCGCCTCGGCGGCGGTGGCCGGCATGGTCGCGATCACCCCGGCCTGCGGTGAGGTCTCTCCGATCGGGGCGCTGGTGATCGGCTTCGTCGCCGGTGTGGTCTGCGCCTTCGCGATCAACCTCAAGCTGAAGCTCCGCTATGACGACACCCTCGACGTGGTGGGCGTGCACGGCTGGGGCGGCATCGTCGGCGTGCTCGGCATCGGCCTCTTCGCCACCTTCCAGATGAGCGGCAAGAAGGGCCTCCTCTACGGCGGCGGCGTCGACCTGCTGTGGCGTCAGGCCGTCGGCGTGGTCGCCTGCGCGACCTTCTCCTTCGGCGTGACCTGGCTGATCGCCAAGGCGATCGAGAAGACCGTCGGCTTCCGCGCCGCCGAGGAGTACGAGCACGTCCCCGGCGCGGAGGAGGAGCAGGCCTACGACGACGAGACCATCGCCGAGATCCGCCGGCGCATCGTCGAGGCCAAGGTCCCGGTGACCGTCGGCGCCGACGCCGCGGCCGGTCCGGGCGGCGTGGACGCGGCCCTGCTGGCCGAGCTCCGGCGGCTGCTGGAGCAGCGGGAGCAGGAGAAGTGATGCCGCAGCTCTTCGACTCGGGCAACTCCGCCTGGCTGATCATGGCGGCGGCGATGGTGCTGCTGATGGCACCGGGGCTGGCGTTCTTCTACGGCGGCATGGTGAAGACCGGCCAGGTCATCGCCATGCTCAAGATGTGCTTCGGCTGCGTGGTGCTGGTCAGCATCCTCTGGTTCGCCGTCGGTTACTCGCTCGCCTTCGGCAAGGACGCGGGCGGGCTCGGTGTGATCGGCTCGCTCGACCACGTCTTCATGTCCGGCGTCGGCCTCACCAGCCGCACCGGCTCGATCCCCACGGTGACCTTCTCGGTCTTCCACATGTCCTTCGCCATCGTCACGGTCGCGCTGATCAGCGGCTCGGTGGCGGGGCGGGCCAAGATGAGGGGCTGGCTGGTCTTCGCCTCGGTCTGGACGCTGCTGGTCTACGTCCCGATGGCGCACTGGGTCTTCTCGCCGGACGGCTGGGTGGCCAAGCAGCTGGGCGCGGTCGACTTCTCCGGCGGCACCGTGGTCGAACTGGCCTCCGGCGCGGCCGGTCTGGCCCTGGCCGCGGTCGCCGGCCGGCGCGCGGACTTCGAGCGCAAGCCGATCCGGCCGCACAACCTGCCACTGGTCGTGATCGGCCTGGCGCTGCTCTGGTTCGGCTGGTTCGGCTTCAACACCGGCTCCTCGCTGGGCGTGCCGGGCGCGGCGCCGATGGCGTTCGTCAACACCCAGTTCGCCGCCGGCGCGGCCATGGCGGGCTGGGCGGCGACCAGTTGGTGGCGCACCCGCCAGGTCGGCCTGCTCGACATCAGCATGGGCGCGGTCACCGGCATGGTGGCGATGACCCCGGCCGCCGGGGACGTCACCCCGCTGTGGGCCTCGGTGATCGGCTTCCTGGCCGGTCTGACCTGTGCCTTCGCCATCAGCTGGAAGTACCGCTTCGGTGTCGACGACACCCTGGACGTGGTCGGCATCCACGGCTGGGGCGGCCTCTTCGGCATGGCGATGGCGGGCCTCGCGGCCACCGGCATGATGACGGGAAAGAAGGGCCTGTTCTACGGCGGCGGCTGGGATCTGCTCGGTAAGCAGTTGGTCGCCGTGCTGGTGATCGGCCTCTTCTCGTTCGCGATGACAGCGCTGATCGGCAAGGTCGTCGACCTGACCGTCGGCCTGCGCCAGTCGCACGCGGCCGAGGAGCACGAGCAGGTCTACCAGAACGACTGGGACGTCCAGTTCAAGGAGATCGCCGACGCCCTGCGCGGCAGCGGCATCGACGAGGGCGGCCCGCAGCCGGACGCCAGCGCCCTGCTGGAGCAGGTCCGCAAGCTCCTCGCAGCGGATCCCGAGCAACTGCGGGACTGACCTCCCGCGTGAGGCCGGGTTGTGGGCTCTGGCGAGACCACGACCCGGCCTCAACGGCTGCTGCTGTGCCGGTCAGTTGTGCGGGTCAGCTGCGGCGCCCGGCCCGGCGGCGGGCGATCAGGACGGCGCCGCCGCCGAGCACGAGCGCGGCCACGGCCGCGCCCGCGATCGGCAGGGTGGCGCCGGCACCGGTCGCTGCCAGGGCAGGGCCACTCGCCGAGGCCGAAGCCGACGGCTGCGCGGAGCTGCTGCTGCCGCCGGAGCCGACCGGAGCCGCGAGCGTCTCCGGGGTGAAGAGCAGGCCCTTGGGCGAGCCGAGCTTGGCGAAGGAGCTGACGGTCCCGGTGGCCGTGTCGAGCGTGCCCAGGGTGCCGGGGAGCGTGGTGGAGTCGCCCGGGACCGAGGTGAAGGCCTGACCGGCGGTGAACTGGCCGGTGATGGCGAGGATCTTGTCGTTCTTGGAGTCGACGACGTAGAGCGTGCCGGTGCTGCCGGTCGCGAAGGTGGTGTCGTCGACCTGGGTGTTGAGGTTGAGCACCGTAGGAGTCTGGGCGCCGTTCTGGAAGATCAGCTGCTTGTCGCCCTGGCTGTCCAGGAGCAGGTCGCCGCCGAACCGGGGAGCGGCGGCGGGAACGTGCTCGCTGGAGTCGGGGTCGGACAGGTTGAGCTTCGTGCTCTTCCCGGTGACGGCGTCCTTGGCGACCGCGTTGTCCGAGAGCACCGGGGTCAGCGCCACGGTCCCGGTTCCGCCCGCCGCCGGGGTCAGGACGGCGGTGTAGAGGGCCGGCTTGCTGTAGGTCTTGCCGTCGGCGTCGGCGGCTGGGGCCGAGCCGGTGAGGTAGATCTTCCCGCCGGTGACCAGCACGCTGTCCGTGCCGCCTCCGTGGGTCATGCCCTGGAAGGCGAAGTGCTGCAGCTGAGCCGACGCGGCGGCCGAGGGGGTGACGGTGTAGAGGCTGGAGTTGCCGTCCTCGTTGACCGTGGCGATGACGCGGTTGCCGTCCGCGTCCGCGCCCATACCGTCGACCTTGCCGGTCACCGACCAGGACGCGAGCTGCTGACCCGCGAGTGTGTACTCCACGATGGTGCTCTTGGTGGCGCCCTTGGGGGAGGCCTTGCCGTCGGAGCCGACGCCGTTCTGGTAGGCCACGAACAGGTGGTTCCCCAGGCGGGTGATGTCATCCGGGCTGCTCTGCCCGGTCGGGCCGGTGGCGACCGTCTGTACGGAGAATCCGGCCGGGACGGTCGGTGCGGCGGGGGCGGAAGACGTCGCGACCGCGGCGCTGGCCAACGCCGGGTACATACCGGTCACGGCTCCGGCGAAGGAGACGGCCAGAGCAAGAGCTGCTGCGCGGGGGAGCGATCGGCGGGCGGACGCGATGCGCGAAGGCATGATGGCGTTCCTGGGGCTCGGAGAAGGTCGAAGCCGCGACCCTGCCGGGCGGCGTGCGCGCCAGTTCTCGCAGGAGCAGATGGCCCGTGGGTGTCGCGATGGGGAACTGAGAGCGGACTGTGCGCTTGATGGTGGTAAGTAAGAGTCCCCAGTGGCCCCGAATGCTCAACGACCGCCCGTAGCGTGCGGGCTTGCCGGGTCGAGACTGCGGCGGATCAGGCGGGCGAGGGCGGTCAGGCAGAGGGCGGTCAGCGCGAGGAGGGCCGCGCGGCGCAGGACGGGGGCGAGAACGGGCAGCAGGTCGAGTGGGGTGGTGGCGTCGGTCGGAGGCGCGGGTGCCGCAGGCTCTTCGGAAGGCGGTGCGGCGGTGGTCGCGGCCGTGGTCGCGGCGAGCCGTTGCGAGAGGCGGTCGGCGAACTCGGCGATGACGCGGTCGCCGATGTCGGCCATGACGCCGCGGCCGAACTGGGCCGGGCGGCCGGTGATCGTCAGGTCCGTGTCGACGTCCACCTCCGTCGCGCCGTCGTCCTGCTCGTGGACCGCGACGACCATGGTGGCGGCGGCCGTTCCCGCGCCGCGCTGCTCGCGGCCGGTGGCGTGGACGACCATGCGGTGGCTCGCGTCGTCGCGTTCGTCGATGACGGCCCGGCCCCGGTAGGCGACGGTGATCGGGCCGACCTTGACCGTCATCGTCCCGTACACCGTGTCGTCGTCGACCCGGTCGACCGAGGCTCCCGGCAGGCAGGGAGCGATCTCCTCGATCTCGCCGAGCGCGCGCCAGACCTCGTCGGTGGAGGCCGGCACGGTCATGTCGTGGTGCAGCAGCATGGTCAGCTCCTCGCTCGCGGGTCGGGGCCGTGCACGGCGCCGGTGGTGTGGGAGAGGGCGGCGCCGGTGCCGCCCCAGCGGGACGAGACGATCTCCGCCGCGATCGAGACGGCCACCTCCTCCGGGGTGCGGGCGCCGAGATCGAGGCCGATGGGCGCGTGCAGGCGCGCCAGCGCGGGCTCGTCGACGCCGGACTCGCGCAGGCGTCGCAGCCGGTCCTCGTGGGTGTGGCGGCTGCCCATCACGCCGATGTACGCGGCGGGTGTCCGCAGCGCCACCTCCAGGACCGGCACGTCGAACTTGGGGTCGTGGGTGAGCACGCAGATCACCGTCGAGCGGTCGACCTGCGTGGCGGCCAGGTAGCGGTGCGGCCAGTCGACGACCACCTCGACCTGCGGCGGGAACCGCCGCGCCGTGGCGAAGACGGGGCGCGCGTCGCAGACCGTCACCCGGTACCCGAGGAACGCCCCCAGATCGGCGACCGCTGCGGCGAAGTCGATGGCCCCGAAGACGAGCAGGCGCGGCGGGGGCGCGAAGGACTGCAGGAAGACGGTGACCTGGTCCATCCGCCGCTCTCCGTGCAGGCCGTAGTGGCGCTGCGCGGTTACCCCCTGCGCCAGTTCGCCGCGCGCGTCCGCGGTGACCGCGGCGTCCAGCCCGGACGAGCCGAGTGAGCCGGCCACCCGGTCGGGCCAGACGGCCAGTACCGCGCCGATGTCCGGAGTGTCGAGCAGCGTCGCCAGCGCGACGGGCTGCTGTTCGGCGACCGACGCCGCCACGGGGTCGAAGGTCCGGTCCAGTGCCGCCGAGACCGGCCGCACCAGCAGCGTGATCTCCCCGCCGCAGCTCAGGCCGACGGCGAAGGCGTCGTCGTCGCTGTAGCCGAACGTCGAGAGCTGGGCCCGGCCGGTGCGGACGACCTCCTGGGCCAGGTCGAAGACCGCGCCCTCGACGCAGCCGCCCGAGACGCTGCCGGCCACCTCGTCGCCGGGGCCGACGGCCATCGCCGCGCCCGGCGCGCGCGGCGCGCTGCGGGTCACCCCGACGACCGTGGCGAGCCCGAACTCCGCGCCCGTCGCGTACCAGCGCCGCAGCGTGGGCAGGATGTCACGCATCAGCCGCTCCTCCCACCACGGCGGCCAAGTGCTCAAGCGCCGCGAGGCTGTGACCCTCGAGGAACACGTCCACGCTCGGCAGCGCGGCCGCCATGCCCGCCGCCAGGGGTGCGTAACCCGGTCGGCCCTTGCAGGGGTTGGCCCAGACGACGCGGTGGGCGAGCCCGTGCAGGCGCCGCATCTGCGCCGCCAGCAGGGCGGGATCGCCGCGCTCCCAGCCGTCCGAGAGCACCACCACCACGGCCCCCCTGGCCAGTCCGCGCCGCCCCCAGCCGTCGACGAAGGCGCGCAGCGTCTCGCCGAGGCGGGTGCCGCCGCTCCAGTCGGGCACTGCCCGGCTCAGCGCGGCCATGGCGACGTCGGGCCGACGGTGCGTCAACTCGGTGCTGACGCGGGTCAGTCGGGTGCCGAGGGTGAACACCTCCGTGCGCGGCAGCCTGCCCGCGCGGGCAGGCATGCGCGCCGCATGCGCGAAGCGCAGCAGCGCGTCCGCGTAGGGCGACATCGACCCGCTGACGTCGACCAGCAGCACCACCCTGCGCGGCCGCTCCACGCGCGCCCGGCGACGCAGCCGCGCGGGCTCGCCGCCGCGCCGGAGCAGCTCCCGCACGGTGCGACGCGGGTCCACCTCGCCCCGCCGGGACGGCCGCCGCCGCGCGGTGCGGCGCGGCTCACCGCCCAGGGCGAGCGCGGCGAGCAGGCGTCGCAGCTGGGCCCGCTCCGCGTCGGTCATCGTGGCGATGTCCCGATGACGCAGCACCTCGGCCGCGCTGGCCAGGGACGCGACCTGACGCGGGCTCACGGGGGCCGGTTCGCCCGTCCCGCCTGGTACAGCGGCGAGGGACAGTCGCGGGAGCGGGCGGACCGGCACGGGCCGCCGGGCGGCAGGAACCCTGGCGTCAGCGCCGAAGTAGGCGGCGAAGACGCGGTCGTAGCGATCCAGGTCGTCCCGTTCGGCGCAGAGGGCCAGCCGCCCCGCCCAGTACACGTGGTGGCGCGGTCCTGCCCCCAGCAGATCCAGCGCACGGAGGAAGCCGTGCACCTGGTCGGGCGCAACGGCCACCCCGGCCGCCCGCAGGGTCCGGGCGAAGCCCACCAGCACAGCTGTCGCCGCCTCGGCACCGAGCGCCCTGGCCGGGTCCACCGCTGTGGCGGCGGCTGCCGCGCCGGCTCGGCGGGTCATGGCGGGCTGCCCGTTGGCGCGGTGGCGAGCAGCGCCGTCAGGTCGAGTGACCGGGCCTGGCCGATGTCCTCGCGGTACTTGAGCACCGAGCCGAGCGTGGCCGTGGCCAGCTCCGCGTCCAGGGAGCTCGCGCCGAGCGTGTGCAGGGCCTCGGCCCAGTCCAGGGTCTCCGCCACGCCCGGCGGTTTGACGAGGTCGCGGGCGCGCAGCGCGCGGACGGCCGTGGTGACCTGGGCGGCCAGGCGCTCCGTCACCTGCGGCAGGCGCCGACGGACGATGGCCACCTCGCGGGCGAAGTCCGGGTGGTCGAACCAGTGGTAGAGGCAGCGGCGCTTCAGCGCGTCGTGCACCTCACGGGTGCGGTTGGAGGTGAGCACCACGACCGGCGGCTGCTCCCCCCGCAGCGTGCCGAGCTCGGGGACGGTCACCGTGTACTCGGACAGCAGCTCCAACAGCAGCGCCTCGAACTCCTCGTCGGCCCGGTCCACCTCGTCCACCAGCAGCACCGACGGATGGGTCTCCAGGGCGCGCAGCAACGGCCGGGCGATCAGGAAGCGGGGGCTGTAGAGCTGGTTCTCCAGCAGCTCGGGGTCGGAGACGCCGCCCGCCTCGGCCACCTTCAGATGCAGCAGCTGCCGTGGGAAGTCCCAGTCGTACAGGGCCTGGGCGGCGTCGATGCCCTCGTAGCACTGCAGTCGGATCAGCGGCGCGCCGAGCGCCTGCGCGAGGGCGCCCGCCAGGGCGGTCTTGCCCGTGCCGGCGTCGCCCTCGCAGAAGATCGGCCGGTGCAGTCGGACGGCCAGGAAGCAGGCGACCGCCAGCCCGTCGTCGACGAGGTAGCCGGTCTCCTCCAGCTTCGTCCGCAGCGCCTGCGGATCCTCCGGTTCCATCAGGTCCCTGCCGCGGCCAGGACGGCGCGCCCGGTGAGCACTCGGGCCAGGTGCTCGCGGTACTCGGCGGAGCCGGACAGATCGGTCGGCGGATGGGCGCCCTCGGCGGCCATCGTCGCGGCCCGGCCGACGGCCTCCGGCGAGGGGTCCGCTCCGGCCAGCGCGGTCTCGGTCAGGTGCGCGCGCAGCGGCCTCGCGCCCATGTTGACCAGGCCGATCCTGGCCTCGGCGATCCGGTCCCCGTCGCGGCGCACCGCCGCGGCGACGCCGACCACGGCCCAGGCCTGGGCGACGCGGTTGAACTTCTCGTAGTGGAAGCCCCAGCCGTCCAGCACCGGCAACTGGATCTCGGTCAGCAGTTCGTCGGGGCGCAGCGAGCTCTGCAGGTAGTCGACGAAGAACTCCGCCGCCGGGATCGTGCGATAACCCTGCGGGCCGAGCGCGACCATCGTGGCGTCCAGCGCCAGGCAGACCGCCGGCAGGTCACCGGCCGGGTCGGCGTGGGCGAGCGAGCCGCCGAGCGTGCCGCGGTGGCGTACCGCCGGGTCGGCGACCGTCGCGGCCGCCTGAGCCAGCAGTCCTGCGTGCGCGCGGACCAGCGGGTCGTGGATGACGTCGTGATGCGTCGTCATCGCGCCGATGACCAGCTTCGTGTCCTCCTGGCGCACCCCGCGCAGCTGCTCGATCCGGCCGACGTCGACGAGCAGCTCGGGGAAGGACAGGCGCAGGCGCAGGATCGGCAGCAGGCTCTGGCCGCCGGCCAGCACCTTGGCCTCCGGCCCGGCGTCGGCGAGGGTGTGGACGGCCTCGTCCACGGTCTCGGGTCGGGCGTAGTCGAACGCTGCGGGGATCACGACGAGGCCTCCTTGCTGGAAGCGGCAGCCCTGACGGCCTGCCAGATCCGTTCCGGCGTGCAGGGCATCCGCACGTCACGGACGCCCAGCGGCCGCAGCGCGTCGATGACGGCGTTGACGACGGCCGGGGTGGACGCGATGGTCCCGGCCTCGCCGACACCCTTGACGCCCAGCGGATTGGAGGTCGCCGGGGTCTCGGTGCGATCGGTGACCAGGTCCGGCAGGTCCGGCGCGGCCGGGACCAGGTAGTCGGCCATGGTGCCGGAGACCAGGTTCCCGGCTCCGTCGTAGACGGCCTCCTCGTACAGCGCCTGGGCGATGCCCTGTGCGACGCCGCCGTGCACCTGCCCCTCGACGATCATCGGGTTGACCACGCGTCCGACGTCGTCGACGCAGACGTACGAGCGGATCTTCACCCGGCCCGTCTCGGTGTCCACCTCGACCGCGCACAGGTGGGTGCCGTGCGGGTAGGAGAAGTTCTCGGGGTCGACCAGGTGCTCCGCGTTGAGCGTGGGCTCCATGCCCTCAGGCAGGTCGTGGGCGGCGAAGACGGCGAAGGCGATCTCCTGGATCGTCCGGCGCGCGTCCGGCGAGCCGCGGACGGCGAAGGCGCCGTCGGCGAACTCCAGGTCCTCCTCGCTCGCCTCCAGCAGGTGGGCCGCGACGGTGCGGGCCTTGGCGACGACCTTCTGCGCCGCCTGGTGCACCGCGATGCCGCCGACCACCAGGGAGCGGGAGCCGTAGGTGTCCATGCCCTGCGGCGCGACACGGGTGTCGCCGTGCATGACCTCGACGTCCTCGAACGGCACGCCCAGCACGTCGGCGGCGATCTGGCTCCAGGCGGTGACGTGGCCCTGGCCGTGCGGGCTGGTCCCGGTGATCACCTCGACCTTGCCGGTGGCCAGCATCCGGATGGACGCCGCCTCCCAGCCGCCCGCCGCGTAGCGCAGCGAGCCGAGGATCCGGCTCGGGGCCAGGCCGCACATCTCGGTGTAGGTGGAGATGCCGATGCCCAGGCGCACCGGATCGGCGTTGGCGTTGCGGGCGCGCTGCTCGGCGCGCAGGTCCTCGTAGCCGAAGAGCGCGACGGCGCGGTCGGTCGCGGCCTCGTAGTTGCCGCTGTCGTAGGTCAGACCGGCGATGGTCGTGAACGGGAACTCCTCGTGCCGGATCCAGTTGCGGCGGCGCAGCTCCAGCGGGTCCAGGCCGAGTTCGGCCGCGAGCTCGTCCATGGTCCGCTCGATGGCGAAGGTCGCCTCCGGGCGGCCGGCGCCACGGTAGGCGTCGGTCGGGGTCTTGGTGGTGAAGACGCCGGTGCAGTGGAAGTCGTAGGCGTCCATCCTGTAGATGCCCGGGTACATGAAGGCGCCCAGCAGCGGCACGCCGGGGGTGACGATCATCAGGTAGGCGCCCATGTCGGCCAGCAGGTCCACCTTCAGTCCGAGCAGCCTGCCGTCGCGGGTCGCGGCGAGCTCGATGTCCTGGATCTGGCCGCGGCCGTGGTGCTGCGCCTGGTAGCTCTCGGACCTCGACTCGGTCCACTTCACCGGTCGGCCGAGCGCGCGGGCGAGCGCCAGGGCGATCGCCTCCTCGCCGTAGACCTGCAGCTTGGAGCCGAAGCCGCCGCCCACGTCCGGGGCGACGACGCGCAGCTTGTGTTCGGGAATGCCGGTGGTCAGCGCCATCATGATGCGCACGATGTGCGGGATCTGGGTCGAGGAGTACAGCGTGTACTCCCCGGTCGCGGGCACCGGGACCACCATGACGGCCCGGGGCTCCATCGCGTTCGGGATGAGCCGCTGCTGCGTGTACCGACGGCGCACCACGACGTCGGCGGCGGTCTTGGCGGCCTCGTAGTCGCCGGAGACGAGCGGCCAGGTGTAGCAGCGGTTGCTGCCCTTGTCGGCGTGGACCAGCGGCGCGCCCTCGGCCAGCGCCTCCTCCAGGTCCAGCACCGGAGGCAGCGGCTCGTAGTCCACCCAGATGTCCTCCAACGCGTCCGCCGCCGCGTAGCGGTCGCGCGCGACGACGACCGCGACCGGATCGCCGACGTAGCGGACCTCGTCCACGGCGAGCGGCGGGTGGTCCGGCAGGATCATGTCCTCGGTCACCTGCCAGGCGCACGGCAGCGAGCCGAGACCTTCCGCCAGGTCGCGGCCGGTGAAGGCGGCGACCACGCCGTCCCGCGCCAGCGCGGGGCTCGCGTCGACGCGCTCGATCCGCGCGTGCGCCATCGGGCTGCGCAGGATCGCGGCGTACAGCAGGCCGGGGACGGACATGTTGTCGGTCCAGTTGGTCTGCCCGGTCACCAGGCGGGCGTCCTCCTTGCGGGTCCGCGCGCGTCCGACCTCGCGCCGGACCTCGCCTCCCGTGAGCTGCTCGGTCATGCCCGCGCCTCCTGGCCGGTCGCCTGCGGCAGGTCCGCGGCCTTGCCCCGCGGCTCGGGCGCGCCGTGCCGGCGCAGCTCGGCCGCCGCGGCGAGCACGGCGCGGACGATGTTCTGGTAGCCCGTGCAGCGGCAGAGGTTCCCCTCCAGCGCGTCACGGACCTCCTCCGAGGTCGGGTCGGGGTTCTCCGCCAGCAGGTCCCGCGCGGCCATGATCATGCCGGGCGTGCAGTAGCCGCACTGCAGGGCGTGCTGCTCGTGGAAGGCCTTCTGCAGCGGATGCCAGGCGCCGTCGGGCCCGGCCAGTCCCTGGATCGTGGTCACCCGGCCACCGTCCGCCTGCACGGCCAGTACCTGGCAGCTCTTGACGCTCACTCCGTCGAGCTCGACCGTGCAGGCACCGCAGTTGCCGGTGTCGCAGCCGATCGGGGTGCCTGTGCGGCCCAGCCGATCGCGGAGGTAGTGGACCAGGAGCAGGCGTGGCTCCACGTCGTCCTGGTAGTCGACGCCGTCGACGTTCACGGACATCCGGGCTGTTGATCTCCGCGGTGTTGATGACTGGGTCATCCTGCCCTCCTCGGGCTCTCGGGTCCTGCGACCCAGGGCCCGAAACGGCAGAAATCCGGCTATATCCCTACACTAGGTCGCCCTCATAGCCCCCGCGCGACGGCGATCGACCATTGACAGCACCTGGCCCCGCGACAATGCTAAGCAAGCGCTTAGTCACCGCCGACGGCCCGCCTCTCGTTGCCGCGGCACAGGTGGATGCGCTCCCACTCCCCGGAGGAGGTTTCGCATGGGATTTGCCACGCTCGAGGATCTTCGCGGCGCGGTCGGCACGGAGGTCGGGGTCAGCCCGTGGATCACGATCGAGCAGGCGCAGGTGGACGAGTTCGCCTCGGCGACCGGTGACCACCAGTGGATCCACACCGATCCCGAGCGCGCGGCGGCCGGTCCGTTCGGCACGACCATCGCTCACGGATTCCTGACGCTGTCGCTGCTGCCCGTGATCGGGGACAGCGTGCTGCACGTCGACGGCATCCGGATGGGCGTCAACTACGGGACCAACAAGGTGCGTTTCCCCGCTCCGGTGCCGGTGGGCTCGCGGGTCCGCGGCCGGGTCGAACTCGTCGAGGTCACCGACGTCCCCGGCGGGGTGCAGATCGTCACCAAGGTGACGATCGAGCGCGAGGGCGGCGGGAAGCCGGCCTGCGTCGCCGAGTCGGTGTCCCGGCTGTTCGTCTGATGCGGGGGTCAGCCATGCCGTCTTCCGAGCCGACTTCCGCGTCGATCCACGAGTGGGACGCGCTCACCCAGGCCGCCGCCGTTCGTTCCGGCCAGGTGAGCCCGGTCGAGCTGGTCGACCACTACCTCGACCGGATCGCCGCCTCGGACGACGCGCTCGGCGCGTTCGTCACCGTCACCGCCGACGCCGCGCGGAAGCAGGCGCGGGCCGCCGAGCGGCGGGTGCGAGAACGCCCGGACGAGCTGCCGCCGTTGTTCGGCGTGCCGACCGCGATCAAGGACCTGGTCGGCACCGCCGGCGTCACCAGTTCCTTCGGCTCGCGTGCGTTCCGCGATTTCGTGCCCGCCGTCGACGCCCACAGCGTCGCGCTGCTCCGCGCGGCCGGGACGATCAGCCTGGGCAAGACCAACACACCCGAATTCGGCCTCAACGCCTACACCGACACCGACATCGCACGCTCCGCGCGCACCCCCTGGGACCTGAGCCGCTCGGCGGGCGGGTCCAGCGGCGGGGCGGCGGCGGCCGTGGCGGCGGGGCTGGTGCCCTTCGCGCACGGCAGCGACGGCGGCGGATCGCTGCGCATCCCCGCGAGCGCATGCGGGGTGTTCGGGCTCAAGCCCTCGCGCGGCCGCGTGAGTTCGGGGCCGCTGGGCGTGGACGTCACCGGGCTGCCGGTCCAGGGTCCGATCGCGCGCACCGTGCGTGACGCCGCCGCGATGCTCGACGCGCTGGCGGTGCCGATGCCGGGCGACGCCTACTGGGCGCAGCCGTTGCCCGCCGGGGAGACCTTCCTCGGCTGGGCGGGACGCGAGCCCGGCCGAATGCGGATCGCCCGCTATGCCGACCCCGGCAGCACGGACTTCACTCTCGCGCCCGAGTGCCGGGACGCCTACGAGGACGCCGCCGCGCTGCTGATCGCCCTCGGCCATGAGGTCGTCGAGATCGCGAACCCGCTCGGACCCGAGCTGGCCGAGCCGTTCTTCACGACCTGGGCCGTCCAGTCCCTCTCCTGGCCGGTGCCGCCGGAGCGGGAGCCGCTACTGCGGCCGCTCACGCGCTGGTGGCGTGAGCGCGGCCGGGCCACCTCGGCCGACCAGTTCCTCGGCGCGCTGAGCACCCTGCAACTGTTGGCCAGGCGTGCGGTGACGAGCACTCAGGAGTTCGACGCCGTGCTCACCCCCACGCTGGCGATGCCGCCGCAGACCCCCGAGTGGTTCTTCGGCGAGGGCCCGCAGGCCGACCGGCGCGGACCGGATTTCGAGGCGGAGCTGGCACGGCAGACCGCGTTCAGTCCCTATACCGGCATCTGGAACGCCACCGGCCAGCCCGCCGCGAGCCTGCCGCTGTGGTGGACCGCCGAGGGGCTGCCGATCGGGGTCACCCTCGCCGGTCGCCCGGCCGGCGAGGGCCCGCTGCTGTCGCTGTGCGCGCAGATCGAGGCCGCGCGCCCCTGGCGCGACCGTTGGCCCGCCGAGCAGGTGCGCGCATGAGCTTCAACCTGGCGACGATGCTGCGCGAGTCGGCGAAGGCGCACCCGGACAAGGCCTGCTGCCGCGCGGGCGAGAGGTCCGTCAGCTACGCCGAGCTCGACGCGCTCTCGGACCGGGTCGCGGCGGGTCTGCTCGCCTCCGGCCTGGCGCGCGGCGACAAGGTGGCGGTCCAACTGCCCAACGTCCCCGAGTTCCTGGCCGCCTACTTCGGCATCCTCAAGGCCGGACTGGTGATGGTGCCGCTGAACCCGCTGCTCAAGGCCGCCGAGATCGCCCACCAACTGACCGACTCCCAGGCGCGCCTGCTGATCACCTTCGACGCGTGTCTGCCCGAGGCCACGAAGGCGGCGGCGGGGATCGAGGGGCTGTCGCTCTGCCTGCTCGGCCCGGCCTTCGCCGACCTCTGTGCGACGGCAGCGCCGTTCGACGTCGTCGCCACCGACGCGGACGACACCGCGGTGATCATCTACACCAGCGGTACCACCGGCCGACCCAAGGGCGCCGAACTCACGCACTTCCAGCTGTTCATGAACTGCACCACGGCGGGCGCCCTGTTCGGCGTGGAGGAGGACGACGTCACGCTGGCGGCGCTGCCCTTCTTCCACGTCTACGGACTGTCGGGGGTCGTCAACTGCGGGATCCGCTACGGCGCGACGCTGTCGCTCGTGCCGCGCTTCGACACCGCGCTCGTGCTCGACGCGATGCACGACCACGGCGTGAGCGTCTTCGTCGGCGTGCCGACGATGTTCCACGCGCTGCTTCAGGCGGACACGGCGGGGCGGGACCTGTCCCGGTTCCGGATCGCCTGCTCGGGCGGGGCGGCGATGCCGGAGGCGGTGATGACCGCCTTCGAGCAGCGCTTCGGCGTCGCGGTTCTGGAGGGCTACGGCCTGAGTGAGACCGCGAGTGCCGCCACGATGAACCCCAGCGCACGGGACCGCAGGTTCCTGTCCATCGGCAAGCCGATCTGGGGCGTCGAGGCGCGGATCGTCGACCCCGACGGGCGCGAACTGCCGTGCGGTGCCGAGCAGGTGGGCGAGATCCTGCTGCGCGGCCACAACGTCATGAAGGGCTACTACCGCAATCCGCAGGCCACGGCCGAGGCGCTGCGGGACGGCTGGCTGCACACCGGCGACCTCGCCTACCGGGACCAGGACGGCTTCCTCTACCTGGTCGACCGGGCCAAGGACCTGATCATCCGCGGCGGTTACAACGTCTACCCGCGCGAGGTGGAGGAGGTCCTCTACGCCCACCCCGCGATCGCCGAGGCGGCGGTGATCGGCCGACCGGACGAGCACCTCGGCGAGGAGGTCGTCGCCGTCGTCGCGCTACGGCCCGACGCGCCGGCCTCGACCTCTGCCGCGGAGCTCGTCGCGTACTGCCGCGACCGGCTGGCCGCCTACAAGTACCCCCGCGAGGTGCGGTTCCTGCCGGAACTGCCCAAGAACGCGACCGGGAAGCTGCTCAAGCGCGAACTGCGCCAGAGCTGAGCCCACAGCACCACCGCGCACGTCCTCCCGTTCCCCCACCCCGAGTTCTTCTCGCCGAGGAGGCACCATGTCCGCGCCGTCGATCGAAGCCGACACCAGACCCGAGCGGGTCACGTCCCGCCTGGGCAGCGGCCTGTGGAACCGTCAGCTCGCCCACTACCCCGAGAGCGGCCGCCGGTACGGCTACCTGGCCATCGTCGTGGTGACCACGATCGTCCTGTACTACCAGCTCTACGTGCAGTTCTCGGTGTCCACCGCGATCCTCACGCACTACCGGATGACGTTCACGTACTTCGTGTTCATCTCCGTCGTCGGCAACGCCGTCGGCGCCTTCGCCTCGCTGCTGGCCGGGCTGGCCGATCGGTGGGGCCGGGCGAACCTGACCGTCTACGGCACGCTGCTGGTGGGCCTGCTGGTGACCTTCGGGGTGCCGAACGCCCCCGACAAGTTCAGCTATGCGGTCCTGATCACCCTGGTCAGCCTGGTCGAGGGCATGATCCTGGTGACGACCCCTGCGCTCGTGCGTGACTTCTCCCCGCAGCTGGGGCGGGCCACAGCGATGGGCTTCTGGACGATGGGCCCGGTCATCGGCAGCCTCGTCGTGACCATGGTGACCAGCCACACCTACTCCGGCTCGACGACCTGGCAGGACGAGATCCGCTACGCGGGCATCACCGGCCTGGTAGTCTTCGCGGTCGCTCTGTTCGGCCTGCGCGAGCTCTCCCCGCGACTGCGCGACCAGATCATGGTGAGCCTGCGCGACCGGGCGCTGATCGAGGCCCGCGCCAAGGGCCTGGACGAGGAGGCGCTGCAACGCGGCCAGTGGCGGCAGATGATGCGCCTCGACGTGGTCGGCTCCGCCTTCGCCATCAGCGTCTTCCTGCTGCTCTACTACGTCGCCGTCGGCTCGTTCACCGTCTACTTCGCCACGACCTTCGGCTACTCGCTCCAGCGCACGGCCGGACTGCTCAACTGGTACTGGGCCGGTGACGCGGTGGCCCTGCTGGCGGTCGGGATCCTGTCGGACCGGCTGCGGGTCCGCAAGCCGTTCATGCTGGTCGGCGGGGTCGGGTCGATGGTGTTCCTGACCATGTTCGCGCTGGACGCCACCCGCCCGGGCACCGGCTACTACACCTTCGCGCTGACCGTCCTCGGCATCGGCGTCACCGGCGGCATCGCCTTCGGCCCGTGGATGGCGAGCTTCACCGAGACCGTCGAGAAGCACAACCCGGCCGCGACCGCGACCGGCCTGGCCGTGTACGGGTGGATCAACCGCGTGGTCGTGGCGGCCTCCGTCGCGGTGCTGCCGCTGGTGGTCACCAGCGTCACCCCGCTGGTCGAGCACGGCGCGCAGGTCAAGGTCGCCGCCCAGGAGGCCGCGCCCGCCCTCGCCGTCATCGACGCGCACCCGCAGCTCTTCGCGCAGCTCGCCGCGTACCCGACGGCGGCCCAGACGCCGCCCGCGCTGCTGGCCCAGGCGGTCCAGGAGGTCGGCCCCGCCGACCTGGCCCTCGTCGCCAAGGCCAAGCCCCAGCTCACCGTCCTCACCCAGTACGGCGCCTCGGTGCAGAAGGCCGCGGCGGCGAACCCCGGGAACTGGCAGACCTGGTGGTGGGTCTGCCTCGGTGGCCAGCTGCTGTTCCTGCCGTTCATCTTCGGCATGGCCGGCCGGTGGAGCCCGCGTCGTGCCCGCGAGGACTTCGAGGAGCACCAGCGCACCATCGCCGCGCAGTTGGAGGAGCTGACGCCGGCGCAGGTCTGAGCCGGTACCGAACGGACGAGCCGCTACGCGGGCCTGCCGGCGCTGACCATGCGCAGGGCGAGGTCCGCGTAGTGCCGCCCGAGATCCTCGGGGTTCAGCCGGGCCGAGGGGTGGTACCAGCGCACGACGTCGACCGAGAGGGAGAGCAGCGCGAGGGCGGTCGTGGGCACGTCCGCGACGTCGAACTCGCCCTGGGCCGTGCCCACTTCGAGGATCCGTTCGACCAGCCCCTGCATCTCCCTGCGCAGGGCGGCGATCTCCGTGTGGTGCTCCTCGGAGAGGAAGTGCAGCTCGTACTCCACGACGCGCGCGGTGGTGTGGAACCGCGCCTGCCAGCTCGTCAGATCCCGGACCAGGGACCGCAGCTGCTCCGCGGGTTCGGAGGAGCCCACCGTGGCCGCGCGCATCAGCCGTCCGGTCTGCTGGTGGCCGATGAGCGTGATCCGGTAGAGCAGTTCCTCCTTGGACCCGTAGTGCACGTAGACACCGGCCGGACTGAGGCCCGCTCCACGGGCGATGTCCCGGGTCGTGGTGGCGTGGAAACCGCGCGCCGCGAAGGCCTCCACCGCGGCGATGAGCAGCCGACGGGCCGCGTCCGGCTGGACTTCCTGCCAGGCCTGCTCGAGTTCCCTCGCGTCGGCGGTCATACGGGTCACGGACGGGGTCCTTCGCTCGGTCCATTGCGCGTGGCGTGGGCATACACTCCCACACCGGCATTCTAAGCAAGCGCTTAGTCAAACCGATATCGGGCTACCGGAACGGACCGTAGGGCAGATCCACGGTGGCGCTGCCCCCGGCCCAGTTCAGGGTGAGGTGCCAGCAGCCGGGCGCGGGGACGTCGGTGATCGAGGGGTACACGCCGCCGCCGAGCCCCGGCTCGTCCACACGGAGCTGTGCTCCTGCGGCGGGGGAGTCGAGGGGGCGGCCGGTGATGGCGAGCGGACCGCTGCCGGCGCCCCCGGCGCCCCCGGAGCGGACCACCCAGAGGATCTTGTTCTGGCTGCCGGTGCCCGTTCCCGCGTGGAGCGGGTCGACGAAGAGGAAACCCACGGCGTTGCCCTCGGACGACACCACGTACGTCAGGTCCGCCGGGGCCTGCGCCACGGCCGTCCAGGCGGGCGGGGCGCCCCGGTAGAGCGGCGTCGACCCGCAGCCGCCCACCGCCAGGGGGGCGGTCGTGACGGCCACCCCCGGGCTCGGCCGGGGGTGGTCCAGGGTGAGCCCGGCGCCGATGCCGACGGCGCTCACCAGCGCCGCGGCGGCGACGAGTTCGGCGGTGAGGGCGCGGCGGCGGCGGGCGATGCGCCGCCGAAGGGCCGGATAGGGCGCCGCGCCGCAGGTCAACTGCTGTGCGCGGGCCGTGAACTCGGCCCGGAGGGCGTCCTCGAGATCCCTGGTCATGAGTCCCTCCGGGTCTCGTACGCGGTGCGCAGCCGGTCCAGGCCGCGCGAGGTCTGCGACTTGACGGTGCCGAGCGAGCAGTCGAGGATCCGGGCCACCTCGGCCTCCGGCAGGTCCTCGAAGTAGCGCAGCACCAACGCTGCCCGCATCCGCGGCGGCAGCGCCAGCACGGCCCGCCACAGCTCGTCGCGCCGCTCGTATGCGGCGTAGGCGTCATGGGAGTCGGCGGTGAGATCAACGCGTTCCGGAACGGTCCCGGTGGGATCCTCCCTGCGCCTGGCCCGCCGCCACCAGGTGCGGTGCAGGTTCACCAGCACCTTGCGGACGTACACCTCGGGCGCGTCGGATCGCTCGATCTGCCGCCAGCGCCGGTGGGTGCGCACCAGTGCGGTCTGCAGAAGTTCCTCGGCGAGGCCGTGGTCCCCGGTGAGCAGGTAGGCCGTTCGCAGCAGCGGCTGCCAGCGCGACTCGACGAAGTCGCGGAACTCCGTCTCCAGATGCGGATCCACCGCTGCCGCCACCTCCTGCGCCTGAACGTCCCGTCAACCATGCAGACACCACGTCGGCGCGGAAAGGTTGAGCCGAAAGTAAGATCGGTGATCTTTCCCGGTCAAATCGGTCTCGATGGGTGTATTGACGGACGTTCATCACCCCTGCTTCTCTAGCATGCAGCACGCACCACACCAGGTGGTGACAGGCACTCAATTCAGTTCACATGCAAGGCATGTGCGGTTCTGCGTCCTCAAGATTGATGTGTGCACGACATGTCTTGCTGCCCACGAGAGAGGACCCACCACGCAATGCGCATACCTCTTCGCCGCAGGACGGCACGAGCGGTCCTGACCGGCCTCGCGTCACTCTCCCTGGCCGGCGCGGCAGCGCTCGGCATGGCTGCCCCTCAGGCAGTCGCCGCCGCGTCGTCGGCCAATCCCTACAGCCCGGCCAACGGGCACTCCTACCGGCACGGCGTCATCCCGACCCTCTCGCAGAACGCGAAGATGAAGTCCTGGGCCGACAGTCACGCGTCCCCGCAGGCGGCGACGGGTCCGCAGACGCTCTCGTACGGCGGCGGCACCAACGGGGTCGGCGTCCTGCACAGCAAGTCCCGGGTCTACCTGGTCTTCTACGGGAACCAGTGGGGCTCGCAGAGCACCAACGGCAGTGGCGACCTCACCTTCTCGGGCGACCCGAGCGGCGCGGCTCCCGTCGCGCAGGAGATGTTCAAGGGCATCGGCACCGGCAGCGAGCTGTGGTCCGCGGAGCTGACCCAGTGGTGCGACGGCGCGGGTGTCGCCACCGGCGCCACCAGCTGCCCCTCCGGCGCCAGCTTCATCCCCTACCAGAGCGGCGGCGTCCTGTCCGGCGTCTGGTACGACAACTCCGGCGCCTCACCGGCCACCGCGTCGGGCAACCAGCTCGGCCAGGAAGCCGTCAACGCGGCCGGACACTTCGGCAACACCACCGCCGCGTCGAACCGCGACACCTACTACGTGATCATGTCGCCGACCGGCACGAACCCCGACAGCTACCAGGGCCAGTACTGCGCCTGGCACGACTACACCGGTGACACCACCCTCACCGGCGGCGCCGTCAACTCGCCCTACGGCGACATGGCCTTCTCCAACCAGCCCTACAACATGGACTCCGGCTCCGGCTGCGGTGTCGGCTTCATCAACTCGCCCGGAACCCTCGACGGCTGGACGATGACGCTCGGCCACGAGTGGCACGAGACGATGTCCGACCAGTTCCCGGCGGGCGGCTGGACCAACCACGTCTCCGGCAGCTCCTACAACGGCCAGGAGAACTCCGACGAGTGCGCCTGGCTCGCGGCCGGCACCGCCGGCGGCGCGGCCAACATCACCATGGGCACCGGCACCTTCGCCGAGCAGGCCAGCTGGTCGAACGACACCAACTCCTGCGCCATCTCGCACCCCATCGTCAACCACGGCGGCAACACCGTCACGCTGACCAACCCGGGCAACCAGACCTCGACAGTGGGCACCGCCGCCTCCCTCCAGATCTCCGGATCCGACTCCGGCGGCGCGAGCCTCAGCTACACGGCCACCGGTCTCCCGGCGGGCCTGAGCATCTCCTCCAGCGGCCTGATCAGCGGCACCCCGAGCGCCGCAGGCACCTCCTCGGTGACCGTCACCGCCACCGACAGCACCTCCGCCACCGGCAGCACCACGTTCAGCTGGACGGTCAACCCGGTCAGCACCGAGACCGTCTCGGTGACCAACCCGGGCAACCAGACCGGCACGCTCGGCGTCGCCGTCTCCAAGCAGATCAGCGCGACCGACTCGGCGGGCAAGTCGCTGACCTACTCGGCGACCGGTCTCCCGGCGGGCCTGAGCATCTCCTCCTCCGGCCTGATCTCCGGAACCCCGACCGCCGCCGGAACCTCCAGCGTCAAGGTCACCGCCTCCTCCGGCACCGCGTCCGGCTCGGCCTCCTTCAGCTGGACCGTCAACCCCAGCGGCGGCGGCTGCACCAGCCCCGGCCAGAAGCTCGGCAACCCCGGCTTCGAGACCGGCTCCGCCTCGCCGTGGACCATGACCGCGGGCGTGCTGAACAACGACACCGTCAGTGAACCCGCCCACTCCGGCAGCTGGGACGCCTGGCTCGACGGCTACGGCACCACCCACACCGACACCCTCGCCCAGTCCGTCGCCGTCCCGGCCGGCTGCAGCGCCACCTTCTCCTTCTGGCTGCACATCGACACCGCCGAGACGACCACCACCACGGCCTACGACACCCTCAAGGTCCAGGTCCTCAGCAGCTCCGGCACCGTGCTCGGCACCCTGGCCACCTACTCCAACCTGAACGCGGCCAACGGCTACACCCAGCACTCCTTCAACCTGTCCAGCTACGCCGGACAGACCGTCACCCTCAAGTTCACCGGCAGCGAGGACTCCAGCCTCCAGACCAGCTTCGTCATCGACGACACCGCCCTGAACGCCTCCTGATCCACTCGCACGGACGCTGCGGCCCGGCCTTCGCGCCGGGCCGTGGCGTCGTCGTCGTTGCCGGATGATCGGCGAGCGCGGAGAATGAGGATCCGGGACAAGTGGAGAAGTGAAAATGTAAGGAAATGCCTCAGGAAGGAGCTTCCGATGGCATGGCGAATTGAGGGGACCTATTTCGAGAACTGCAATTGCAATATGGTGTGCCCCTGCTCCACCTCGGGCCTCTCGGCTCCGGCGGACTATGACCGCTGCCTGGTGGCCCTGGCCTTCCACGTCGCATCCGGCCTGGTCGACGGCCTCGACGTGAGCGGCCTGACGGTCGCCGTCGTGGCCGACGCCCCGCCGCTGATGAGTGAGGGCAACTGGCGGATGGGCATGTTCATGGACGCGGCGGCCTCGCCGGAGCAGGCGGAGGCGCTCGGCGCGGTCTTCTCCGGTCAGCTCGGCGGCCCGATGGAGGGCCTCGGACCGCTGGTCGGAGAGATGCTCGGCGTGGAGGTCGCCACGATCGACTACGTCGACGACGGCCGGACCCACCGGGTGCGGGTCGGCGACGCGATCGCCATGGAGGTCGAAGATTTCGTCTCACCCCTGGACGCCACCGGAAAGGGAGTCAGGGTCAGCGGCGTCGGATTCCCCGCGGACACCCTGGCGGCCGGAACCGCAACCGCGTCGCGCGTGAACGCGTTCGGTCTGGAATGGGACAACGAAGGGAAGAATGCCTTCTCCGCGCCGTTCGCCTGGTCCGCCTGAGCGTCCCCGGTGTCGGAGAGACGGACCGTCGCCCGGGCCAGTTGGGCCGCCCTGCTCGCGGTGGCGGCGCTGGCTTGGGCACTGACGGTCCGCAGCACGTCCGGCATGGCTCCCGGACCGGGCACCATGGGGCGGAACCTGTGGGAATTCCTGGTCCTGTGGGGGCTGATGATGGCCGCGATGATGCTCCCCGGGGTCGCGCCCGTCGTCTCCCTGTACCTGCGCGTCCTGTGGGCCCGCTCGACCGGTTGGGCGCGGGCGGGCCGCAGCCTGAGCCTGGTCGTCGGCTACCTCTGCGCCTGGGAGGCCTTCGGTCTCGTGGCCTTCGGCGGCGCCTGGGCGGGCGGCGAACTCGCCACCAGGGCTCCCGGCTTCGCCACCTGGGTGGGCGCCCTCGTGCTGGCCGGCGCGGGGCTCTACCAGGTGACCCCGCTCAAGGACCGCTGCCTGAGCCACTGCCGCTCGCCGCTCGGCTTCCTGCTGCGCTTCGGCGGCTTCTCCGGGCGGCTGCGCGACCTGCGGGTCGGGCTCTACCACGGCGGCTACTGCGTCGGCTGCTGCTGGGGCCTGATGGCGGTGCTGATCGCGGTCGGCGTGATGAACCTCGCCTGGATGGCGGGCATCGCCGTCGCGGTCCTCCTCGAGAAGACCTGGCGTCGCGGGAGGGCCTTCAGCCTCCTGCTCGGCGTCGCCCTGCTCGGCTACGCCTGCTTCGTCCCCTGGAACCCGGGCCTGGCCCCCGGCCTGCACCTGGCGCCGATGCCCATGTGACGGTCCGCTCCACCCCGCCGCCCTCCACCGGCTTCGCCGACCAGTACACCGACGGCGGCGGCTGGCGGCGGCCCACGCGGTCCCGGCGTCAGACAACGGCCTGGAACGCTTCCTCACCGCCACCCGCCGGCAGAACTTCCTCGTCCCGCCGCGCCGCCGACGCCGGAATGCCGGTCGGGTACGTTCGCGTTGCACGGAGTGACACGAAATCGAGGAGGACCTGGTGGCCGGAGAGACGCAGACAGCCGTACTGGCGGGCGGTTGCTTCTGGGGGATGCAGGACCTGATCCGTCGGCAGCCCGGAGTGGTGGCGACGCGGGTCGGTTACGCGGGGGGCGACGTTCCCAACGCGACGTACCGCAACCACGGAACGCACGCCGAGTCGATCGAGATCACCTTCGACCCGGCGGTCACCGACTACCGCTCGGTGCTGGAGTTCTTCTTCCAGATCCACGACCCGAGCACCCGCAACCGCCAGGGCAACGACGTCGGCACCAGCTACCGCTCCGCGATCTTCTACCAGGACGACGAGCAGAAGCGGGTCGCCGAGGACACGATCGCCGACGTCGACGCGTCGGGCCTGTGGCCGGGCAAGGTCGTCACCGAGGTGGCCCCGGCGGGCCCCTTCTGGGAGGCCGAGCCCGAGCACCAGGACTACCTGGAGCGCTACCCGAACGGTTACACCTGCCACTTCATCCGCCCCGGCTGGAAGCTGCCCCGCCGGGCGAGCTGACAGGCGGCAGGCCGGCGGATTCTCATGGGACGTTGAGGTAGGTCCGGCGCCGGTCGTGGGTATCACCGCCGCAGGAGGCGAGTGACGATGCGACCGTACGGACACGACGGCGGATTCGGCCACCACGGCTGGTTCTGGATCTTCCCCGGCATCACCATGATTCTCTTCTGGGCATTGCTGATCGTCCTGATCGTGCTGCTGTGGCGCGCGGTCACCGGCCGCTCCCGCCCCCGCTGGGCCGCCAAGCCGGGCCCGCAGCCTCCGGCACCGGGAGCGCAGAACGCCGAGCAGGTGCTGGCCGACCGGCTGGCGCGGGGAGAGATCGAGGTGGAGGACTACCACCGCCGACTGGCGGCATTGCGCGGTACACCACCCGAATAGCCGACGGCTCGGGGCGCGGCGGTCAGCCGAGGGTCGGCAGGGCCGCCAGGGCGGCGCTGTAGTCGGGCTCCTTCATCTGGTCCGCGACGTATTCGACATGGCTGAGCCTGTCGTCGGGGCCGATCACGAAGACGGCCCGCTGGAGCAGCCGCCACTCCTTGATCAGGACGCCGTAGGCCCGGCCGAAGCCCTCGTCGCGGTGGGCGGAGAGCAGGGCGTGCGAAGCGTCCTCCGCCTGGCGCCAGCGGTCCAGGGCGAACGGCAGGTCCATGCTGACCGTGTAGACCCGCACGCTGCCGTCGCCGACGGGCAGCGAGCGCTCCCAGGACCTGGTCTCCACCTGGCAGACCGACGTGTCGATGGAGTTGATCACATTCAGCAGCCGCGTCGTCCCCGCCGAGTCGGCCAGGCTGACGGGACGGATCGCTCCGTCCGACGCGTCCAGGAGATCCAGAGTGAACGGCGGCGCGGCGTCGCCCACGGCCAGCCGGTCGCCGATCACGGTCAGCTGCTCGCCCGCCTCGAATGCCTCACCCGTGCGTTCAGTCATGCCGACAGCGTCCCACTACGCTGGGGTTCATGCCCACCCTGCTGCTCGTCCGCCACGGCCGGTCCACCGCCAACTCCTCCGGGATCCTGGCGGGCTGGAGCCCGGGTGTGTCACTGGACGAGCACGGGGAACAGCAGGCCAAGGGCCTCGCCGAGCGCCTCGCCGGACTGCCGCTGAACACCGTCGTGAGCAGCCCGCTCGACCGCTGCCGGCAGACCCTCGCGCCGCTGCTGGCCGCCCGTCCGGAGGCGGAGCTGCGGCTGGACGAGCGGCTCGGCGAGTGCCGCTACGGCGACTGGACCGGCCGTCCGCTCGCCGAGCTCGCCAAGGAGCCGCTCTGGGCGACCGTGCAGGCGCAGCCCTCCGCGGTGACCTTCCCCGGCCCGGAGGGCGAGTCGATGCGCGAGCTCAGCCACCGCGCGGTGGACAGCGTGCGCGAGTGGGACGCCGAGGTCGAGCGGGAGCACGGCGCCGACGCTCTCTGGCTGGCCTGCAGCCACGGCGACGTGATCAAGGCGATCGTCGCCGACGCCCTGGGACTGCACCTCGATCTGTTCCAGCGCATCTCGGTCGAACCCGCCTCGGTCACCGCCATCCGCTACACCGCCGCCCGCCCCTATCTGCTCCGCCTCGGCGACACCGGCGACCTCGCCGGCTTCGCCCCGCGCCCCGGCAAGCAGGGCGACGACGCCGTGGTCGGGGGCGACACCGGAACCCGCTGACCTGTGGGTAGGGTGGAACTCGCGACGACATCACAGCTCTCGAACCTCACAGCCCTCGAACCCCACAGCCCCCGATCACGTGGAGCAAGCATCGTGCCCCGCCAGGTGTTCTTCTACGACCCCCCCGAGCGCTTCGTGGCCGGTACGGTCGGCGAGCCCGGCCAGCGCGCCTTCTACCTGCAGGCCAGCGCGCGCGGCCGGATCACCACCGTGCTGCTCGAGAAGGGTCAGGTCGCCGCGCTCGCCGAGCGGGTCGAGGAGCTGCTCGACGAGGTCGTGCGCCGCAGCGGCGGCAGCACCACGGTGCCCGCGCTCGCGCCGCCGGAGATGATGGACAGCGCCCCGCTGGACCAGCCCGTCGACGAGGAGTTCCGCGTCGGCACCATGGCCCTGGCCTGGGACGACTCCGTGCAGCTGCTGGTCGTCGAGGCGCAGGCCGTGGTCGAGGGCGAGGAGGAGGCCGAGGAGACCGAGCTCTTCGAGGACGAGGAGAACGGCCCCTCGCTGCTGCGGGTGCGCCTGAGCGGCGCGATGGCCAGGGTCTTCGCCAAGCGCGCGCTCGACCTGGTCTCGGCCGGCCGCCCGCCGTGCCCGTTCTGCAGCCTGCCGCTGGACCCCGAGGGCCACGTGTGCCCGCGTCAGAACGGTTACCGACGCTGAACGCCCCCCAGCCGGACCAGGTGCCCGTCCCCGAGGCCGACGCCGCCGCGAGCGCGACGCTGGCCGCCGACCCGGCGACCGCGCTGCCGCTGCTGCGCGAGGGTGAGCTGACCGTCCACGGCAGACTGACCGAGGCGTCCAACGCTGCCTTCTACTGCACCGTCGAGGCCGACGGCCGCAGCGCCGTCTGCGTCTACAAGCCGGTGCGCGGCGAGCGCCCGCTCTGGGACTTCCCCGACGGCACGCTGGCCGGGCGGGAGACCGCCGCCTACCTCGTCTCCGCGGCGAGCGGCTGGGGCCTGGTCCCGCCGACCGTGCTGCGCGAGGGGCCCTTCGGCGAGGGCATGTGCCAGATATGGATCGAGGAGGCCCCGGACGCCCCCGAGCTGCTCAGCCTCCAGCCCGGCGACACCCCGCGCCCCGGCTGGCACGCCATCGGCCTCGCCGAGGTCGAACCGGGCCGCACCGCGCTCTTCGTCCACGCCGACGACCCGCGCCTGCGCCGACTCGCGGTGCTGGACGCCGTCCTGAACAACGCCGACCGCAAGGGCGGCCACTTCCTCTCCGCCGCCGACGGCCGCCTCTACGGCATCGACCACGGCGTCACCTTCGCCGTGCCGGGCAAGCTGCGCACCCTCCTGTGGGGCTGGGCCGGACAGCCGCTCGGCGAGGAGGCCACGGACGTCCTCACCCGCCTGCGCGCCGAGCTGGACGACTCCGCAGGCTCCCTCGGCGCGGCGCTGGCCCCGCTGTTGACGCCGGACGAGATCGCCGCGACCCGCTCCCGCGTGGACGTCCTGCTCAAGGAGGGACACCTCCCCTTCCCGTCCCAGGACTGGCCCTCGGTGCCCTGGCCGCCGATTTAGCGGCAAACCCCCTGAGCCACTGGCCCGGCGGCCGTCCGGTCCGGCATAGTGTCCGCCGCACCACCTGGCAGAGCGGCACGGCGGAGGGGTCCCCAACAGCATGGCCGGCATATTCGGGCGGCGGGCAGGTCAGGGCGGCGGCGCTACCGGCGCGGCACTGGCGGCGGCCGCCGCCGTCCAGCGGCAGGCTCCCCAGCCTGCGCCGGAGGGGCAGGAGGCCGCTGCGCAGCAGGTGCAGTGGGAGCAGGCCGCCGCGCGCTTCGCCGCCGTGCGGCCGGGTGATCACGAGCGCCGCTACCAGCTGACCGCCGAGTTCGGCGCGCTCGCCGCCGAGGAGGAGGGCTGGCTGCGAGACTGGCAGCGGGCCCGGCCGCAGGACGTCGACGCCGCCTGCGTCGACGCGCGCGGGCTGGTCGACCTGGCCTGGCTGATCCGTGGCTCCGGCTGGGCCAAGGACGTGACCCGCGAGCAGTGGCAGAACTTCCACCGGATCCTCGGCCAGGTCGCCGGCGTCTGCGCGGAGGCCACCCGACAGGACCCCGCCGACCCGGTGCCGTGGATCGTGCAGTTGCCCGCCGCGATGGGGTTGTCCAAGGACCACGACGAGTTCCGTGCCCTGTGGGCCGAGGTGGCGGCACGGGCTCCGTACCACGTCAAGGCCCATCAGGCGGCGCTCAGTTACTGGCTGCCGCGCTGGTCGGGCTCTCGCGAGCTGGCGACCGCCTTCGTCGAGGACGCGATCGCGGCGGCCCCGCCCGGCTCGCTGCTGACGCTGCTTCGGCTGGAGCTGCTCAACAACGAGCTGCGCCCCTCCGAGGAGCGGGAGCTGCCCGGGTTCTGGCACGGCGAGCAGGTCCGCGCCGCCGTCGACGCCGCGCTCGCCGACCTCGCCGCCGCCGACCCCTACCACGCGAGGGTGCCTGACATGCGCAACTGGCTCGCCCTCTTCCTGACCCGGGCCGGACGCCTCGACGAGGCCGCCGAGCAGTTCCGCCTGATCGGCCCCTTCGCCGGCGGGGAGCCCTGGCGCTACACGGCCGACCCGGCCGCACTGTTCCTGTCCGTCCGGACCGAAGCCGTCCGCACCGAATCCGTCCGCACCGAAGCCCCGAGGACCACCGCATGACCGCGACCATGACCCCGCCGCTCGACCTCGGCCAGGCCGACCTCGGCCGAGGCGTCTACTCCTACCCCGCCATGCGCTGGGGCGTCGGCCGGCAGATCGCGAGCTGGGTGATGATCCTGCTCTCGCTGGCCACCGTCTTCCTGAGCCCGATGGCCATCTGGTTCGCCGTCATCCTCTTCCGCAGCCCCAACTACTCGAAGAAGTCACGCGCCAAGCGCGTCGACCTCTACGAGCGCGGCCTGGTCATGGTCGAGGAGCAGGGGCCGGTCGCCGTCTACCGGTTCGACTCGATGGCGGTCCAGCAGAAGATCACCGTGAACTACTACAACGGCGTCAAGACCGGCACGCACTACCTGATCACGGTGACCGGTCCCGACGGCAGCCAGACCAAGCTGACCAAGTTCTACGACCGGATCGATCACCTCGCGCAGACCCTCCAGGAGGCCGTCACGCAGGCGCAGCTGGGCCGCGCGCTGGCCACCGCGCAGGCCGGCTACCCGGTGCCGTTCGGGCCCTTCACCGTCGCCGGGGAGGGCGTCGTCGCCGACCAGAAGGGGCTGGTCACCTGGGCCCTGCTCGACCGGATGACGGTCTCCCAGGGCTCGATCAGCGTCTACGTGCACGGCAAGCGCCTGCCGCTGGTCTCCCGTCAGGTCGCGCAGGTGCCCAACTTCGGGCTCTTCCTCAGCCTCGTCGGTCACCTGCGCGGCGGAGCGTAGCGCCCCAGGCCCGGGCCATCGCCGACCAGACGGCCCGCAGTTGCGGCTCGGCCGCGCGGACCGAGGCCACCGCCGCGTCGGGATCCCCGCCCGCCGCACGGACCGAGGGGCCGTCGGAGAGCGCCCAGGCCGACAGCTCCTCGGCCAGCACCTCGGGGTGGAACTGCACGCCCCAGGCCGCCGCCCCGAGCCGGAAGGCCTGATGGGTGCAGGCGTCGCCGGTCAGCAGCGGCACCGCGCCCGGTGGCAGGGTGACGATGTCGTCCCAGTGCCACTGCGCGGCCCGCGCGCCCTCCGGCACCGCGCCGAGCACCGGGTCGCCCTCCACTGCCGGCAGCCGGTGCAGCGGCACCGCGCCGACCTCGGGCGGGGAACTGCGCGGCAGCACCTTGCCGCCCAGGCAGGACGCGGCGATCTGCGCGCCCAGGCAGATGCCGAGCAGCGGCACCTCGTCCGCCACCGCCTCGCGGATCAGCGCGCGGACGGCCGGCAGCCAGGGCGCGGCCGCGTCGTCCTCGCAGTTCGCCGCGCCGCCGAGGACCAGCAGGCCCGCGTGGCCGGCCAGCGAGGCGGGGAGCGGGTCGCCCGCCCAGGGATGCCGCAGATCCAGCCGGTGCCCGTCGGCCGCGAGCGCGGCGCCGACCAGACCGGGGCCGGTGCCGTCCTCGTGCTGCACGACCAGGATTGCGTCCCTCACAGTCGACCCGCCTCCATGATCCGCCGAAGAAAGGCGCGGGTGCGGTCCTGCTCAGGTTCGCCGAAGATCTGCTCCGGCGAGCCCTCCTCCAGAACCGTCCCCTCGTGCAGGAAGCACACCTTGTGGGCGACTTCCCGCGCGAAGCCCATCTCATGCGTGGCCAGCAGCATGGTCATGCCGTCTTCGGCCAGATCCCGCACGATGGCCAGCACCTCCGCGACCGGCGCCCTGCGCCTTGTCGGCCAGGCCGACACGGGTGAGCAGCTCCAGCGCGTGCGCTTCGGCTACCGCCCCAACCCCGCCGCGCTGAGCTCCGGCGCGATGATGGCCGCGCTCGACCGCGACTACGCGCTGATCATCGTCCTGCTGCGCCGCGGCACCGACGTGTGGGGCGGTCCCGATGGACGTCGGCCTTCGTCGCCCACAGCGGCATGGAACTCGGCCTCGGCCTGGTCCTCTGCCATCTGGCCGAAGCGGTCGCGCGGCCGCCTGGTGCGCGGCGGTCGGCCAGTCGCCCCTGACGGCCGCGCCGTCGACGCCGCGCGCGAACTGCTGATCGGCGCGGACCGCCCCGACGCGGTGCACGCGATCAACGAGACCTACGCGGCGGCACTGCTCCAGGTCGCCGCGGAGCTGGGCCTGGCAGTGCCGCGGCAGCTGATGGTCACCGCGATGGGCGAGGGCGGGGCACCGGGCCGTCCGGCGCTCACCCGGCTCGCGCTGGACACCCGGCGGATCGGCGCGACCTGCGCCGAGATGCTGATCGACGTGCTGGCCGGCGTCGAGCGCACGCCGGTCACGGTCGCCTGCGAGCTCGTTCTAGGGGAGACGAGCAGACAAGGTCGTTAGCGGATCGAATGATCAGCCGGTTAGAGTCAGGCTATGCATGCCTGGCCCGCCTCCGAGGTTCCCCTGCTTCCCGGCACGGGGCACCCCCTGCGCATTCACGACACCGCGAGCGGCGGTCTGCAGACGACTCAGCCCGGGCCGACCGCCCGGCTCTACGTCTGCGGGATCACCCCCTACGACGCCACCCACCTCGGCCACGCCGCCACCTATAACGCCTTCGACCTGGTGCAGCGCATCTGGTTGGACGCGGGCCACCAGGTCGTCTACGTGCAGAACGTCACCGACGTCGACGACCCGTTGCTCGAGCGGGCCGTCGCCACCGGACAGGACTGGGTGAAGCTGGCGGAGCGCGAGACCGCGCTGTTCCGCGAGGACATGACGGCGCTTCGGATGCTGCCGCCCGCCCACTACATCGGCGCCGTCGAGTCGATCCCGCTGATCGTCCCGCTGATCCAGGACCTGCTGGCCAAGGGCGCCGCCTACGACCTGGACGGCGACATCTACTTCTCCGTCGCCTCCGACAAGCACTTCGGCGAGGTCTCCGGCTACGACGCCGAGCAGATGCTGCGCTACTTCGGCGAGCGCGGCGGCGACCCGGACCGTCCGGGCAAGAAGAACCGCCTCGACCCACTGCTCTGGCTCTCCGCCCGCCCCGGCGAGCCCGCCTGGGACACCGAGCTCGGCCACGGCCGTCCCGGCTGGCACATCGAGTGCGTGGCGATCGCGCTGCAGCACCTCGGGATGAGTTTCGACATGCAGGGCGGCGGCAGCGACCTGGTCTTCCCGCACCACGAGATGGGCGCCTCGCACGCCAACGTCGTCACCGACGCCCACCCCTACGCCCGCCATTACGTCCACGCCGGCATGGTCGCGCTCGACGGCGAGAAGATGTCGAAGTCGCGCGGCAACCTGGTCTTCGTCTCCGCGCTGCGGCGCGAGGGCGTCGACCCGGCGGCGATCCGGCTCTCGCTGCTGGCGCACCACTACCGCAGCAACTGGGAGTGGACCGACGCCGACCTGACGTCGGCGCAGGAGCGCCTCGCCCGCTGGCGCGCCGCCGTCTCCCGCCCCGACGGCCCGGACGCGACGCAGCTGCTCGCCCAGGTGCGGGCGGCGCTCGCCGAGGACCTCGACACGCCGACCGCGCTGGCCGCGGTCGACGCGTGGGCGGCGCGGCAGGAGACCGAGGGCGGCCAGGACACCGGCGCGCCGGGCCTGGTCTCCCGGACGGTCGACGCGCTGATGGGCGTGGCGCTCTGAGGCCCTGACGGTGTTTGCCCACTGCCCGTTTCCTGGCCCTCGCGGGTCAGGGGACGGGCAGTTCGTTCTGCTGCTGGTCCGGGGCAGGGTACGTGCGGCCCTTCCAAGCGGCGCCGCGGCCGCGCCAGTGCTGGACCGCCGAGTCGACGGTCATCAGCAGGTAGAGCCCGGCCGTGAAGGGGAGCAGCAGCGCCTCGCGGGCCGGGCGGCCGTAGTAGGCGAGCATCGGACGGTAGGTGGCGGCCATCAGCGCCCAGGCGGCGAAGGCGGGCGCGGCCACGCGCGGCTCCGCGAGGATCAGGCCGGTCAGCAGCAGTACCGGGGGCACCAGGTAGACCAGGGCCAGCCCGAGCACGGTGCCGAGCAGCAGGAAGACGTTGTGCCTCAGCTGTGCGTAGGCGCTGCGGGAGACCATCCGCCACAGCTGCGCCAGCTCGGGATAGGGGCGGACGCTGTCGACCCGGTCCGCGAGGCCCAGCCAGGTCCGGCCGCCGCCGCCCTTGACGAGCCGAGCCAGGTTCACATCGTCGATCACCGCGCCCCTGATCGCCGCCACCCCGCCCACGCGCGCCAGCGCCTCCCTGCGCACGAGCGTGCAGCCGCCGGCTGCGGCGGCGGTCCGGGCTCCCGGCTTGTTGCTCCACCGGAAGGGGTAGAGCTGGGCGAAGAAGTAGACGAAGGCCGGAACGATCAGCTGCTCCCAGCGGGTCCGGACGCTGAGCCTGGCCATCTGCGAGACGAGGTCGTAGCCCCCTTCCGCTTCTGCGGCGGCGACGAGCTCGGTCAGCGAATCGGGTGCGTGCGCGATGTCCGCGTCGGTGAGCAGCAGGTACTCGACGTCCCCGGCGAGCTCGACGCCGTGGCGCAGCGCCCACAGCTTGCCGGTCCATCCGGCGGGCGGCTCCCCGGGCGAGGTCACCGTCAGCGGCAGTGCCGCGCCGGACTGCGCGCCGAGGCGTCGGGCCAGCTCGCCGGTTCCGTCGGTGCTGCCGTCGTCGACCAGGATCACTCTGGCCTCGCCCGCGTAGCGCTGCGCGAGCAGGGAGGGCAGGCTCTCCGGCAGCACCTCCGCCTCGTCGCGGGCGGGCACGACGATCGCGACGGACGGGCGCGGCCCGTCGGCGGCCGCTCCGCGTGGCGGCAGCCGCAGGTCGGTGCGCCAGAAGCCGCCCTGGCCGAAGGTCAGCCACAGCCAGGCCAGCAGGGACAGGCAAGCGATCAAGCTCAGCACGGTCACCCGCGCGAGTATGCCGCACCCGGCCGCCGGTCGGCCGAGCAACCTGTCACGGGTGACGGCGTGTCTCTGACGGCGTGAGGGTGTCGGAGCGCGCCGGGGCGTTCGTAGCGTCGTCCCGTTCGATCATCGACCGAGGGAGCTCACCCGTGCCGTTCGTCGCCCACGTTCCCGACGCTGTGCTGACCCCCGACTCCTGGGAGGAAGGACAGGTGCTCGCCGGCGCTCCCGTGCAGTCCACCGCGGTGCTCTGGGACTCGCCCGAGGGCGCGGTGCGGGGAGTCTGGGAGGTGACGCCGGGGGCGTTCTCCTGGGTGTTCCCCGCCGACGAGATGTTCACCGTTCTGTCGGGCCGGGTCACGGTCGAGCACGAGGGGACCGCCCTGGAGATCGGCCCCGGCGACATGGCGGTGTTCGCGGCCGGCGACCGCACCGTGTGGACGGTTCACGAGACGCTGCGGAAGACCTTCCACATCGGCGCTGCGTGAGGGCGGCCCCGGCCCGGTGTGTGGACCATGCGGACCATAGACTTGCCCCCGGACGTGTCCGGGAGTGGCGTATGGAGGTGCTGCGAAGCCCGTGAAGATCGCACTGATGGACTCCGGTATCGGCATGCTCCCCGCGGCCGCCGCGCTGCGGGCGCTGCGCCCCGACGTCGACCTCGTGCTCTCGCAGGACCCCGACGGCATGCCGTGGGGCCCGCGCACACCCGAGGACATCACCGTCCACGCGCTCGCGGTCGCCCGCGCGGCGGCGGAGCAGAAGCCGGACGCGCTGATCGTCGCCTGCAACACCGCCTCCGTGCACGCGCTGGAGGCGATCCGCGCGGAGCTGGAGCCGGACATCCCGGTGATCGGAACCGTCCCGGCGATCAAGCCTGCGGCGGCGTCGGGCGGCGGCGTCGCGATCTGGGCCACCCCGGCGACCACCGGCAGCGCCTACCAGCGCGGCCTGATCCGTGACTTCGCCTCCGGCGCGGACGTGACCGAGATCCCCTGCCCGGGCCTGGCCGACGCCGTCGAGTACGCGAACGCGGAGGCGGTCGCCGCCGGCGTCGCCGCGGCCGCCGCGCTCACCCCGGCCGGGACGCGCGCGCTGGTCCTCGGCTGCACGCACTACGAGCTGCTCACCGCCGAGATCCGCGCGGCGCTCGCCGACAGCTGCCCGGACCTGATCTTCTTCGGCTCCGCCCGAGCGGTGGCCGAGCAGGCACTGCGCCGCGCGCGCCCGCTGCGGGAGCAGGGCGAGGGCACCCTCACCGTGCTGCGCAGCGGCCGCGAGGAGCCGCTGTCGGCCGCCGCGCTGGCCTACCCGGAGGGCCGGGGCCTTTCCGGCTAGAGCGGGATCCCGTACTCGGGGGGAGTCGAGGTGCGCGTGAGGACGAGGAGTCGGCGGTCGCCCGTCAGGGTGAGTTGCGCGCCGGTGCAGCTGAAGCCGCTCGGGATCGGGGCGAGGTTGAATTCAAGCGGATACCCGAGTCGGCCGTCCATGCGCCATTCGTCGTTTGTGCTGCCCTGGGCCTGGGAGTAGAAGACGGTGTCAGGGCCGGGGGTCCAGGGCGAGTCCGATGGCGCGTCCCAGGCGGGCTCGGCAGCCGTCAGGTACGTGAAGGTGACATGGCCGGTGCGGTGGAGCTGGAGATCGTGGCCCCGGTGGTGCGTGGCGAAGCTGACGTCCCAGGTGGCGCTGCCCGTGCCGTCGCCGTAGAAGGCGAGGGCGGCATGGTCTGCGTGCAGGGACGGCTGCGCGGAGAGCGTCAGCGAATCCTGTGGGGAGTAGAAGTCATGGGTCCAGTTGACGGCGTCGACCAACTCGGTCCATCGCACCAGGGTCCAGTAGCCGCGCAGGCACTGGGCGCGCGTGAGGGCTTCGTGGGCCGGGTCGGTGAAGGTGTCGCCGTCGAGAACGAGCCGGTTCCGCCGGAGAGTCCAGCGGTGGGCCTCCGCCGCGCACCAGGGCGGGCCGCCAGGGCTCGGCATCAGCCGCAGACTGCCTCCGGTGAGCGCCACGGTGCCGTGGCATCCGTCGCCCTCCCTGAAGTGACCGGCGCCGTCGAGGACGAGGGCGGGGCGTAATGCGTCGACCGGCTCCCAGTTGCCGACCAGGGTGGCCGGCAGTCGGGTCGGCCGCCACGGCGAAGCCGTCGAGGCACTGGCACTCAGAGCGAAGAGAAGCGCTGCGCAGCAGATCAGACGTGCGACTCGCCGGACCACGGTCCCTCCCCTGGACGAGTTGCGCGGGTTACACGACCTCGGCTCCGCGCCAGCGGCGGTTGGCGCGCGTGGCGGAGGGGGACCACGCGGAGAGCGCGGCGTCCAGGCGGGTGCGGGCGGTGCGGGCGTCGACGCGGAGGCGGCTGACGCAGAGCAGGTCGGGCAGGCCGCCGCGGGGGTCGACCAGGAGGCCGTCGTTCAGGAAGGCGCTGCGGTAGCCGAGCTCGCGCAGCAGCGAGACCGCGCGCAGGTCGTGGATGTCGTCGGGGTAGGCGAAGGAGCTGACCTGCCCGCTGGTCAGCGCCGTGAGGCGGTCGTGCGCCCCGGAGATCTCCTCGTGCAGCGCGTAGTCGTCGCAGCGGTCCAGGCGGGCGTGGTCCAGCCCGTGGCTGCCGATCGCGATACCCGCGTCCAGCAGGGAGGCCAGGTCGGCGGTGGTCAGCTGCGGGGCGGAGGGCGCGCGGTGGCGGGCGGTGACGCGGAGCTCGGCGAGGCTGCGGCGGCGGTCGGGGTCGGGCAGGGCGGCCAGCGCCCCAGCGACCGCGCCGCCCGCGCGGCCGGACAGGCAGCGTGCCCAGCCGCCCTCGCCGACCAGGTACTCGGCCTCGTCCCACCAGTACGGCAGATCCGTGTCGACCAGCCCCGCCACGACGAAGGCCAGCGCGGGGACCCGGCGCGCCGCGAGCAGCGGCAGAGCGTGGGAGACGACGTCGCGGTGGCCGTGCTCGAAGGTGATCAGCACGCTGTGCGGGGGGAGCGGCGCGCCGCCCGACATCGCCTGCTCGACCTGGGCCACCGAGACCGGGGTCGCCGAGCGCAGCAGCCGGTCGAGCTGCGCGGCGAAGACGCCGCGGTCCGGCACGTCGCGGAAGGTCAGCACGGCGAGCCTGCGGGCGGTGCGGGCACGCAGCAACGGCACCGTGGAGGCGAGGGTCGGCTGTCGCACGGGCTTCCCTTCGGTCAACGGCGTCGGACACAAGGAAGACGCCCACCTGCTGGTGAAGGTTGTACGCGGTCCGAGTTTTTTGCGGACAGTTTTCCGTCAGGTGTCGGGACGGCACAGAATGTGCGCATGAGCCAGGAGTGGACCGAGCGCGTGGACGCCGAGCCGAACGGACCCGCGGAGGGCCTGCCGATCACCAGGGTGGTCGACCTGGGCACGGCCAGGCTGCTCCCTGATCTGGACCGGCGGCGCGGCTGGCTGCTCACCATGGACGGCACGCCGCAGTCCTACGTGGACCTCGACGACCCGCTCCACCTGGAGTTCGAGTACACGCAGCGGCTCGCGCACGCGGTGGACCTGTGCGCGGAGCCGGGCAGGCCGGTCGACGCCCTGCATCTGGGCGGCGGGGCGCTGACCCTGCCCCGCTACGTCGCCGCGACGCGTCCCGGCTCGCGGCAGCGGGTGGCCGAGCTCGACGCCGGGCTGATCGCGCTGGTGCGCGAGCGGCTGCCGTGGGATGCGGGCGTCGGGCTCGAGGTGGAGGCGGCGGACGCGCGCCTGGTGCTGGACCGCGCTCCGGCGGCGGGGGCGGATCTGATCGTCGCGGACGTCTTCGGCGGGCACACCATTCCCGCCGCGCTGACCTCGATCGAGTTCGTCCGCGCCGTCGGCCGCGCGCTGCGGCCTGGCGGCCTCTACGCCGCGAACCTCGCCGACGGCGCGCCGCTCGACTTCGTGCGCGGGCAGCTGGCCACCGTCGGCTCGGTCTTCCCCGAGCTGGCGCTGGTCGCCGAGGCGTCCGTGCTGCGCGGTCGCCGCTACGGGAACCTGGTGCTCCTCGCCTCGACGCGACCGCTTCCGGTCGAGGCGCTGACCCGGCGGACGGCCGGCGACCCGTTCCCCGCCCGTGTGGTGGCGGGGGAGCGGCTGACCGGTTTCGCCTCCGGTGCGCGCCCGGTCACGGACCGGACCGCCGTCCCCTCGCCGCCACCGCCGGACGGGGCGTTCGCGGTCTGATCGTCGGGCGAGAGCGTCAGGCGAGCACGCGGGCGATCGCGAAGCCGTCGTAGCCCTTGGCGCCGACGGTCTGGATCGCCGTGCCGGACAGGCGCGGCTCGCTCGCGATCAGTTCCAGCGCCGCACGGGTGCCCTGGATGGCGGCGTTGCCCTCGGGATCGAGCACGCCGCCGTTGCGGACCACGTTGTCGACCACGATCAGCGCGCCGGGGCGAGCCAGGCGCAGCGCCCACTGGATGTACTGCGGGTTGCTCTCCTTGTCGGCGTCGATGAAGGCGAGGTCGAAGGGCTCGCGCCCCTCCAACTCCAGCTGCGGCAGCGTGTCCAGGGCCTTGCCGACGCGGATCTCGACCTGGTCGGCGAGGCCGGCGGCGGCGATGTTGGCGGCGGCGACCTCCGCGTGGCGGGGGTCGTACTCCAGGGTGACCACCCGTCCGCCCTCGGCCAGGCCGCGGGCGAGGCAGATGGTGGAGTAGCCGCCGAGGGTGCCGATCTCGAGGATCCGGCGTGCGCCCTGGATCTCGGCGAGCAGGTTCAGCAGTTGGCCGGCGGGCGGGGACACCTCGATCTTCGGGAGTCCCGCGGCGTCGCTGGCCTTGAGCGCGTTCTCAAGTGCCGGGTCCCGCAGGCCCAGCGTGGTGGTCAGGTAGTCGTCGACAGCTGTCCAGGTCTCTGGGGTGCTCATACCTGCCAACCTAGCCGCTCGCAGGCGGGGGACGTGGGCATTTCCGCGCTGGTTAGCATGGCTGCATGCGCCTCATCGGAGAGATCGACCCCGCCCGCCCGCTGCTCGTCGTCGCCGTCGCCGAGGAGGCGGCCCATCTGACCACCGACCTTCCGGTGCTGCTCACCGGCATGGGCAAGGTGAATGCGGCGACAGCGGTCGCGACGGTCCTGGCGCGGGGCCCGCGGCCGACCGGGGTGGTGAACCTCGGTACGGCGGGGGCGCTCAAGTCCGGCCTGGCGGGGGCCACCCACGAGGTGAGCGCGGTGATCCAGCACGACCTGGCCTCCGATGTCCTGGCGTCGCTGACCGGGGTCACCTACGGTGCGCCGATCGGCCTGACCGGTCGCGGGCCGGTGCTCGCCACCGGTGACCTCTTCGTCGCGGAGGAGTCGGCTCGGGCGCGCCTCGCCGAGCAGGCGGACCTGGTGGACATGGAGGGCTACGCCGTGGCCCAGGCGGTGCGTCAGACCGGGTTGCCGGTGCGGCTGGTGAAGCATGTCAGCGACGACGCGGGCGAGGGTGCGGCGCAGAGCTGGCGGGAGTCGGTCGACGGCTGCGCGGTGGAGCTGGCCCGCTGGGTGCGGGAGAACCTGTAGTTCGGGTGCCGGGTCTTCGGGTGTTGCGAATCAGGCGGCGGTGATCCTGAAGACCGGGAAGCCGGGGGCGACGCGCTCCAGCTCCTCCGCGGGCGAGTCGGCGTTGATGTCGCCGAAGAAGTAGCCGACCTCCCAGGCCCAGCGCCGCAGGTACTCGCGCAGGATCAGCGGCTTGTCGGCGTCGGCGAGCTCGACGGCGGTGAAGGCCTCGGCCTTCCGGCCGAGCCGGAGCTCGCCGCCGCCGACGGAGCGCATGTTGCGGACCCACTGGGTGTGGCCGCGGGGTGCGACGAGGTAGCGCTCGCCGTCGAGGGTGAGCAGGTTGACCGGGGTGGTGCGCCACTCGCCGCTCTTGCGGCCACGGACGGCGAGCACCCGGGAGTCGCGGATGCTGATGCCGCGGTAGGTCAGCCAGATCATGGTCTTGCGGGTCAGCTTGTCGAGGGTGACCATCAGGCGGCCCTGCGGCTTGATGAGGCGGGGGGCGGGGCTGGCGGCATTGGCGGCGTCGGCGCTCATGGTGTGCTCCTTCAGCTGTGCGAGATTGGGGTTCCACTTCGAGAGCAGTGCTCTCGCTTGCTTGCCTGGCACGACTATGGCGCGTGCGCTGCGCTCTGTCAAGAGCAGTGCTCTCGTTTCGGTTCAGTGAACTGCTCTGGGTGCATTGCTCTCGGATGTGTCAGACTCGTGGCCATGGCAACCGTTATCCGAACCGCCCGGGAGCGAGCCCGCGACGAGCTGACTCTCGAGATCAAGAAGGAGGCCCGCCGGCAGCTCGCCGAGGAGGGCGCCCAGCGCCTCTCCCTGCGCGCCGTCGCGCGGGAGCTGGGCATGGCCTCCTCCGCGCTGTACCGGTACTTCCCCAGCCGGGACGAGCTGCTCACGGCGCTGATCATCGACGCGTACAACGCCCTCGGCGAGCGGGCCGAGCAGGCCGTCGCGGCCGGCCCGCCCGACGACGCCCGCGCCCGCTGGCACGCCCTGTGCGACAGCGTCCGCGCCTGGGCCAGGCAGCACCCGCACGAGTACGCCCTCCTCTACGGCACACCCGTGCCCGGCTACGCCGCCCCCGCGGAGACGGTCGCCCCCGCAGCCAGGGTCGCCCTCGCGCTGATCTCCGTGCTGCGCTCGGGCGCGGGCCAGGTCCAGCTCACCGCCCCGGTCCGCCCACTGCGGGGCGCCCTCGCCGAGCAGGCCGCCGCGCTCGTCTCCGCGGTCGCACCCGAGGTCAGCGCAGGTCTGCTGACCCGGGGTCTGGTGGCCTGGACCCAGCTCTTCGGCATGATCAGCTTCGAGCTGTTCGGCCACCTCGTCGGCTCGGTCGACCCGGCGGACGAGTTCTTCGCCCACACGGTGGAAGAAATGGCCGACTTCCTCGGGCTGCCCTAGGACTGGCCGGTCTAAGGACAAGCCGTCGCCAGGCCCAGCAGCAGCCCGGCGCCGACGATCACCGCGGGCACGCTCAGCACCGGGCTGACCGACGCCTGCACGGCCAGCGCGGTCAGCGCGCCCGCCGCGCTCAACGCGGCGGGCGTCGGGCGGGGCGAGCGGGCCAGTGCCCAGAGCGTCCAGGCGAAGGCGCAGCCCAGCAGTGCCGCCCCCGGCCAGCCCTGCTCGGCCGCCGCCTGCAGCGCCGCCGAGGACGCGCTGCCGCCCGCGAAGTCGCCCGGACCGACGCCGCGCAGCGGCTGCTGGTCGAGGTCGGCCAGCGCTGCCCGCCACAGCCCGAGATGGTCCGCGGGCACCGGCGCGCCGGCCGCGCCGCCGCGCGCCAGCAGCACCGTCGTCCCGACGGCCAGCAGCGCACAGAGCCCCAGCAGCGCCGAGGGCCACCCGCGCCGCTCGGTCGCGTGCACGGATCCGGCCACCACGAGGGTTCCCCCGCAGGCCAGCGTGCCCACGGTGGAGTCGGTCAGCAGCGACTCGGCTGCCAGGACCAGGGCCAGCAGCACGCAGGCTCGGGAGAGCCACGGCGTCGCCGTCCGGCTCCGCGCCGCGTAGCCGGCGCAGCACGCCGCCCCGACCGCCAGCGACAGCAGCGCGGCCAGCGCGTCGTCGTCCAGGAGCGCGGGGCCGAGCGTCGGCGCGAGCACCGCGACAGCGGCGGCGGGCGTCAGCAGCCCGGCCACCGTCAGCACGGCTCCCGCGATCCGCCCGAGCGCGTATCCGGCCGTGACCGCGAGCAGTCCGAGCAGCATCCCCTCCGGCTGGGCCTGACGCCCCGAGGCGCTGTAGACCGTCCAGGCCGCGCACGCCGCCAGCAGCAGCACGCCGACCACGTCACAGAGCGCGCCGTCGCGCGCGGGCACCGCGATGTCCGACATCGGCGCACCCCCGCTCGCCCGTCCCCGCACCGGCCGGTCCACCGTAGACCCGGGGTTGGCCGGATGTCACCGGTGCGCGCATAGGGTTGGCCGCATGCCCGTACCTGATTTCATTCGCGAGTTGCGCGCCCACATCGGCACCCGTCCACTCTGGATGAGCGGGATCAACGCCGTGATCCTCGACGACGACGGCCGGGTGCTGCTCACCCGCCGTGCCGACGGCGGCCGTTGGGCCCTGCTCGGGGGCATCGTCGAGCCCGGCGAGCAGCCCGCGGACACCGCCGTCCGCGAGGCGTGGGAGGAAGCGGGCGTCCACGTCGTCCCCGAGCGGCTGGTCAGCGTGTCCGTCGACCCGCCGGTCGTCCACGCCAACGGCGACCATGCCCAGTACCTGGCGCTCACCTTCCGCTGCCGCCTGGTGGGCGGCGAGGCCCGGGTGAACGACGACGAGTCGCTGGAGGTCGGCTGGTTCGCGTTGGACCGCCTTCCGGCCGGCCTGCGGCCGGTCGAGCTGGAGCGACTGCAGCACGCGCTGGCCGACGAGGAGCGGGCCTGGTTTGCGCTCTCAGCGAGCAACCCCGGCGAGTCCTGACCTCGTCCTGACCCGACCGTGTGGTCCTGCGGCAGGCTCGGGGGTATGAAGCTCCTGATACTCGGCGGTACCGAGTTCGTCGGCCGGGCCGTGGCCGAGGACGCACTGGCGCGCGGCTGGGACGTGACCGTCTTCCACCGAGGCAACCACCCCGCTCCGCCCGGCGCGACGGTCCTGCGCGGCGACCGGCTCGCCCCCGGCGGCCTCGCGGCGCTGGAGGGCGCGGAGACCCGCGCGGAGACCTGGGACGCGGTCGTCGACACCTGGTCCGCCGCGCCGGTCGCCGTGCGGGACACGGCCCGGCTGCTGGCCGACCGGGTCGGCCGCTACGCGTACGTCTCGAGTGGGTCCGTCTACCACTACCCGGCCCCGGCCGGCAGCGACGAGTCGTTCGCGGTCGTCGACGGCTCCCCGGACGCGACCGAGGCCCCCTACGCGGAGGCCAAGCGCGGCGGCGAACTCGCAGCGCTGGCCGCGTTCGGCGACCGTGCGCTGCTCGGCCGTGCCGGGCTGATCCTCGGCCCGTGGGAGAACGTGGGCCGACTGCCGTGGTGGCTCGGCCGCATCGCGCGCGGCGGCCCCGTACTGGCCCCAGGCCCCCGGGACCTGACGCTTCAGTACATCGACGCGCGGGACCTGGCCGCCTGGCTGCTCGACGCGGTCACGACGGGCCTCGGCGGCGCCTACAACCTGATCAGCCCGCCCGGCTTCACGACGATGGGCGAACTGCTGGAGACCTGCGTCCGGGTCACCGGCTCCGCGGCCGAACTGCGCTGGACCGACCCGCAGCCCATCCTCGACGCGGGCATCGAACCCTGGACAGACCTCCCGGTCTGGATCCCCCCGGGCGAGGACCACGACACCATGCACGGCACGGACGTCAGCAAGGCCCTGGCGGCGGGACTACGCCTGCGCCCGGTCGCCGACACGGTGGCGGACACCTGGTCCTGGCTCCAGTCCATCGGCGGCACCGCCCCCCAACGCCCCGACCGCCCGGCCCTCGGCCTCGACCCGGACCGGGAGGCGAAGCTGCTCAGCGCGCTGACGTCCGGTCAGACGTGGGAGGGGTGAGGGTTGTCGGGGCGTTTGCGGAGGCGGTAGGCGTCCTCCGCCGCCTCGACCACGGCGGCGAGGTCGCCGCCGGCCGCGGCGGTCGCCACGGCCGGGACCGCGCCCTCGACGAGGGGCGCGTCGCAGAAGCGGATCGGGAAGGGGAGCGTCAGCTCCTCCGCCCGGTCGAGGAGCGCGAGCACGGAGTGCGCCGTGTCGGGGAGATCGCAGAGCACGGCGACGCCGACGCCTTGGTCGACCTGGCGCGCGGCGGCGACCACACCTTCAGCGGCCGGGCCGACCGCGGCCACCGGCGCGGGGTCACCGGTCGGCAGCAGGCGGACGCAGAAGTCGAGCGTCGCCTGCGCGAGCGTGCGGCTGCGGCAGACCAGGACGATGCCGACCCGGTCGTGGTCGGGCAGCGGCAGCACCCGCAGCGGCGTGCGGGCCGGCGCGCGTCCGGGCGTCCGCAACGGGACCACGTCGGCTTTCACGTCCACTTGGAACCTCCGCGCACAGCCTAGGCATCAGCGCCCGTCGGGCCGTACGGGGACACGCGGACACGCGGACACGCGGGGACGCCCGGCGTCAGGACCGAAGGAGCAGGGCCCGTTCGGCGAGGGTCCAGGCGGTGGTCGTCGCCAGGTACAGCCCGGCGGCGAGGGGCACGAGGGTCGCGAACAGCACGGTGCCGAAGGACAGGTACGGCGCGATCTTGGCGGCGGGGTTGCCTGCGGCGTCCAGCGGGGCCGCGCTGCGGGTACGGCGGAAGGCGACGTAGCCGAGGCCGGCGAGCAGCGCGTAGAGGGCGAGGAAGACCAGCAGTTGCCCGCCGTGTGCGGCGCCGACGTGCTCGCCGAGCGGGACGCCGAAGAGGCCGTGCCCGCCGAGATCGCCGTCGTTGGTGAAGAGGCGGTACATCACCGAGAAGAAGGGGAGTTGGAGGAGGAGCGGAAGGCAGCCGGCCAGGGGCGAGGAGCCCTCGCTGCGGTACAGCTCGGTGGTCGCCTTCTGCAGCGCCGCCGGGTCCTTGCGGTGACGTCGCTGCAGCGCGGCCAGCTGCGGGGCCAGTCGGGTGCGGGTCTTCTCCCCGCGCACGGCGGCGCGGGCGAGCGGGTGGAGCAGCAGCCGCACGCCGACAGTGAGCAGCACGATCGCGGCAGCGGTGGGGAGCACCTGGGACATCCCGGCGAGCGCGGCGTGAGCCACGGACACGACGGGGTCGAGTACGGCGAAAACGGACATGGTGAGGAAGCCTCCGGAAGGCGTCGGGGTGATGACGGATCACTTCGGAGGCGGCAGCGCGAAAGGGCTGACGTCGGGTCAGCCCGGTGACAGCGACGCGGCCGCCGGGCGCGCGGACGGCGCTCGCGGACGGCTTCGGCCCCTGGCATCGGGGTCGCGTTGGGGGAGGAAGGCGGTGTGCCGGGCCCGCATCCGCAGGGCGCGGTCGCGTGCGGAGAGTGGCAGCCGGAGGGCGAGGGCCCCGGCGACGACCATCGCGGCGCCGACGACTCCGGCCAGCAACACCAAGGCGGTTGCGGCGGCCGCCGCGGGGAGGACGCCGGGACCTGTCAGCACGTGGGCCAGCAGTTGCCAGAGCAGGCCGGCGGGGCCCAGGGCAGCGGTGATCGGCTGCATGACGGACCCTCCCCGGTGTCGAGTACCTCGCCTGTTCAGACGAGCAGACGTCCGGGCGGGCGCATTGGTTCCCCGGCTTGCGGGGGAGTCCGGAGGCAGTGCAGCGTCCAGCCCCGGCCGGTGGGGTCGAGGGGGCGGGTGGCCTCCGTGAAGAGCTCGGCGGCACGGCGGTAGGAGAGCCGGGCCCGGCCGGTCAACGGGCAGCGGTCCTCGGCGGGGGTGGACGCCGGGGCGCGACGGTCCCTCAGGAAGACGGGTCCGGCGGTGCGGCTGAGCAGGAGCAGGGTGAGCAGGCGGGCTGTCGGTTCTCCCCAGGTCAGCCGGGGGAGTCCGAGGCGGTCGCCGCGGTCGTGGGTGCGGCGGTGGGGCCGGTCCAGGTCGGCGATGTCGAGCGCGAGGACTTCGGCGACCGTGCCGCCGCTGTCGTGGAGGAGGTGCCAGAGCGTCTGGTCGCGCAGCGTGGCGCGCAGGCCGAGAACGGCATGGAGCTGACGGGTGGTCAGCGGTGCTGTCGGGTCGGGAACCGGGGAGAGGTCGAGGTCGCGCAGCGGGTCGCTCGCCAGCCAGCCCTGCGCCCGCCACCAGCGCACGGCGCTGCGCAGCGCCGAAAGCTCCCGATTGCGGGTACGCGGGCTGCGGGAGACGAGGGCTGCGCGCAGGCGGGCGGCGACGCCCGGCTCGTCGAGTGCCGACAGCGGGACGACGGGCGGCGTCGCGCCTCTGCGGGCCTGGCCGGCGGGCGTCGGCAGACCGACGAGTGTCCAGGCCCAGGAGGTGAGCGAGATCCGGTACACGCGTCGTGAGCCCTCGCTCAGCTGCGTGGCGGCGAGGTAGCGCTCGACGGCGACGGCGAATTCGTCGGGCTGCACGGGCATCGACGGACTGACTCCATTTCTCATGCCGCAGTAAATGAAGAATTTACTGCGGCTGTCTCTGTTTCTTCGGATGATATCCGAGAAATTTGCTGCACAATCCTCGGGAGGTCTTGAATCCGCGAACCGGCAGCTGCATTCTCGACGTCATGGCTCTTGGTACGAGCGGCCGTCGAGGCCGCAGATCTGCCGTGTCCGGACGCGTGGAGAACAGGCTCGGCGGTGAATTCCGACGGTACGCGTGGGCGCAGGCGATGTCGCTCACAGGTTCGGCGATGGCCTCGCTCGCGCTGGCTTTCGCTGTGCTCGCCACGGGCGGCGGCGGGGGTGCGCTCGGACTGGTCATGGGTGCCCGGATTCTGCCCCTGGTGGTGATGCTGCTGCTCGGCGGGACGGCTGCCGACAGGCTGGGCAGCCGCAGGGTGATGCTCGGCGCGGATCTGCTCCGGTGCACGGCTCAGGGGGCGTTCGCGGTGCTGTTGCTCACGGGATCCGCCACGATGCCGGCGATGTTGGCCCTCGCCGCACTCTCCGGCGTCGGCGAGGCGGGATTCGGTCCCGCGCAGTCGGCGCTCGTTCCCGCGCTGGTTCCGGCGGGGCAACTGCTGCGGGCCAACGCCACGCTGGGCATGATGCGCAGCGGCGCGGCCGTGGTCGGGCCTGCGCTCGCGGGCGTGGTGGTCGCCTCGGCCGGCCCCGCCGCGGTACTGGCGGTCGACGCAGGGACGTTCGCGCTGAGCTTCGCGGTGTTGTGGAGCCTCCGCTCGGTGCCGAGCGGATCGATCGCCGCAGGTTCGACAGTCTCCTTCGCCGCCGACCTGCGCGCCGGATGGGGCGAGTTCCGTGCCCGGAGCTGGCTGTGGACGACGACTTTGCACATGAGCCTGTTCAACCTGCTGGTCTGGGGGCCGTATCTGGTCCTCGGTCCGCTGTTGGCGGCGCAGCGCCCCGGCGGGGCGGGCGCCTGGGGCGCGGTGATGGGCGGCTACGGCGTGGGGGCGCTCCTCGCCGGCCTCACGATCCGCTCTCGCCGTCCCCCGCGCCCGCTGCGGACGGCGGTGTGGGCGACCGCCTGCTTCGCCGCCGCCCCGGGCGCGCTCGCCCTCGGCCTGCCCTGGATCGCCGTCTGCGCGGCGGCGTTGGTCTCGGGCGCGGGGTCGGCGGTCTGCGGCGCGCTCTTCGAGTCGGTGAACCAGCAGCGGATCCCGGTGGAGCTCCGCGCACGCCTGGCCGCCTACGGGTCGCTGGGGGCGTTCGGGCTCGGTCCGCTCGGGCTGGTCGCGGCCGGGCCGGTGGCGGCGGTCGTCGGCGCACGGTGGGTGCTGGGGGCGGGCGCGGTCTGGTTGCTGGTCGCCACAAGCGTTGTTGCGCTACTGCCGCAGGTGCGAAGGGACGGTCGGACGGCCGGGATTGTCAGTCCCGAGAACTAGAATGGAGGTGTACGAACACCAAGGGGGGTGCACATGGAAATCCGGTCTGACGACGCGTTCGCGGCGGATCTCGCGCGGGCGGTGCCCGGAGCGGGGAGTGCGGCAGGGCTGGCCGGGCTGGCGGGAGCGGAGCTGTCGGCGGCGGGGCGGATCGACGCGCTCGTCGCCGTGCACCGGCACCGCTGCTGGCTGGAGGCGCTCGAGCTGCAGCTCCTGGCGAACCTGGAGGAGCAACCGCTGGAGTGCATCCCGGGCCGCCCCGACGCGCTCGCCGACTTCCAGGAGACGCGCGAGCAGGTCGCCTGCGCGCTGCGGATCGCACCCGACACGGCGGGTGCGCGGCTGCGCGAGGCGGCGGAGATCGCCGAGCGGTTCCAGGACACGCTCGGGCTGCTGGCCGCCGGTCGGGTCCAGATCATGCACGTGAAGGCGCTCGCCGAGCTGACCCGTCCGCTGGACGACGAGGCCGCGGGTGCCGTCGAGGCGCTGGTGCTGGACAAGCTGCCCGAGCAGACGGTGGGCGCGGCCCGGCAGGCGATCCGCCGCGCCGTGCTGAAGGCCGACCCCGAGGGTGCCGAGCAGCGTCACGAGCGGGCCCTGGCGGACCGTCACACCTCCCTCCAGGCCTACCCGGACGGCATGGCCTGGTACGGCGCGCTGCTCTCCGCGACGGACGCGGCGCTGGTCGACGCCGCCGTCGACGCGCGCGCTCGCACGCTGGACGCCGACGACCGCACGCTGCCGCAGCGGCGGGCGGACGCGCTGGTCGAACTTGTCACGAAAAACGTGACAGGTTCGGCCTCCGCCACGATCGTGGTAACCGTTCCCTACGACACCCTCATCGGCGCGGGCTCCGAGTCCGCTGAGCTCGACGGACACGGCCCGATCACCCCGGGTCAGGCCCGCGCCCTTGCTACCGCGCCGGGCAGCGTCTGGCGTCGGCTGCTCGTCGAGCCGGTCACCGGGCGGCTGATCAGGACCGATCCGACGACGTACCGCCCCACCGCCGAGGTCCACCGCCACGTCACCGCCCGCGACCGCCACTGCCGCTTCCCCGGCTGCACCCGCGCCGCCCGCCGCTGCGACTTGGACCACGTCCGGCCGTTCGACCACCACAACCCGGCCGCAGGCGGCCCCACGACCCCCGAGAACCTGCTCACCCTCTGCCGTCGCCACCACCTCGCCAAGCACCGCGCCGGCTGGCACCTCGCCCACGACCCGGCCACCGGCACCGCGACCTGGACGGCCCCGACCGGCCATCGCTACACGGCCTGAGCTACACCGCCTGACGCAGCTCCGCCAACAGCTCCGGCCCGGACCAGGTACGCGCCTTGCCCGCTCCCGCCACCTCCGCCTCGTGCACCAACTCCACCAGCCGCGCGCACCCCGGCGCGCTGCGGCCGTGCCGAGTGGCGAGGGAGACGATCTCGCCCTGCAGCGAGTCGACCTCCGTCAGCCGTCCACGCTGCAGGTCCTCCCACATGGACGAGCGGGCCTTCGCGTCGATCGCCAGCATCTTCGCGGCCGCCCGCGTGAACAGGGCGTCCGGCAGGCGCAGCAGCACTGGCGTCAGGGTCGGCCGCACCGCGCCCAGTTGGGCCGGGCGGATGCCCGCCGCATGGTAGGCCGCCAGCGCCTCGGTCTGACACTGCGCCAGGCAGGCGCGGTAGGAGCGGTCGCTCAACTGCGCCCGCAGCGGCAGGCCGGAGAGGGCATTGACGGCGTTGTTGAGGTTCATCAGCAGCTTCGCGTACTGCACCTCGCGCATGTCGCCGCGCGCCTGTACGGACAGCCCCGCCGCCGTCAGCGCCGCGACGAGCGGCGCGCCCACCGGGGCGTCGTCCAGCATCAGCGCGCCGCCGGTGCCCTGATGGAACGTGCCCGGCTCGGTCTGCAGCACGTTGTAGGGGACCATGCCGGTCAGCACCGTCTGCTCCGGCAGTTCCTCGCGCAGCGCCTCGGCGTTGTGCAGGCCGTTCTGGAAGCTGACGACGACCGTCCCCGGCGCGAGATGCGGGGCCAGCTGCCGCGCCGCCTCCCGGGTGCCGTCGGACTTCACCGTCACCAGCACCACGTCCGCGCCCGCCGCCGCCGAGGCGTCGGTGGCGAGGGTCAGCGCCGCGCCCGGCAGCCGCAGTTCCGGCCGCCGACCGCTGGTCAAGGTCAGCCCGCGCTCCGCCAGGACCGACATCGCCGCCGCCCGCCCGATCAGGCCGACCTCGACGTCATGAACCGCCGCCAGATACCCGCCCAGATGGCAGCCGATGCTGCCCGCGCCCATCACCACGATCTGCATCGCTACACCGCCTCCGCCGCCGCGCGACCGGCCGCGCGGCCGGAGAAGAGGCAGCCGCCGAGGAAGGTGCCCTCCAGGGCGCGGTAGCCGTGCATCCCGCCGCCGCCGAAGCCGGCCACCTCGCCCGCCGCGTACAGGCCGGGGATCGCAGCACCGTCCGCGCCCAGCACCCGGCTCGACAGGTCGGTCTGCAGGCCGCCCAGCGTCTTCCGCGTCAGCACATGCAGCTTGACGGCGATCAGCGGACCCGCCTTCGGATCGAGCAGCCGGTGCGGCTTGGCGACCCGGATCAGCTTGTCGCCCCGGTACGCCCGCGCCGAGCGAAGGGCCGCGATCTGCAGATCCTTGGTGAAGGCGTTGTCGATCTCCCGGTCCCGGGCGACGACCTGGCGTTCCACGTCCTCGTAGGCGAGCAGCGGCTCGTCCGTCAACAGGTTCATCGCCCTCACCAGCTCCGGCAGCGAGTCTGCGACGACGAAGTCCGACCCCTGCCGCTTGAACGCCTCCACCGGCGCGGGCGCGCCGCCGCCCAGTCTCGCCGCCAGGACCTTCCGCAGCTCCTTGCTCGTCAGGTCCGGATTCTGCTCCGACCCCGACAGTGCGAACTCCTTCTCGATGATCTTCTGCGTCAGCACGAACCAGGAGTGGTCGTGGCCCGTCGTGCGCAGGTACTCCAGGGTGCCGAGCGTGTCGAAGCCGGGGAAGAGCGGCACCGGCAGCCGCTTCCCCGTGGCGTCCAGCCACAACGACGAGGGACCCGGCAGGATCCGGATGCCGTGGTTGGGCCAGATGGGGGCGTAGTTGGTGATGCCCTCGACGTAGTGCCACATCCGGTCGCGGTTCACCAGCCGCGCGCCGGCCGCCTCGCTGATGCCCAGCATCCGGCCGTCGACGTAGGCGGGGACGCCGGTGAGCATGTGCGCGGGCGGGGTGCCGAGCCGGGCGGGCCAGTTGGCGCGGACCAGTTCGTGGTTGGCGCCGATGCCGCCGGAGGTGACGATCACCGCCTGCGCCCGGTACTCGAATTCGCCGACCGCCTCCCTGCTCGACGCCTCGCCGCGCGCCCCCGTGCTGGGCGCCAGCACGGTGCCGCGCACCCCCTCCACCCCGTTCGCGCCGGTCAGCAGCTCGTCCACCTGGTGTCGGAAGGCGAAGGTGACCAGCCCGCTCGCCGCCGCCTCGGTCACCCGCCGCACGAAGGGCTCGACGACGCCGGGTCCGGTGCCCCAGGTGATGTGGAAGCGCGGGACGGAGTTGCCGTGCCCGAGCGCGTCGTAGCCGCCGCGCTCGGCCCACCCGACCACAGGGAACAGCTTCACGCCCCGTTCGCGCAGCCAGGCCCGCTTCTCGCCCGCAGCGAACTCGACGTACGCGCGCGCCCAGCGGCGCGCCCAGGCGTCCTCGTCCGCGCGGTCGAAGCCCGCCGTGCCCTCCCAGTCCTGCCAGGCCAGCTCGAAGGAGTCGCGGACGCCCATCCGGCGCTGCTCGGGGGAGTCGACCAGGAAGAGCCCGCCGAAGGACCAGAAGGCCTGTCCGCCCAGGTTGGCCTGGTTCTCCTGGTCGACGAGCAGCACCCGACGCCCGGCGGCGACCAGTTCGCAGGTGGCGGTCAGCCCGGCCAGGCCGGCCCCGACGACGATGACGTCCGCGTCCACGGCTAGTAGCTCCCCTACTGCTCAGTACCTCGTGCGAGTGAGTGCACCCTACCGGCGTCCCGCTGCGCTGACTCTTCCGAGTTTATGGAACACGTTCTAGTCTGCGCTCCGACGGCACCGGACTTGATACCGGACTTGCAGAGGGAGAGCGTCGTGCACCTGGACTACACGCCGGAGCAGCAGCGGCTCCGCGCCGAACTGCGCGCCTACTTCGCCGAGCTGATGCCGCCGGAAGCGCACGGCCGCCTGAACGACCCGCGCCGGCAGAAGCAGTTCTACCGCGAGACCAACCGCCGACTAGGCGCCGACGGCTGGCTCGGGGTCGGCTGGCCGACGGAGTACGGCGGGCGCGGGATGAGCCCGTTCGAGCAGTTCATCTTCTTCGACGAGGCCGCCCAGGCCGGGGTGCCGCTGCCGATCATGGCGCTGAACACGGTCGGCCCCTCGATCATGAAGTTCGGCACCGCCGAGCAGAAGGCCTTCTTCCTGCCGAAGATCCTGACCGGTGAGATCGACATCGCCATCGGCTACTCGGAGCCCGACGCCGGCACCGACCTCGCCGCGCTCAAGACCCGGGCCGTCCTCGACGGCGACGCCTACGTCGTCAACGGCCAGAAGATCTGGACCACCAACGGCGACACCGCCGACTGGGTCTGGCTGGCAACCCGCACCGACCCGGACGCGCCCCCGCACAAGGGCATCACCATGCTGATGGTCGACACCACCGACCCCGGCTACTCGACCACCATCATCCGCACCCTCGCCGGGCACGACACCACGGCCAGCTACTACCAGGACATCCGTGTCCCGGTCGGCATGCGCGTGGGCGAGGAGAACGCCGGCTGGCGGCTCATCACCAACCAGCTCAACCACGAGCGGGTCACCCTCGCCGCCCACGCGACCATGGCCAACCGCGCCCTCGCCGAGGTCCAGCAGTGGGCCAGGGAGACGGAACTCGCCCACGGCAAGCGCGTCATCGACCTCCCCTGGGTCCGGCAGCGCCTCTCCCGCACCCACAGCCGTCTCGACGCCGTGAAGCTGCTCAACTGGCAGATGGTCGACGCCGTCCAGCGCAACGTGCTGACCCCACAGGACGCCTCGGCCGTCAAGGTCTACGGCAGCGAGGCGCGCCGCGACGCCTACTCCTGGCTGCTGGAGGTCGTCGGCGCGGCCGGCCCGCTCAAGGAGGGCTCGGCGGGCGAGGTGCTGCGCAGCAACCTGGAGCGCGGCTACCGCAGCGCCGTGATCTTCACCTTCGGCGGCGGCAACAACGAGATCCAGCGCGAGATCATCAGCTGGATCGGCCTCGGCATGCCCCGCGTCCGCCGCTGAGGCGTCCCCGTTTCAGGTGAGTCCAGCACACAGCCGACGGCATTCGATGCCGTCGGCTGTTGTCGTCCGAGCCCTCGGCAGGTCCGCGGCACGCGCGGTCTGCGGCCGCTAGGAAAACGCTCTCTGACTGATGGTCATCCATGCACGTGTATTGACCGCAAGTAGACAAGCTCGCACGATACTCGTGTCAGAGAGCGCTCTCACACGCCCGCCCCGCGTCTGACTGCGCGCTCAGCACTCCCCATTCCGCGCTGAAGGGACACAGCCTCATGTTCGGGAGACCGAGGGTCGCCGCGGCGGCCACCGCACTGGCCGCCGCGCTCACCGCCGCCCTGGCCGCATCGTTCACCGTCGCGCCGGTCGCGCGAGCCGACAACGCACCCCCGCCGCCCGCCGGTTGGACGACGGTGTTCAGCGACAACTTCGCCGGATCGGCCGGCTCCGCACCCGCCTCGGCGAACTGGTTCTACGACATCGGCACCGGGTACGGCACCGGCGAGACGGAGCAGACCACCAGTTCCACCAACAACGTCTACCTCGATGGAAACGGGCACCTGGTCCTCAAGGCGATCAACAACGGCGGTACCTGGACGTCCGCGCGGATCGAGAGCACCAGGGGCGACTTCCAGGCCCCGGCGGGCGGGAAGCTCGAGATGACCGCGTCGATCCAACAGCCCAACCCGGCGAACGGGCTCGGCTACTGGCCCGCCTTCTGGGCCCTCGGCTCGCCGATGCGGGCGGGCGGCGGCTGGCCCCAGTCCGGTGAGATCGACATGATGGAGGACGTCAACGGCCTCAACCAGGCGTCGCAGACGCTGCACGACTCCGCGGGCAGCAGCGGCCATCCGCTGATCGCCTGCCCCGGCGCGGGGTCCGGCTGCCAGACCGGCTACCACACCTACTCCGTCATCGTGGACCGCACCAACACCAGCGCGGAGACGCTGCAGTTCCTGATGGACGGCACGGTGGAGAGCACGGTCACCGAGGCGTCCGTCGGCACGAGCGCCTGGCAGCAGGCGATCGACCACGGCTTCTTCCTCATCTTCGACCTCGCCATGGGCGGCAACTACCCGAACGGCGTCTCCGGCACCACCACCCCGACGGCGGCGACCTCGTCCGGCGCGTCGATGAGCGTCGGCTACGTGGCCGTCTACGAGCAGGGCGGGAACTCCACCCCGACCGGAACCGCCACCGCGACCGGCGCGATCACCGGCATCGGCGGCCTCTGCCTGGCCAACCAGAACGCGCTCAACACCGAGGGCAACCCGATCGGGGTCAGCGCCTGCAACGGCGGGAACGCCGGCCAGCTGTGGTCCCCGTACACGGACGGGACGCTTCGGGTGCAGGGCGGCTGCCTGGACGTGGTGAGCGCCGGAACCACCAGCGGCACCAACGTCGACTGGTACGCCTGCAACGGCACCGCCGCGCAGAACTGGACCCACCAGGCGAACGGAGAGCTGGTCAACCCCAACTCGGGTCTCTGCCTGACCGATCCGGGCGGCAACACCGGTGCCCGGCTGGACATCGAGACCTGCACCGGCGCCGCCTCCCAGCTGTGGTCGCAGCCGAGCGGCGGCGGGGGAGGTGGGGGCTGCGGCTCGACCAACCTGGCGCTGAACCACACCGCGACCGCCTCCTCGCAGGAGAACGCCGCGTTCCCGGCGTCCAGCGCCGTGGACGGCAACCTCGGCACGCGCTGGTCCAGCGCCTTCGCCGACCCGCAGTGGCTGCAGGTGGACCTGGGTTCGACGCGGTCGATCTGCGGGGTGACCCTGAACTGGGAGACGGCCTACGGCAAGGCGTTCCAGATCCAGACCTCCAACGACGCCACGAACTGGACCACGATCTACTCCACCACCGCCGGCACCGGCGGCAACCAGACCCTGACCGTCTCCGGCAGCGGCCGCTACATCCGCATGTACGGAACGGCACGCGCCACGCAGTGGGGCTACTCGCTCTGGGAGTTCCAGGTCTTCGGCAGCTGAGGACCTCGGCAGCTGAGACCCGATCGGCGGGGCGGGGCGGGGCGTTGCGCCCCGCCCCTTTCGGCTCCCGGTTACTGGTTCCAGATCTGGAACTCGGAGATCTGGGCGGCGGGCCAGCCGGTGTTGGCGGTGACGTTCAGCCGCCAGTACCGCTGCGAGGTCGCCGGGAAGGTGATGGTCACGGTGTTGTTGGCCGTCGGGCTGAACGTGTAGGCGGCCGATGGCTTCACAGTCGTGAAGGTCGAGCCGTCCGTCGAGCCGAGCAGGGCGAGCGTCTCGTCGCGCGCACCCCACGTGGCGGGCAGTTGGAGCACCACCCGGCTCGCGGACTGGGACGTGCCCAGGTCCACCTGAACCCATTGCGGGAAGACGTTGTTCGTGCTCTCCCAGTACGAGTTCTGGTTGCCGTCCGTCACGTTCGAGGACGGGTACACGTCCGTGTGCGACGACTCGCTGGTCGGCCTGCCCGCGGCCAGGTTGGTGTTGACAGGACCGGCGGTGGCGAACTGGAGGCTGTTGACGTTCCAGCCGCCGTTGTCCTGATTGAGCGTCAGCACCTGCTGCCCCGCCGGCAGCGTCACCTGGGCCGTGACGGTGGTCCAGGCCTGCCAGCCACCCGTCGCGGGCAGGTTGAGATTGCCGCTGAGGTTGGTTCCCGACGCGTCGGACAGGTGGAAGGCGTCGGTCACCGCGCTGGGGGCGGCCACTCTCAGGCTCACGGTGTACGTACCGGCCGTCGCTACGGCGACGGTGTAGCGGAACCACTGGCCGCCCGTGGTCCAGCCGAGGTCGTAGCCGCCGCCGGTGTCCGTCGTCGTCTCCAGGTCGACGCCGTCGGCCCGGTAGCCGTTGGCGGTGCCGTTGACCGACGTGACGTTGTAGGCGACGCCCTGGCCGCCCGTGTCGTAGTTCTCCGCCTGGACGACGCCGGGGACGGCTGCGGCGCTGCCGCCGTACGGCCCCTCCGGGTTGCCGCCCTGCCAGCTGTTGCCGCTCGTCGTCGCGGTGAAGCCGCTGGAGTTGTTCAGGAACGGCGACATCCCTGAACCCAGGCCGGTGACCGTGTTGCCGCTGACGGTGGCCGATCCGGTGGGCGCCGGATAGAACGGCGGCGCGATCACGATGCCGTTGCGCCACGGGGAGGTGACGGTGTTGTTCTGCAGCAGCGTGTTCGTGGACGTGGAGAAGCCGATGCCGTCGTAGAGGGCGTTGACGACCGTGTTGTTCGTGGCGGTGACGTGGTCGACGACGCCGACGTTCTGCCCGTCGCCGCCGTTGCCGATCTGCAGGGCGGGCTGACCCTGGCTGTAGCCGTTGCCGCCGGACCGGACGATGACGTTGCCGTTGACGGTGGCGGTCAGCAGGTCGTTGCCGTTGACGCCGAAGCGGCCTGCGCCCAGGCCGATGTAGCGGGCGGTGTCGGCGATGTAGTTGAACTCGACGTCCTGATTGCTGCCGCCGTAGATGCCGATGCCCTTGCCGCCCCAGGGCGCGATGACGGTGTTGTGCGTCATCGTGATGTGCGACATGGGCGTGTAGTAGGTCTTGTTGCCGTTGGAGTCGGTGTTGTAGTTGACCGAGTTGATGGCCATTCCGTCGTCGCCGGTGCTGCGGACGAAGTTGTTCGTCGCGGTCAGGTTGTTGCCGACGGAGTTGTTCAGCGACACGTTGTTGAGGTTGATGCCGTCGGCCCAGATCGCGGTGAGGCGGCTGTTCTTGACCGTGCCGCCGGTCCCGGACGCCCAGAAGCCCGACTCGACGTGCTGGCTCCAGATGTCGTCGGCCACCCAGTTCGTGCCTGAGGTGTCCATCGCTCCGCCACCGCCGTCGACCGTGGCCCGGCTGGTCGCGTTCGAGTCGAGATGGAAGTCCTGGACGTGGCACGAGGTCAACTCGAACAGAGCGGCGAGGCCCACGTTGTTGGGCAGCGGGACGTCCCGGTAGATGGTGCTGTACCAGATGCCGGCGCCGGCGATGGTGATCCCCTGGGCGCGCAGGCCCGTGGTGCCCTTCAGGTAGAAGGTGCCCGCCGGGATCCAGAGGGTCTTGTTCTGCGACTGGGCCTGGTTGATGCAGTTCTGGATGGCGGCGGTGCTGTCCACGGCGCCGCTGTCGGCGGACCCGTTCGTCGGCGTGTTGTCGGCCACCGCGCCGCAGTCGGTGGTGATGGAGAGGGAGTTGGCCGGTTGGGCCAGCGGCGGCGGCGGGTTCTCCACATCGATGACGTCGATGTAGTAGAACGCGGCGGTGTTGGCGGCGTCCTTCGTCAGAGTCAGGGTGCTGCCGGGGGCGATGGGGGCGCCGGTGATGAAGGTGTGCGACTCGTCGAAGTACTGCCGGGGGTTGCCGTCGGCCGGGTTCTGGCTGCTGCCGTTGTAGTTGCTGCTGTTCTCGTAGAACCAGCTCTGCCTCGAGTTGAGGTTCAGCGCCTGCCGGAAGGCGCCGTCGACGTAGAGGTCGAGCGTCGCGGTCGTGCCGCCGCCCGTGGCTGAGTCAGGGATGCTCTCGCGGAGGTTGATCGCGCTGATCGGCGCGCCGGTGGTGTTCGTCCACTGCACACTCTGCCCGGTACCGGTGAGCTGGACGTACGCGTGCCCGGAGGCCTCCACGGCCGCGCTGGAGTACTGCGTCGTCGGCGCCGAGGTCAGCGAGACGATCGAGGCGCCTCCACCGAGCGTGCCCGCTTCCGCCTCGTAGCTGGTGAACGGCGCCGTCGCACCCGCGCCGTTGGTCGCCGCCGTGGCGGTCGGCGGCGCGCCGAGCGCGACGAGCGTCGCGCCCGTGAGCGTGAGCAGCGCCGCGACGGCCCCACTGATCGAGCGGCGTAAGGCGACGTGGTGTGTGCGTCTCATCGGGAGTCCTCCCTGGGTGGGGCAGGCGGGGTAGCGGAGCGCGGTGTACCGCCAAGCAAAGTAACTTGACGGACACTCAGGCGCAATACTCCGCTACATCAGCGCAAATAGACGATCGGAGGGCTAAATTCCACGACTCCGTAGGACTGGGCGGCGGGCGAGGGTGTCGGAGACCTTGGCGGTGGCGTAGAGGGAAGCGGCCAGCGTCAGGACCAGGAGCAGGCCCAGGGCGAGGATGCCGGCGGTCGCCGTCGGAGCCGGGCTGTCGGGGGCCGCCTCGGTGCGCGCGGAGCCGGTGAGGAAGGGGAGGATGCCCAGCACCGCGAGGCCGAGGGCGGCCTCGACCCAGACGACCCTGGGGAAGTGCCGCAGTGTCAGGTGCAGCAGGGAGGAGGTCGCGTCCGCGCGGCGGGCGTGGGCGATGCGAGGCATGAGCCAGAACTGGTTGAAGCCGCCGGCGGTGATCAGGCCCAGCACCAGGGCGATCTTGACGAGGAGGAACAGCCCGTAGGTCGTGGTCCAGAGCTGCGGAAGCGTGCCCACGGCCTTCCAGGTCAGCCACAGCCCCGAGATCGTCACCGCGCCCACGCAGATCAGCGCGACGAGCCCGAACCGTCGCCACAGATCCGCCCACAGCACACCCGCGTCGCCGCTCAGCGCGCGCCTGGTCGTGGCCAGGGCGACGAGCAGGGCCAGGCCGCCGACCCAGACGGTGCCGCTGATGATGTGCGCCTGGACGAGCAGGGTGTCGAGCAGGTCGTCGAGGTCGGCGAAGGCCGCTGTCGGAATCGCGCTGATCAGCGTCGTCGCGAGCGACAGCGGCAGGGCGATCAGCGCCACCGTGTCCAGGCGGCGTCCGACGCGTGCGGTGAAAAGCGAGATCAGCACGACGGCGGTGGCCACCAGCACCAGGTTCTGCACCAGCGTCAGTGTTCCCTGTGCGACCCAGGTGCCCGGCTTGGCTGGTGTGCGGAGGAATGTCCATATCCGTGTCGGCGTCAGCGCCGAGTCGAACGCCGTGCCGTGGCCGGCCCGCGCCACTCGCGCGGCGAGCTGGAAGTAGCCGGCGACCAGCAGCACGACGCCGGACCAGGCCAGGTAGCGCGCCGCGCGCCGCCGCAGAACCTCGGTGTCGCCGCTGCCGCCCACCCCCGATCGCAGGGTGGGACGGACGGCGGCGGCGTACGTGAGCGTGGCGCCGATGGCCCCGCTGAGGCCCATGAAGTAGCCGGACTTGGTGAGGATGCGCCACAGCGGTGGGGTGGTGTAGCCGGCGGCGGCCAGGAAGGAGGCAGGAAGGCTCATAAGGTAAGGCTAACCTAAGTTGATGTTGCTCTGTCCAGTCCGCCTGCCTGGCGCGAAGGGCACCGCGCATACTGTGGGGGTGGAGGAGAACACGCTGGTGCAGGGTCGCTACCGGCTGCTGCGGCGGATCGGACGGGGTGGGGCCGGGGAGGTCTGGCGGGCCGAGGACGAGGCGTTGGGCCGCCTGGTCGCCGTCAAGTGCCTGATGCCCGAGGGTCACCACGACGGCGAGCTGGTGCGGGCGCGGTTCCGCCGCGAGGCGCGGCTCGCGGCCGGGCTGCAGCACCCGGGCATCACCGTGGTGCACGACTTCGGCGACTGGTCGGGCGTGCTCTTCCTGGTCATGGAGCTGCTCGACGGCGAGGATCTGGGCCGGCTGCTGGACGCGGCGCGCAGCCGACGCCTGCGGCCGAGCGAGGCCATCGGCATCGGCAGACAGATAGCCGCAGCCCTCGCGTACACCCACGAACGCGGCGTGGTCCATCGCGACCTCAAGCCCGGCAATCTGATCCGCACCGCCGACGGCACCGTCAAGATCTGCGACTTCGGCATCGCCCGCCTCGGCAGCGACCAGGGCTCCACGGCGCGCCTCGGCGGCAACACCTTCGCCGTCGGCACGCCGTACTACATGTCGCCGGAGCAGATCGAGGGAACCGGCGTCGACGAGCGCAGTGACCTCTACTCCTTCGGCTGCGTGCTGTACGAACTGCTGCTCGGTCACCCGCCGTTCCACAAGGGCGATCCGCTCGTGGTGCTGCTCGACCACCGCGACGCCGAGCCGCCACCGCCGCGCGTCGAGCGGCCGGAGATCCCCGTCCCGCTGGAGCGGCTGGTCCTCGACCTGCTCGCCAAGGACCCCGGCGAGCGTCCCGCCGACGCGCGCGAGGTGCTGCGCCGCCTCGACGAGGCCGCCGAAGCCACCCCGCCGCCGCGCGGAGTGCTGCCGCCGTGGGCCCGGGGGATAGGGCCGGTGCCGGTGTCGCTGGTCCGCGTCATCCCGGAGCCGCCGGCTCTGGCCGCGCTGACCCGCCGGTGGCATTGAATCCACCGTCCGGCCAAATCTGACGCTGTGTCAGAAAATCTCTTCCGCTCTCTTCCTCCGTGCGCCAGACTGCCCCCGGCAGGATGAGTCCGCAGCTTTTGGGAGCAGCGATGAGAACCCGACTCAGCGACCGACTCGGCATCGAACACGCCGTGTTCGGCTTCACGCCGTTCCCCGCCGTGGCGGCCGCGATCACCAGGGCCGGCGGTATGGGCGTGCTCGGCGCGGTCCGGTACGGCGAGGCCGAGGCGCTGGCCAAGGACCTGGACTGGATGGACGCCCAGTGCGGCGGGCTGCCCTATGGCGTCGACGTCGTGATGCCGGCCAAGAAGGTCGAGGGGGTCACCGTCGAGCAGGTGGAGGCGATGATCCCCGAGGGCCACCGCGCCTTCGTCCGCGAGCAGTTGGCCAAGCACGGGGTGCCCGAGCTGCCGGAGGGGCAGCGTGGCGGGTGGCGGATCACCGGCTGGATGGAGGAGGTCGCCCGCTCCCACGTGGACGTGGCGCTGGAGCACCCCATCAAGTTGCTGGCCAGCGCGCTTGGTTCGCCGCCCCCGGACGTGATCGCGCGCGCCCACGAGGCCGGGGTGCTGGTCGCCGCGCTCGCCGGCAGCGCTCGGCACGCCCAGCGGCACGCCGAGGCCGGGATCGACATCATCGTGGCGCAGGGCCACGAGGCCGGCGGCCACACCGGCGAGATCGGCACCATGGTGCTGGTCCCCGAGATCGTCGCCGCCGTCGACCCGATGCCGGTGCTCGCCGCGGGCGGGATCGGCACCGGCGCGCAGGTGGCCGCCGGGCTCGCGCTCGGCGCAGAGGGCGCCTGGCTCGGCTCGATCTGGCTGACCGTCAGCGAGTCGGACATGACCTCGACCGTGCTGCGCCGGAAGCTGCTCGACGCGGGCAGCGGCGACACCGTCCGCTCCCGCTCGCTGACCGGCAAGCCGGCCCGCCAGCTGCGCACCGAGTGGACCGAGGCGTGGGACGGCGAGGAAAGCCCCGGCACGCTGCCGATGCCGCTGCAGGGTCTGCTGGTCGCCGACGCGCTCAGCCGGATCCAGTCCTACGAGACGGCCGAGCTGATCGGCACGCCGGTCGGCCAGATCGTCGGCCAGATGAACGAGGTGCGGCCCGTGGCCGCCGTCATGGACGAACTGACCCGCGGCTTCGAGCAGGCCGTGGCCAGGCTCGGCCGGATCGCCTCCGAGAAGGGAGAGCAGGCATGACCGGCTTCTGGGCCGATGCACAGGCCGACCCCGACCGCACCGTGATGCACGCCCCCGACGGCGAGGCGTGGACCGCCGGACGCTTGCTCGCCGCCGCGAACCGTATGGTCCACGGACTGCGTGAGGCCGGGCTCGGCGTCGGCGACTCCTTCGCCGTCGTGCTGCCCAGCGGGATCGAGCTGTTCACGGCCTATCTGGCCGCCTCCCAGGCCGGGTTCTACCTGGTGCCGGTCAACCACCACCTGGTCGGCCCGGAGATCGGCTGGATCGTCTCCGACAGCGGGGCGAAAGTGCTGATCGCGCACGAGCGCTTCGCCGAGGCGGCGACCGGCGCGGCGGACGAGGCGGGCCTGCCCAAGGAGCGCCGCTACGCCGTCGGCGAGCTGCCCGGTTTCCGGCCCTACGCCGAACTGCTGGACGGCCACAGCGAGGCGATGCCCGCCGACCGGACCACCGGCTGGGTCATGAACTACACCTCGGGCACCACCGGACGGCCGCGCGGCATCAGGCGACCGCTGATCGGCAAGCCGCCGGAGGAGACGGCGCTCGGCGGCTTCCTCGGCATCTTCGGCATCCGCGCGGGCGACGACAACGTCCACCTGGTCTGCTCCCCGCTCTACCACACCGCCGTGCTCCAGTTCGCGGCCGCCTCGCTGCACCTGGGCCACGAGGTGGTGCTGATGGACCGGTGGACGCCGGAGGAGATGCTGCGCCTGATCGACCGTCACCGGGCCACCCACACCCACATGGTCCCCACCCAGTTCCACCGCCTGCTCGCGCTGCCGGAGGAGGTCAGGGCCCGCTACGACGTCTCCTCGATGCGGCATGCGATCCACGGCGCGGCGCCCTGCCCGGACCATGTGAAGCGATCGATGATCGCCTGGTGGGGCGAGTGCGTCGAGGAGTACTACGCCGCCAGCGAGGGCGGCGGCACCTACGCCACCGCCCGCGAGTGGCTGGAGCGGCCGGGGACGGTCGGCAAAGCGTGGCCGATCAGCGAGATCGCGGTCTTCGACGACGCGGGGGAGCCGGTGCCCACGGGCGAACTGGGCACCGTCTACCTGAAGATGATGACCGGCGGCTTCAAGTACCACAAGGACGAGGCCAAGACGCGGGCCAACCGGATCGGCGACTTCTTCACCGTCGGCGACCTCGGCCTCCTGGACGCCGACGGCTACCTCTATCTGCGGGACCGCAAGATCGACATGATCATCTCGGGCGGGGTCAACATCTACCCCGCCGAGATCGAGTCCGCGCTGCTCACCCACCCCGCGGTGGCCGACGCCGCCGCGTTCGGGATCCCGCACGAGGACTGGGGCGAGGAGGTCAAGGCGGTCGTCGAGCCCGCGGTCGGCCACGAACCGGGTCCGGAGCTGGCCGCCGACATCCTCGCGCACTGCGAGCGGCAGCTGGCGAAGTACAAGCGCCCCCGCTCGGTCGACTTCGTCGCCGAGCTGCCGCGCGACCCCAACGGCAAGCTCTACAAGCGGCGGCTGCGCGACCCGTACTGGGAGGGCCGCACCCGGCAGGTGTGAGCGTTGCCGTCGCAGGTGCGGGCCGGACGCGGAGGACGAAGCCGCTGGAGCCGCTGTCCTATGCTGACTCGGTGAGCAGCGAACCAGTGCCGTCCGAGGGCACCGCCGTCGAACTGATGCGGGCCATGACGCGGCTGCGGGCGCGGCTGCGTACCGAGGCCCCGTTGGACGACCTGCCGTGGAACTGGTCTCATCTGACCACCCTGGGCCGGATCGTGCAGGTCGGTCCGGTGACCGCGAGCGAGCTCGCCCAGGCCGAGCACGTGCGGCGGCAGTCGATGGCGGAGACGCTGGCCGCGCTGCGCGCCGGCGGCATGATCACCACCGCCAAGGATCCGAACGACGGGCGCAAGGCCCTGGTCACCGCGACCTGGGCCGGGCGGGTGCTGGTCGAGCGGATCCCGGCGGCGCGGGAGGCCTGGCTGTCCGGCGCGATCTCCGCCACGCTCCGCGCCGAGGAGCGCCGGACGCTCCACCAGGCCGCCGAGATCATGAACCGCCTGGCGGACTCGGAGCTCTAGCCTAGTTCGGCGTCCGCGTCAGCCCGGCGAGTTCCGCGGTGGCGACGATGTCGGCCTGTCGCGGGAAGACCTTCTCCATGAGCACCTGGTGCACCTCAGGGTCGGGGTCGGCGGTGGCGTCGGCCAGCACGAACAGGCGGTAGTCGTCGTCGGCCGCCAGCCGCAGGGTCGTCAGAACAACGCCGCTGGTGGAGAGTCCGGCGAGCACCAGGGTGTCGACGCCCCGCCCGTGCAGTTCGGCGCGCAGATCGGTGTCGCTGGCGAAGGCGCCGAACCGGATCTTGCGCACGGTCAGGTCCTGCTCCCGGATCTCCAGCGACTCGTGCACCGCCGTGCCGTGGCTGCCCTCCGTGAGGTATCCGGTCGCCGCGACCTGCGCGAAGGCTTTGTTGCGGGCGGGTATGGCGGCGACGTCCGCCTCGTCGAGCGCGACGCGGACGAAGACGACGTGCGCGCCGTGGGTCCGGGCCCAGGCCAGCGCCTGGCCCGCGCGGGCCAGCACGCCCTCCGGGTCGGGCACGGCGCCCAGCACGGCGGGCTGGAAGTCCATCAGCAGCAGCGCGGTGCGGGCGGGGTCGATGGCGGGGGTGTTGGGGGTGGTGGTCATGTCGGTGGTTCGCTCTCTCTCAGGGACGCCGGTCGGCTCTGGCCAACTGGCGGTCGAAAACGGTGATGACGAGCACGAGCGCGGCGATCAGCACCAGCACCCACGCAATGTGGTGCAGTCCGCTGTCGTCCACGCGTGTGCGGAACGCGGTGCCGGTGATCGCCGCGGAGGCGATCGAGCCGAGGTAGCCGAAGGTGCGGAGCAGCCCGGAGGCGGTGCCGACCGAGGCGGCGGGGGCCTCCTGGTAGAGGGCGGTCTGGTTGGCGACGGTCCCGGCGCCGGAGGTCAGGCCGAACACCGCGCTGACCGCGATGACCACGGCCATCGGGGTGTCGCCGCCGAGGAAGAGCGCGGCCACCGCCCCGACGAGCAGCAGCACCGCGCAGGCGATGAGCGGGAGTCGTACCCCCACCCGTCGCGAGACCACGCGAGCGGTCACGGCGGTCAGCACGCCCATCGGCAGCAGCGCCAGTCCGGCCTGGTAGGCGGAGAGTCCGCGGGCCACCTCCAGCCACTGGGTGAGGCCGTAGAGGATCACGTACGTGCCCAGCAAGGTCAGCCCGTTGCGCACGTAGGTGCGGGTCAGGGCTCCGTTGGCGGCGAGCAGGCGGACGTCGAGGAACGGGTGCGCGGCGCGCAGCTCCCAGCCGACCAGTGCCACGGCGAGGACGAGGGCGCCGGCGAGCGCGGGCCACTGCAGGTGCGGCAGGGCGGAGAGGAAGACCACCACGGCGGTGAGGGAGCCGCCGAACAGCAGCATGCCCAGCACGTCGAGCCGGGCGGCCAGCGTGCGGAGGGATCCGTGACGCGCCGGGTCGGGGTCCGGCGCGATTCCGACCAGCGCCATGACGAGGGTCACCGTCGCGACCGGGATGTTGATCCAGAAGGCCGTCTGCCAGCCGCACCAGCCGACCAGCAGCCCGCCGATGGCGGGGCCGACGGCGACGGTGGCGGCTCCGGTGATCGCCAGACCGCCGAGCACCCCCTGCGGCGGGGCGTCCTGGCCGGCGCGCTCGGCCCGGCGGCGTATCAGCAGCATCGCGGTCGGGTACCCGGCCGACGTGCCTGCCCCGATCAAAACCCGGGCGACGATCAGCGCCGCGAGCGAGTGGGCCAGCGAGCCGACGATCCCGGCCGCGAGCACCAGCACGATGCCGGTGAGGAAGACCCGCCGCGGCCCGAACACCTCCGCGAGGCGCCCGGCGGCGGGCTGGGCCAGGGCACTGGTGAGGTAGAGGCTGGAGATCAGGATCGCGGTGTCCCCGACGGCGATGTGCATCGCCGCGGCGATGGAGACCAGCGCGGTCGCGATGATGGAGCTGTTGACCGGGTTGAGCGAGGCTCCCAGGTACAGCGGCGCCACGAAGCGCGCGCCGAAGGCGTTGCCTGCCGGCGGTCTGCTCGTGTCGACAGCGAGGGACACAGCACGGCTCCTTCCTCCGGGACCTCTGCGGCGGGGCAGGCCTGCGGTGGAGATCCCGGCGGATAAAGGCAGGCTGCCTGACAATATTAGCAGGCTGCCTGCCTAGATCGAACCGGGTGGGCGTGGTGCGATGTGCGCATGGAATTGCGTGAGCTGCAGGCGTTCGTGGCGGTGGTCGAGGAGGGCGGGTTCTCGGCTGCGGCGCGTCGGCTGCACCTGAGCCAGCCGGCGCTGTCGCAGACGGTGGGCGGGCTGGAGCGGGAGCTGCGGGTGAAGCTGCTGGTGCGCAGCAGCACCGGCGTGCGGCCCACCGAGGCGGGTAACGCGCTGCTGGGCGAGGCGCGCGCGGTGCTGGCCCGGCACGACCAGGCGGTCCGCGCGATGGGAGCCTTCGTGGACGCCGGCGGCGGCGTGCTGAGAATCGGCGTCCCGTTGGAGTTGTCGTCCTCGGTGCTGACGCCCGCGCTGGCACGGCTGGCGGAGCTGTCGCCGACCACGCGGGTGCAGGTGCGTCACCTGTCGACGGCCGAGCAGACGGCCGCGCTTCGCGCGGGCGAGTTGGATGTCGGTCTGCTGCGCGAGCGGCCCGCCGAGCAGGGCTTCGACTCACTGCTGGTGAGCCGTGAGCGCCTGGGTGTGCTGCTCTCCACGGAGTGCGCGGCGAATCTGATGGGTGCGGCGGGCATCGCACTGGAGGCGCTGACCGGGCTCGAGTGGCTGGCGTTCCCGCGCTCGGACAGTCCGGCCTGGTTCGACGAGTTGACGGCGATTCTGCGGAGCCACGGTCACGTGCTCGGCGCGGAGGCTCCGCAGGGGCAGCGGTTGATCGCCGAGGTCAAACTGGCGGCCGTCAGTTCCGGTCAAGCGTTCGCGCTCGCCCCTCCCGACTGGTCGCAGCCGCTCCCGGACGGTGTCGTGTGGGCGCCGCTGGTCGGTTACCCGCTGGTGCGCCGGACCTGGGCGGTCTGGCAGGCGGATTCGACCCGCCGGGACGTGGGCCACCTGATCGCTGACCTGGCCCCGGCGGACGTGGAGTGACGGCTCAGACGGCGGTGCGTCCGCCGTCGACGGGCAGGACGGCGCCGTGCACGAAGCTCGACGCGTCGCCGGCCAGGTAGACGACGGCCGCGGCGATCTCCTCGGCCTCCGCGGGGCGTCCGGCCGGGGCCTGCGCGGCCAGGCCGTCGAGGTTCTCGCCCATGGGGGCGGTGCCCTCGGTACGGGTCGGGCCGACGCCGACCGCGTTGACCCTCACGCCGCGCGGCCCGTACTCGGCGGCCCAGGACCGCGTCAGCAGGTTCACCGCAGCCTTGCTGGAGCCGTACAGGGACATGCCGGGCGCGCCGTAGGAGGCGACCTGGGTGCTGATGTTGATGATCGAGCCCGCGCCGCGTTCGGCCATGGCCGGTGCCAGCTCGGCCACCAGGAAGAACTTCGCCTTCACGTTGAGGGCGTAGACGGCGTCGAACTCCTCCTCGGTGACCTCCTCAGTGGCCTTGAACGGGTAGACACCGGCGTTGTTGACCAGGATGTCCACCCGGCCGCCGCCCAACTCCGTCGCGGAGCGCGCCAACTGCCGTACGGCGGCGACGTCGCCCAGCTCGGCCGCGACGAAGTCCGCCTTGCCGCCGCGTGCCCGGATCGCCGCGACCACCGCCTCGCCGCGCTCCGGGTCCCGGCCCGCGACCAGCACGTGCGCGCCCTGCTCGGCCAGCGCGCCCGCGGTGGCCGCACCGATGCCGCTCGTCGCTCCGGTCACCAACGCGACCTTGCCTGCAAGGGAGAGGGAAATCATTGAATAGCCCCTTCGAACGCGAGGTATTTCCTCGGACATAAAAGATGCAAATGAGATTCGGTGGATCCGACCCCGTGATTGCTTTCCCATCGAAGCACGGCGGCGCGGGCCGTGGCCACGAACGGCAACTCGCCCTGCTTATGGCCGCCATTGGAGAGCCGTATCGCGGGTAGTGCCCGACCGACCGTCCCGCCTCCCTGCTCCTCGACAGCGAACTGCGGCTCCACCCCTGCGAGCCCGCCGAACCAACCGGTCACGTCACCGGGAGCACCGAGAAGGTCCTACGCCTCGTCTACGGCCGCAACCGTCCCGACCTCGACGAGCTGCAGGTGACCGGCCCGGTCACCCTCGCCGACCTGCGACAGCTCTTTCCCGGATTCTGACCAATCAGTCGCGAGAACCGCGCCACGGGCTTCAAGGAATTCCTCGCAGCGCAATTTTCCGCATGGGCACGCCTATTCTCGGAACCACCTGCTTTCCCGTATTCGGATCGGAGTCCCGGAAGCATGAACGACACCATGAACGACACCCTGAGCGCGGACCTTCTGGTCATCGGATTCGGCAAGGGCGTCGTCCTGGTCGAACAGTCGGAGCACATGTACGGCGGCACCTGCCCCAACGTGGGCTGCGTGCCGACCAAGGCCCTCGTCCATCACTCCCGCAAGCGGCGTCGAGGCGCTCGACAGCATGGGCACCGTCACCGTACTCACCGGCAAGGCGGTCTTCACCGACCCGCAGACCGTCCGCGTCGACACCGCGGAGGGGACCGTCGTCGTCACCGGGGAGAACATCCTCATCAACACCGGGTCCCAGCCCGTCCTGCCCGACATCCCGGGGCTCCGGACCAGCAGCGCGGCTTCCTCGACGGACGCCTTCAACGACGTCCTCGGCGCGATCGTGCGCCAGGACTGATCCCGACCGCAATCCCGACGGCGCGCGGCACACCTTCTTGCGTGACTGGACGTCAGTTCTTGCGTAAGTTGCCAGAACTCTTGCCTTGATGTAGCGCGGTCAATACGCTCCGGCTCAGAGCGCGGCCGAGGCCCACCCCTTTCCGGCCGCCGTGTCCCCGGGGATGGTCCATGACAGTCTCTCGTCGCACCTTCCTGTCCACGCTCTCCGCCGGAGCCGCCGGCGTCGCGCTCGGCGGCCTCACCGCCGCCGGTACCGCGCGGGCCGCGAGCCCGACCGGCGACGTCGTCGGCAAGGTGACGGTCGGTTACCAGGGCTGGTTCGCCTGCCCAGGCGACGGCGCCCCGATCAACGCCTGGTGGCACTGGAGCCAGAACTGGTCCCAGGCGCCCTCGCCGAGCAACAACGTCATCAAGGCATGGCCCGACTCGCGCGAGTTCGCCCGCACCTACCAGACCGCCTACGCGAATCTCGGCGGCGGCCAGCCGGCCACCCTCTTCTCCTCCTACGACCAGCAGACGATCGACACCCACTTCCAGTGGATGCAGCAGAACGGCTGCGACACCGCCGCCCTCCAGCGCTTCGACCCCAACGGCAGTGAGGGCCCCACCCGCGACGCGATCACTGCCAGGGTGCGCACCTCCGCCGAGTCGCACGGCGTCAAGTTCTACGTGATGTACGACGTCAGCGGTTGGACGACCATGCAGTCCGAGATCAAGGCGGACTGGACGAACAAGATGTCCGCGTACACCGCCTCCTCCGCCTACGCCCGCCAGAACGGCAAGCCGGTCGTCGGCATCTGGGGCTTCGGCTTCAACGACTCCAACCACCCGTGGGATGCGGCCACCTGCGCCGACGTCATCAGCTGGTTCAAGGCCCAGGGCTGCTACGTCATGGGCGGCGTACCGACCTGGTGGCGGCTCGGCACCAACGACTCCCGTGCCGGATACCTGGATGTCTACCACGCCTTCGACATGCTCTCGCCGTGGATGGTCGGCCGGATCGGCACCGTCGCGGACGCGGACAACTTCTACACCAACGCCACACTCCCCGACCTGGCCGACTGCAACGCCCACGGCATCGACTACCAGCCGTGCGTTCTGCCGGGCGATGTGTCGGCGCGGCAGCGGGCCCACGGCGACTTCATGTGGCGGCAGTTCTACAACATGACCCGGGCCGGGGTGCGGAGTGTCTACATCTCCATGTTCGACGAGTTCGGCGAGGGCAACCAGATCGCGAAGACCGCCGAGAACCAGAGTCAGGTCCCGGTCGGGTCCGGTCTCCTTGCCCTCGACGAGGACGGCACCGCCTGCTCCTCCGACTACTACCTGCGGCTCACCGCCGACGGCGGCGCGATGCTCAAGGGTCGGGCGGTGCTCACCGCCACGCGCCCCACGCCGCCCGTCGTCGGCAGCGGTGGTGGTGGCGGATCCAACCCCGATCTGGCGCTGCACCAGCCCGTCGCCGAAAGCAGCCACACCCAGGTCTACGTCGCCGCCAACGCCGTGGACGGCGACCCCAACACCTACTGGGAGAGCGCCAACAACGCCTTCCCGCAGTGGCTCCAGGTCGACCTCGGCTCCGCGTTGACCACCCGCAGGATCGTGCTCACCTTGCCGCCCTCCACCGCCTGGGGTGCCCGCACCCAGACCATCACCGTCCAGGGCAGCACCGACGGCTCCACCTTCACCACCGTTGTCGGCTCCGCCGACTACCGCTTCGACCCTGCCACCGGCAACACCGCCACCATCAGCTACCCCGGTGGCGCGGGCGTCCGCTATCTGCGACTCCTCTTCACCGCCAACACCGGCTGGCCCGCCGGCCAGGCCTCCGGGTTCTCCGTCTACGCCACCTGACCCAGCGTCACCGTCGCGTGCATCTCCCAGACGAGGATCTCGGCCGGCCCGGTGGCGGTGACCCGCTGCCCTCCGGTGGCGGTGAACCGGACCGCGTCGCCCTGGGCGAGCGCGCCGGTGCCCTCCAGATCCACCGAGCCGCGCGCGACGAAGAGGTGCAGGTACGGCGCCTCGGGCAGCGTGACCTGCTGCCCGGGGCGCAGCCGCGCCGCGTGCAGGGCGGCGTGCCGGTTCCGGATCCGGATGGCGCTCGCGTCCCTGTGCTGGTCCATGCCCGACGCCACCGTCACCAGCGCCCCGGCCAGCAACTCGTCGTCGATCTCGAGCTGCTCGTACCCCGGCGCGACGCCGGCTTCGTCGGGCAGCACCCACATCTGAAGGAAGTGCACGGGGTCGGTCGGGCGATCGCCGGTCAACCGGTAGGAGTCGTTCTTCTCCGAGTGCAGGATGCCGGAGCCGGCGCTCATCCGCTGGGCCAGGCCGGGGTAGATCACGCCGGAGTGGCCACTCGAGTCCTGGTGGACGAGGGAGCCCTGCAGAACCCAGGTGACGATCTCCATGTCCTGGTGCGGGTGCGTTTCGAAGCCCATGCCCGGCTGCACCAGGTCCTCGTTGTTGACCAGCAGCAGACCGTGGTGCGTGTTGGTCGGATCCGGCCGACCGGTCCCGAGGGAGAACGAGTGCCTGGAGTCGAGCCAGGTCAGTCTGCTTGCCGGCCGTAGACCGGCCCGTCGCACGTCAATCGATGGTGTCAGCAATCCGGTCATGGCGGGTTTCCTTTCCGTGCGCTGCCCAGGGTACGTCCCTGTCACATGAACATTCAAGTGACTCGAAATGCCTGGGCTGATACGCTCTCGGCATGACCACCTCTGACACGTCGCCGCAGGCGGACGAGCATGCCGACCTGTGGCTCACCTCGGGCGAACTGGCGTCCTGGATGTCCGTGGTCCGCCTGATCACCCGGCTTCCCTGGGCGATCGATGCGCAGCTCCAGCGCGACGCGGAGCTGAGCATGGTCGAGTACATGGCCCTGGCGATGCTTTCCGAGGCCCCCGAGCGGACCTTGCGCATGGGCGTGCTGGCCGAGCACACCAGTACCTCGCTGTCCCGGCTGTCGCACATGGTGAAGCGGCTGGAGAGTCGTGGCTACGTCCGGCGCGAGCCCGACCCGGTCGACGGACGCTTCACCAACGCCATCCTGCTGCCCGCCGGCATGAGCAAGCTGGAGTCGGTCGCGCCGGGCCATGTGGCCTACGTCCGCCGTCTGGTGGTGGACAACCTGTCCGGCGAGCGCCTGCGCCGACTCGGCCAGGACGCCGAGCGGATCCTGGAGCGGATCGACTCGCCCGCGCGCTGATATGGCTTGAATGTTAAAGTACACGCCGCCCAGCTCGGCCTGGCCGGTTGACCGAGCGGCTCAGCGAGTCCGGCCGCGCGGCTTGAGCGGCGTCGCGGAGAGTTCCGGCGCGGGCAGGGGAGCGCCGTCGTAGCCGGTGACCTCGCCGAAGCCGGTGCCGAGCATCCAGTCGGTGCGGGCCTGGGCGATCTCCTCGGGGGTCCTGGCGACGAAGTTCCACCACATGACGAGCTTCTCGTCGAACGGCTCGCCGCCGAGGAGCAACAGCCCGCTGTCGCTGAGGGCGCGCAGCGGGAGCTCGGCGCGGCCGAAGCCGAGGTAGAGCATCGAGCCGGGAGGCAGCCGCACGCCGTCGACCTCGGTCTCGCCGGACATGGTGAGCACGGCGTACTCGAAGTCCGGTTCCAGCGGCAGCCGTACGTCCGCGCCCTCGGCGAGGGTGAGGTCGGCGCCGACGAGCGGTGAGTAGGTGGTGCCCGGCGAGGCGGCGCCGTCCAGTTCGCCGAGGATGACGGTGGCGCTGAGGCCGTGGGCCGTGACCTGTGGCAGCTCGGCGTGGTGCTCGAAGGCGGGGGCCACGTGACGGTGGGCGTCGGGCAGGGCCACCCAGAGCTGGGCCCCGTGCAGCAGGGGCGAGTGGGGGTCGGGGCTCTGCTCCGCATGGGCGATGGCCCGGCCGGCGGTCATCAGGCCGAGCTCGCGGGGACGCACGGTCTGGACGCTGCCGAGGCTGTCGCGGTGGAGGACCTCACCGGCGTGCAGCCAACTGACGGTCTGGAGGCCGATGTGCGGGTGCGGGGGCACCTGCATCCCCGACTCGGTGGCGATGTCGTCCGGTCCGTAGTGGTCCACGAAGCACCACGCGCCGACCGTGCGGCGGCCGAGATTGGGCAGGAGTCGCCGCACGACGGTGCTGCCGCCGAGGTGCGCCTCGCGCGGGCTCAACAGGTCCTTGGACATCCGGGGGTCGAGAACGCTCATGACGGTCGGGCCTCCACGGCGAAGATGGGCGTTCCGCCGCGGACGGCCCGGGTGACGGGGGTGCGTTCGGCGATGTCCAGGAGTCGGGCCCGTTGGGCTTCGTCGAGGTCGCCGGTGAGGTCGATGCGGCGGGTGATCCGGTCGGCCCGGTCGGGGCCATTCTCGGGGCCCTTCTCGTAGCCGAGGTGGACTCTGATGGTCTCGAGCGGCCACTGCTTGCGCTGGGCGTACATCCGGAGCGTGATGACGGTGCAGGAGCCGAGCGCGGAGAGCAGCAGGCCGATCGGGTTGGGCGCGGTGTCCGCCCCGCCGACCGACTCCGGTTCGTCGGCGGCGAGCGGATGGCGGCCGACGCGGATGTCGACGCGGTAGTCGTCCGAGGAGCCGGTGGCCACGGCGGCGGCTGAGCGCACGTACCCGGGGGCCGCCGTCTCGCCCTCGCTGGTCACCACGTCCATGCCGGTCAGCGCCTCCATGCCGGTCAGAATCCGAACCGGGCGCGCTGGCCCTCGGGGACGAGCTCGACGTACTCGGGGTGCTTGCTGATCCAGCCCCGGATGAAGGGGCAGAACGGCAGCACGGCCAGCTTCTCCTCGCGGGCGGCGTCGAGGGCGGTCCTGGCGAGGGTCCCGGCCAGGCCGTGGCCCTCGAAGCGCGGGTCGATCTCGGTGTGGATGAAGGCGATCTCGTTCTCGAACCGGTGGTACTGGGCGAAACCGGCCAGTACGTCGTCGTCGAAGATCTCGAAGCGCGACTGCTCGGGGTTGTCGGTGACGCGGTGGTCCATCGTTCCTCCTGTGAGCCTTCGGGGTGAGCCCTGATGGGCTGACAGGAGCACTATAGTTGATGCATCAACTTCTCGCCATCGGCTCTCGTGATCCGCCGCCACCGCTTCCACTCTCCAGGATTCCGGCCGGACGTGCTGTTCCTGCGGCGCACCGCAGTTGCCCGGCCGTGCACCGAACTGCCCGTCGGCGTGTCGCCGCTGGACGTCGTCGGAACCGCACCGGAAGTATGGCGCGGGCGGGTGGCTCGGACAGTTGGAGGGATGGCTTGTGGACGAGTTCGATGTTGTGGTGCTGGGGGCCGGGCCCACGGGGGAGAACCTTGCCGACCGGGTGCACGCCGGCGGGTTGAGCGTGGCGGTGGTCGAGCACGAGCTCGTGGGAGGGGAGTGCTCCTACTGGGCCTGCATGCCGAGCAAGGCGCTGCTGCGCCCGGCCGCCGCGCTCGCGGACGCGCGGCGTGTGGCGGGCTCGCGCGAGGCGGTGACCGGGGGACTTGACGTGGCGGCGGTGCTCAGCCGCCGGGACGACTTCGCCTCGCACTGGAAGGACGACGGCCAGGTCCGCTGGCTCGACGGGGTCGGGATCACGCTGGTGCGCGGCCACGGGCGGCTCGACGGGGAGAAGCGCGTCGTCGTGGAGACGGCCGAGGGCGAGCGGCGGGTGCTGGTGGCACGGCACGCGGTGGCGCTCTGCACCGGGACCCGGGCAGCGCTTCCCGGCCTGCCGGGACTCGCCGAGGCGCGCCCGTGGACCAGCCGCGAGGCGACCGGTTCGCCGGTGGTGCCGGGACGGCTGGCGGTGGTCGGCGGAGGAGTGGTGGCGGTCGAGATGGCCACCGCCTGGCGGGCGCTGGGCAGCGAGGTGGTGCTGCTGGTGCGTGGTTCGGGGCTGTTGCCCAGGGTCGAGGAGTTCGCCGGGGACCTGGTGGCGGAGGGCCTCGCCGCGGCGGGGGTCGATGTGCGCTTCGGCGAGTCCGTGACGGGTGTCCGCCGCGACGGCGGCGGCGAGGTCGAGCTCACGCTCGCGGGGGGCGGGACGCTGACGGCGGACGAGGTGCTCTTCGCCACCGGTCGCGTGCCGGCCACCGCCGACCTGGGCCTCGAGAGCGTGGGCCTGCCCGCGGGCAAGCCGGTGGAAGTGGACGACACCGGTCTCGCGGTCGGCGTCCCCGGCGGCTGGCTCTACGCGGCGGGTGACGTCAACGGGCGGGTGTTGATGACGCATCAGGGCAAGTACCAGGGGCGGATCTTCGGCGCGGCGATCGCCGACCGCGCTGCCGGCCGAGAGCTGGATCTGGCGCCCTGGGGCCGCAGCGTGGCCACGGCGGACGAACGGGCCGTGCCGCAGGTGGTTTTCACCGACCCGGAGGTCGCGGCAGTCGGCCTCACCCTCGACGAGGCGCTGAACGCCGGACGTCGGGCGCGTGCGGTCGACTACGACCTCGGCAATGTCGCCGGCGCCTCACTCTTCGCCGACGGCTACCGCGGTCGTGCCCGCGCCGTGGTGGACCTGGACCGCGAGACCCTGCTCGGCGTCACCTTCGTCGGCCCCGGCGTGGCGGAACTCCTCCACGCGGCGACCGTCGCCGTCGCCGGCGAGGTCCCGATCGCCCGACTGTGGCACGCCGTCCCGGCGTACCCGACCATCAGCGAGATCTGGCTGCGCCTGCTGGAGACCTACCGCGACAAGGGCGCCACCTGAAGGCTGGGTTACGCCGCTGAGTCTGGCTGAGCGGCTAGGGTCGTGGCATGCGTTACATCATCGTGGGGGCGGGCGCAGTCGGGGGCGCGATCGGCGGGCGGCTGGCCCAGAGCGGCCGGGAGGTCGCGTTGGTCGCGCGTGGCGCGCATCTGGACGCGCTGCGCGCGGACGGGTTGCGGCTGGTCACGCCCCAGGGGACGGAGCAGCTGCGGATCCCCGCCTACGCCCACCACGAGGACCTCGGCCCGCTGCGGCGTGACGACGTGCTGGTACTGGCGGTCAAGTCGCAGGACACCGAGAACGTGCTGCGCGACTGGTCGACGGCTGCCGTCGGCGGTGGCGGCACGGCGGGCGAGGTGCTGACGGTCGTCTGCGCGCAGAACGGCGTCGCCAACGAGCGCGCCGCGCTGCGGTACTTCGCGAGCGTCGTCGGCATGTGCGTCTGGCTGCCCGCCACGCACCTCCAGCCCGGCACCGTCGTCGCGCACACCGCGCCGCTCAGCGGGATCCTCACCCTCGGCCGCTACCCGCAGGGCGGCGACGGCGAACCGGCCGACGAGCTGATCGCGGCAATCGCCGCCGACGTCGCGGGCGCGTACTTCGACGCGCCCGTCGTCGCGGACGTGATGCGCTGGAAGTACGGCAAGCTGCTCAACAACCTGGGCAACGCGCTGGAGGCGTCGCTGGGACGGGAGCAGCTGGAGAAGTCCGAGGACCTGCTGGCCGCCGTGCGGGCGGAGGGCGTGGCTGTGCTCGACGCCGCGGGGATCGCGTACGCGACCGACGAGGAGCGCATGGCCGTCCAGGGCAGGCGGATGCAGGTCGTCCCGATCCCGGACGTCCACCGCGCGGGCGGCTCGACCTGGCAGAGCCTGCACCGGCGCGGCAGCGTCGAGGCGGACTATCTCAACGGCGAGATCGCGATGCTGGGGCGGGAGCACGGCGTGCCGACGCCCGTCAACGACCTGATGCGGCGTGAGGTGACGCGCCTCGCGCAGGAGGGCCTGCCGCCCGGCAGCGCGACCCCGGAGGAGCTCCGCGCTCAGCTCGCCCCGGCCACCCGGCCGTGACCTGATTCACGTGGCGTGGTGGTGTAACGGCCGCTCGGCTGATGCATGATCACGAGCATGCAGACGGACAACGTGGGAATCAGCGGCCGGGACCGGGCAGCCGGCATGTTCGAGCGCCAGGCGGACGGCTGCGCCGAGCTCGGTTCGCCGCTCTACGCCGAGCTGCTACGGCGTGGCGCCGCGGACATCCGCGCGGGCGGCCCGTGCGCTGCGGCCGTGGCGGGATACGAGCGGGCCCCCGGCCCCGACGCGATCGCGCTCCGGCTCCTCGGCGGCGTCCACGCGCTGGTGCTCACCGGGCGGGCCCCGGAGCTGGCCGAGCACTACCCCTCGGTCGGCGGCGCCTTCGACCCGGCGCGGCTCGATGCTTGCTGGGGCGCGTTCCGCGACGTCGTGGCGGCGCAGCTGCCGTGGATCAGGGACTGGATGACCCGACCCCCGCAGACCAACGAGGTCGGCCGGGCCAACCTGCTGATCACCGGCTTGCTCCGGGCCAACCCCCAGGGCCTTCAGGTCCGGCTCTTCGAGCTCGGCTCGAGCGCGGGTCTCAACCTGCGCCCCGACCTCTTCCGCTACACCGCGCCCGGCTATGCCTGGGGCGACGTCGACTCGCCCGTCCGGCTCGAGGACGCCTGGCAGGGCGGAGCGCCGACTTGGCTGGCCGAGGCGGCGCAGGCGCGGCCCGCCCTTGAGATCGTCGAGCGGCGCGGCTGCGACCTGACCCCGATCGACCCGCTGACGAAGGACGGCGCGCTGGCGTTGCGCGCCTATGTCTGGGCCGACCAGCCCGCCCGTTTCGCCCGACTGAGCGGTGCCCTGCGTCTCGCGGCGGAGCAGCCGGCCATGGTGGAGCCTCTGGGCGCGGCGGAGTTCCTCCGCGGCGTGAGTGTGCGGGAGGGGACGCTGACGGTGGTCTGGCACTCGATCATGAAGCAGTACGTGCCGGCGGCGGAGTGGGCCGAGGTGGAGGTGGAGCTGGCGCGGCTCGCTGCGCAGAGCGCGCCCGAGGCGCCGTTCGCCCATGTGGCATTCGAGCCGGAGCGGGTGGGCGAGGCGTTCCCCTTCCGCGCGTCCGTGCGCGTCGGCGAGCGGGACCGCGAGGTGCTGGCCGAGGCCTACCCGCACGGCCTGCCGGCCTGGGCGCTGTAGCGGGGCCTTACCCTTACCGCGCCTCGCCGCTGGGCCGGCGTATGCGGTCGACCAGGCCGAGGACCTCCTCGGCGGAGGGCCAGCGGGCGGCGCTCAGCCGCTTCGGCTCCTCGGGCCGCGCCTCCTGGCCGGGCTTGCTCCAGTGGCGCAGCGCGTCCGCCTCCTGCGAGCACTCCTCGCTGAGACGGGCCAACTCGTCGTCGGCGAAGCGGTGCTGCCGGTCCTGGACCGCCCAGCGCAGCTCCTCGGCGGCGTGCGTGATGCGTTCGGCGCGCTCGCGCAGCTCCGGCAGCTTGGCGTCGACCCTGGTCGCGTCAGGTTCGCGCTCCAGCACGCGCAGCTGGCCGTCGAGCTCCGCGGCGTGCTCGTCCAGGCGACGGAGCAGTTGCAGCGACTCGCCGACCTGCGCGTCCTGCGCGGCGGCCGCGTCCAGGGCCTGCCGGGTGCCCTCCAGCGAGTTGCGCAGGCGCAGCCGGAGGGAGGCGATGCGTCCCGGCGCGCCGGGGTTCGTGTAGGCGCGCGCCTTGAGCGCGACGTTCTCCGCCTTGACGCTCACCGCGCGGGCGGCCCGCACCGCGCCCACCACGACCAGCGCCCCGAGTGCGAGCACGATGCACCCGACCAGCACGATCAGGATTCCCACAGCCTCCATCGTCCGCCTGCCTCCCTCGCCTGCCCCCGGACCAAGAACTCCACCGTAGCCCCTGGTTCCGACGACGGCGCCGCTGTTCGGGGTGAGCTGGGGGATCACTGGGGGAGAACCCTGACGCACGTCAGGGGGAGCCCCCGGCGACCTCCTTCGCCCAGCGCATGTCCGGCTTGCCGGTGGGAGTGCGCTCGATCGCCGGGACCAGGTGCAGGCGGCGCGGCACCTTGAACCGGGCCACGTGGGCCCGGCAGTGCTCCTGCAGCGCTGCCAGCGTGAGCTCGGCGGCGCCGTCGCGCTGGTGGACCAGGGCCACCACGGTCTCGCCCCAGCGCTCGTCCGGGGCGCCCACCACGACCGTGTCGTAGACGGCCGGGTGCGCCTTGATCGCCGACTCGACCTCCTCGGGGAAGATCTTCTCCCCGCCGGAGTTGATGCAGGACGAGCCACGTCCCAGCAGCGTGATCCGGCCGTCCTCCTCGCGGCGGGCCCAGTCGCCGGGGACCGAGTAGCGGGTGCCGTCGGGCGCGGTGCGGAACACCTCGGCGCTCTTGACCGGGTCGCCCAGGTAGCGGAGCGGGATGTTGCCGCGCCGCGCGAGCTTGCCGACGACCCCGGGCGGCAGCGGGTTGAGGTCGTCGTCCACGACCTCCGAGTCGCCGATCGCCTTGGTGGTCACCGAGCCCTGGCTGCCTTCCTCACCGGCCCGCCACTGGCTCACCCCGCCCGCGCCGCCCTCGGAGGAGCCGATGGCGTCGCTGAGATACAGGTTCGGCAGCAGCTCCAGATAGCGGCGCTTGACCGGCGCGGAGAACAGCGCCGCGCTGCTGACCAGGCCGAACATCGAGCTCAGGTCGTAGTCCGCGCCCGGCGCGTCCAGCGTCTCGACGAGCGGGCGGCCCATCGCGTCGCCGGTGATCATGACGACGTTGACCTTCTCGCTGCCCACCAGCTCCCAGACTCGGCGCGGCTCGAAGCGGTCGAGCAGGACGGCCCGGTTGCCCTTGAAGAGCTGCTGCATCAGAGCCCACTGCGTCGCGCCGTGCATGAGCGGTGCGATCGGGAAGAAGGTGATGGGGTGGTCGTAACCGGTGGTGACGATCTCCTCGGGGGTGGCCATCCGGTGCCCGTTGGTGACATCGATGCCGCCGCCCAGGGCGAAGAAGACGTCCTCCTGCCGCCAGACCACGCCCTTGGGCAGGCCGGTCGTTCCGCCGGTGAAGAGCAGGTAGTGGTCGTCGGGGGAGCGCGGTGCGAAGTCCCGCTGCGGGCTGCCGGAGGCGACCGCCTTCTCGTACGGCACCGCCTGCAGGGCCGAGCCCGGGTTGCCGTCGTCGATGGCGATCAGGTGCCGCAGCCCAGGCAGGCCGGGCAGGACCTCGGCGACGCGGTCGGCGTACTGCTCCTGGTAGATCATCGCGGCGGGCTCGGCCATGCCGAGCAGGTAGCTCAACTCATCTGTCACATAGCGGTAGTTGACGTTGACGCAGACCGCACGGATCTTGCAGATCGCCAGCAGGGACTCCACCCACTCCGCGCAGTTCAGCGCGTAGACGGCGACCCGGTCGCCCGGACCGAGGCCGGTCTCCTGGAGGTGGTGGGCGAGGCGGTTGGCGCGCTCGTCCAGCTCGGCGAAGCTGCGGCGGTGCACGGCGGTGCCGTCGACGGAGGCGCAGCTGACCGCCTCCCGCGTCGGGTAGTGGTCAACCGCCTGCTCGAACAGATCGGCCAGGTTGAATTCCATGGCCGGAGAGTAGGAGCCGTTCCTTCAGAACTCCAGGCTTCCGGCATCTTGAACATTCCTGGAACTTGTTCTTGGAACTTTACTTGAAAACCCGTCAGCAAGACTGCAACCTGTTCTAGATCTGAACCGGATTCGGTCGGCGAAGGCTGCGGAGGCTGCTCCATGGCGGGCACAGAACATCTGATCATCGAACGACAGGGCGCGACACTCGTGTTGACGCTGAACCGCCCTGAGGCCAAGAACGCGTTCTCGCTACCGATGCTCGTCGGATTGCACGACGCCTGGATCGAGGCGGACGCGGACGACGACGTCAGGTCGATTGTGCTCACCGGTGCGGGCGGAGCGTTCTGTGCCGGAATGGACCTCAAGGCGCTGGCCGGCGGGGGATTCGCGCAGGACGACCCCTCCCGCGCACGCCTCGCCGCCGACCCGGACCTGCACTGGAAGGCGATGCTGCGGCACCACCGGCCGCGCAAGCCCGTCATCGCGGCCGTCGAGGGCGTCTGCGTCGCCGGCGGCACGGAGGTGCTGCAGGCCACGGACATCCGCGTCGCCGCCGAGTCGGCGAGCTTCGGGCTCTTCGAGGTCCGGCGCGGGCTCTTCCCCGTCGGCGGCTCGACCGTCCGGCTCACCCGCCAGATCGCACACACCCACGCGTTGGAGATGCTGCTCACCGGCCGCCGCTACAGCGCCGCGGAGGCGCGTGACATCGGCCTGGTGGGAAGCGTCGTCCCGGACGGCACGGCGCTCAAACGGGCACTGGAACTGGCCGAGGCCGTGAACGAGGCGGCACCGCTCGCCGTCGAGGCGGTCAAGCGTTCGGTCTACGAGACGGCCGCGATGAGCGAGGAGGACGGGCTCAAGCGCGAGCTGGAGATCGGCTGGCCGATCTTCGCGACCGAGGACGCCAAGGAGGGCCCGCGCGCCTTCGCCGAGAAGCGCGCCCCCGTCTACCGCCGGCGCTGACGCCCACCGACCACGCTCGCCCCCCGACTGCGAAGGACCCTGCCATGCCCCCCGAGGTGCTCAGCGCACCGCTCGTCGTCGAGTTCCCCTTCACCCGCTCGACCGGCCCCGTTCTCGGAGCCTTCCTCACCGGACTGCGTGAGCGCGTCGTCCTCGGCGTGCGGGCCACCGACGGGCGGGTGCTGTGCCCGCCCGCCGAGTACGACCCGGTCACCGCCGAGGAGTTGACCGATCTGGTGGTGCTCGGACAGCTCGGCACCGTCACCACCTGGGCGTGGAACGACCACCCCCGGCCCTACCAGCCGCTCGACACCCCCTTCGCCTGGGTGCTCGTCCGCCTCGACGGCGCGGACACCGCGCTGCTGCACGCACTCGACGCGCCGCGCCACACCCTGCGCAGCGGCATGCGCGTCGCCATCCGCTGGGCGGAGGAGCGCAGCGGCGCCATCACCGACATCGCCTGCTTCGTGCCGGCGCCGACCGCCTCTCCGACCGCGCCGCCGACTCCCGACCCGGAGGGCCCCTCCGCATGACCTCAGTCGCCGAACTCCTGGCGGGCATCCCCGAACTCGCAGGCGTGGAGCCCGTCACCCGGGTGACGCTCCCGGCCCGCCTGGAGTACACCTACTCCCCGGGCACCGCGCAGACCCGCTTCCTGACCGCGTTGCCCGACAAGCGCCTGCTCGCCGAGCGCTGCCCGCAGTGCACCCGCGTCTACGTGCCGCCCCGCGGGGCCTGCCCGACCTGCGGGATCGCCACCTCCGAACAGCTCGAACTGCCGCACACCGGAACCGTCACCACCTTCTGCATCGTCAACATCGCCGCCAAGGGCCTCGATGTCGAGGTGCCCTACTGCTACGCCTACGTGCTGATCGACGGCGCCCATGTCGGCCTGCACGCGCGCATCGGCGGGATCCCCTACGCCGAGGTCCACATCGGGCAGCGCGTCGAGGCCGTCTGGAACGAGGCGAAGCTCGGCCCGAGCCTGGCCTCCATCAGCCACTTCCGTCCCACCGGCGAGCCGGACGCGGACCCCGAGAGCTACCGGAGGTGGATGTGAACCGCGACGTCGCCGTTGTGGCCTTCGCGCAGACCAGCCACACCCGCCGCAGCGACCAGCTCAGCGAGGTCGAGCTGGTGATGCCGGTCCTGCACGGCGTACTCAAGCAGACCGGTCTGAAAGCCAACCAGATCGGCTTCACCTGCTCCGGCAGCAGCGACTACCTGGCCGGCCGGGCCTTCTCCTTCACCATGGCACTCGACGGCGTCGGCGCCTGGCCGCCGATCTCCGAGTCGCACGTGGAAATGGACGGCGCGTGGGCGCTCTACGAGGCCTGGGTGAAGCTGCAGACCGGCGAGGCCGACACCGCCCTCGTCTACTCCTATGGCAAGTCGTCCCCCGGCAGCGTCCGCGACGTGCTGACCCGACAGCTCGACCCCTACACCCTCGCGCCGCTCTGGCCCGACGCGGTCGCGCTCGCCGCGCTCCAGGCCCAGGCCCTGATCGACGCCGGACTGACCGACGAGGCCGCGCTCGCCGAGACCGCCGTGCGCAGCCGCCGCGCCGCCGCCACCAACCCGCACTCCCAGTTGCGCGCCAGCGCGGACGTGGCCGAACTCCTGCGCGGGCCCTACGAGGTCGCTCCGCTGCGGCGGCACGACTGCCCGCCGATCAGCGACGGCGCCGCGGCCGTGGTCCTCGCGGCCGGCGACGCCGCCCGCGCGCTGCACGCCAACCCCGCCTGGATCCGCGGCATCGACCACCGGATCGAGGCACACCAGCCCGGCGTCCGCAGCCTCACCGACTCGCCGTCCACCCGGACCGCGGCCACCGAGGCCGGCGCCTTCGACGCGCCGCTCGACGCCGCCGAACTGCACGCGCCGTTCACCTCGCAGGAGATCGTGCTGCGCCGGGCGCTCGGCCTTGCCCCGGAGGTGCCGGTGAACCTCTCCGGTGGGGCCCTCGCCGCCAACCCGGTGATGGCCGCCGGTCTCATCCGGATCGGCGAGGCCGCCGCCCTGATCCACAGCGGCCGGGCACAGCGTGTGCTGGCCCACGCCACCTCCGGGCCCTGCCTCCAGCAGAACCTGGTCGCCGTGCTGGAAGCGGAAGCGCGAAAGGACTCGGCATGAGCAAGCAGCCCGTCGCCGTCGTCGGGATCGGCCAGACCAAGCACGTCTCGGCGCGCCAGGACGTCTCCATCGCCGGCCTGGTGCGCGAGGCCGCGGTCCGCGCGCTCGCCGACGCGGAGCTGAGCTGGGCCGACATCGACGCCGTCGTCATCGGCAAGGCGCCCGACTTCTTCGAGGGCGTCATGATGCCCGAGCTCTACCTCGCCGAGGCGCTCGGCGCGGTGGGCAAGCCCATGCTGCGCGTGCACACCGCCGGCTCGGTCGGCGGCTCCACGGCGCTGGTCGCGGCGAACCTCGTCGCGGCGGGCGTGCACGGCACCGTGCTGACCGTGGCCTTCGAGAAGCAGTCCGAGTCGAACGCGATGTGGGGGCTCTCGCTGCCGGTCCCGTTCCAGCAGCCGCTGACGGCCGGTGCCGGCGGCTTCTTCGCGCCGCACGTGCGCGCGTACATGCGCCGCACCGGAGCGCCGGACACCGTCGGCTCGCTGGTGGCGTTCAAGGACCGCCGCAACGCGCTGAAGAATCCCAACGCGCATCTCCACGAGCACGATCTGACGCTGGAGAAGGTGCAGACCTCGCCGATGCTGTGGGATCCGATCCGCTATTCGGAGACCTGCCCCTCCTCCGACGGGGCCTGCGCGTTGGTGCTCACCGCAGAGCGCGGCGCCGCCCGCGCGCCCCACCGACCGGCCTGGATCCACGGCGGCGCGATGCGCAGCGAGCCGACTATCTTCGCGGGCAAGGACTACGTCAGCCCCCAGGCCGGCCAGGACTGTGCCGCGGAGGTCTACCGGCAGGCGGGGATCACCGACCCGCGCCGGCAGATCGACGTGGTGGAGATGTACGTACCCTTCTCCTGGTACGAGCCGATGTGGCTGGAGAACCTCGGCTTCGCCGACCCCGGCGAGGGCTGGAAGCTGGTCGAGGCGGGCGCCACCGAGATGGACGGCGACCTGCCGGTCAACCCCTCCGGCGGGGTGCTCTCCTCGAATCCGATCGGCGCCTCCGGCATGATCCGCTTCGCCGAGGCCGCGATGCAGGTGCGCGGCCAGGCCGGCGAGCACCAGATCGACGGCGCCCACCGCGCGCTCGGCCACGCCTACGGAGGCGGAGCGCAGTTCTTCTCCATGTGGCTCGTCGGCGACGAGAAGCCAACCCACTGAACCGCAGCACTGAACTGCCTTCGCCGTCACCTCGATCCGCCCGGCGTCACCCGCACGGGCGGATCGTGTCGAAGGCCTCCACCCAGGCGTGTCGCGGAGATTACAGTGGGATCAACTGACGGCGGGAGGAGCACGACGTGACGAGCGACGCATTCTTCGACGAATCCGCGCGGGCCGGGGTTCTCACTCAGCGGGGTCCATTCGGGGGCGGCGTTGACAGGAAACCCCATCTCGATCTCAGCAGCGCCGAGTGGCTGTCCAGCAGCCAGGGCGTGGGCGACGTACAGATCGCCTTCGTCGACGGATACATCGCCATGCGCGACGGACGGAGCCCCGAGGGCCCGTCGCTGATCTTCACCCCGGCCGAGTGGAACGCCTTCGTGCTCGGCGCCCGCGACGGCGAGTTCGACCTCACCTGACGTGTCTGTGAGCGGGCGCCGCGCCGACCACCCCCACGGGGTCGACGCGGCGCCCAGCCCGCTCTCGCTCGCCCCCACGCGGTGCGGAGCGGGCCCGCCCGCCGCAGCCGGTCACGGCACGGCAGGCGAGTTCTTCGGGTTCTTGCGGGTGACGAGGTCCAGGTTCGCAGAACGCGCACACTGTCCGCAGGCGCACCAGTGATCCTGACCGATCTCGGTGGATCCGACGGGTTCTGCGGTGCTCACCGAGGCGTCAACGGCTCGGGCGACACGCAGCGGAAGCCACGCGCAGCAGGTCGATATGACCCCTGCTCACCAGTCGCGGCGATCTCTGCATGTCGCCGACCGTAATCGGAACGTGATCGGCTCGTCAACCTGCGTCTCGGAGCCCGGACAGACACCTTCGACCGGCCACGCGTTCGTAACCTCGAGGGACACGTACGATTGCCCCATGGCTTTCCTCCGCCGCCGCTCCGGCACACCCGCAGGCCCGGACTTCGACATTCTCGCGATGGACCCGAGCGACTGGCCGGGCGACTTCGGCGCCGCGCTGCTCAGCGATCCGGAGGACGGCAGCTGCCATGGCGTCGTGCTGCGCTACGACCTCATGGGCGGCCGCGGGCCGTCGATGATGATCGGCAACCTGCGCCCGGGCTCGCCGGCCAGGGAGCCGGAGGACGGGGTCCCGCTGGAGGTGCGGCAGATGATGGCCGCCATCGGCAACGACGAGCCGGTCGGGGTGCTCGACAGCGAGGACTTCCCGGTCATGCTCGACGACGCACTGCTGATCGTGAAGAAGGTCAAGCTCAGCGAGAGCCGCCTCGCCTGCGTGCAGTTCGGCCGCAGCGACGACGTCCAGGTCACCGTCGTGACCTGGGACCGGCCGGTCAGCGAGGATCTCTACAAGCTGCTCAAGCCACTGCCCGCGGACATGTTCCAGATCTGATCGGGTCGCCCGGATGTCGCTGAACGATGCTATGGCGCGGCTCCCGCGCGTCGTCGATCTGCTCGCCGCGCGGGCCGACGAGCACGACCGCGAGGGGGCCTTCCCCTACCGGGGCGTGGAGGCGCTGCACGAGGCCGGCCTGCTCACCCTGACCGTCGGCGCGGAGCACGGGGGTGCGGGCGCCGGGGTGGCGGACACGGTCCGGCTGCTCGCCGCGCTCGGCGGCGGTGACCCCTCCGTCGCGCTGCTCGCGGCCGACACGCTGCTCACCCACGCCGCGCAGGCGCGCGCCGCCCGCTGGCCCGCGGCCGCCTACCGCGCGTTGCTCGCCGACTCCCGGCGCGGCCCCGCGCTCGTCGGCTCACTGCGGGCCGGCCCGGACGGCCCGCAGGTGACCGCTCTCCGCAGCTCCGACGGTTGGCTGCTGACCGGCCGTGAGCAGGCCGTCCGTGGCGCGGAGGCGCTCGCGTGGATGACGGTCGAGGCGCAGGCCGAGGAGGGTCCGGCCACCTTCCTGGTGGCGGGGGACAGTCCGGGGGTCGGCGTCGAGCCGGGCTGGGAGCAGCTCGGGCTGCGCGCCGGTGCGGTTCAGGACGTGCATTTCGAGAAGGTCGCGACGCAGGACGCCTTCCGCCTGGCCGCGTCCACCGAGCGCGACGAGGCATGTCGCCGCCTTGGCGTCGCGGCGGTCTGCCTGGGCATCGGCGGCGCGGCGCGGGCCTGGCTGGTCCGCAACGTCCGCGAGCTGCCGGCGTCGGAGCTGGGCCGGGTCGCGCTCGAACTAGCGGAGGCCGAGGAGCTGTTGAGCGGGATCGCCGGCGGCCTCGACGCGGACCGTGCGGGCGCGGACCGGCGCGCGGCCTGGCTCGCCCCCGGCATCGCGCAGCGCGGCGTGACCGTCGTGCAGCGCGTCGTCGCCCTGTCCGGCACCACCGGACTGAGCCGCGTCGTCCCGCTGGAGCGTCACCTGCGCGACGCGATCAGCGTCCGTGCCCTGCTGCCCCGCGAGGACACCGTCCTCGCCGAGGCCGGTACCGCCGCGTTGTAAGGCGCTCTAGCGGGTGCCGACAGCGGCGCGCACGGCCCGGCGAGCCAGCGCGGCGTCCTCGTGCAGGCGGCGGATCAGGATCCGCTGCTCCTCGCCCGCGCCGGGGACGTCGTGACGGCGGATCTCGCGCATCAGCACCAGGATCAGGTTCACCAGGAACGCGTCCCTGGGCAGCGTCCCCGACGCCTGCGCCACCTGGCTCAGCTGGCGACGCGCGCCGGTGTCCCCGGCCATGACCGCCCAGAGCAGCGCGAGGTCGTACCCGGGCAGGTACCAGCCCGTCTGCTCCCAGTCGACCAGGACCGGACCCGACGGGGCCAGCAGCACGTTCGTGAGCAGCGCGTCCCCGTGGCAGAACTGCCAGGGCTGGTGCGCCAGACCGTGCAGCAGCTGCTGCAGGTCCCCGGCGTCGCGGTCGGTGAGCAGGCCGAGCGCGTGGTAGCGGGCGATCTCACGGCCGTAGTCGAGCGGGCGGTCGAAGACCCCCGTCGGCGGACGCCACAGGTTCAGTGACCGCACGGCGCCGAGGATCGCGCGGACCTCGCCCGGCGTCGGCGTGTCCGAGGGATGACGCTCACGCGCGGCCGGCCGGCCCGGGACGCGCTCCATCAGCAGCACGCAGCGGTCCGCGTCGGCGGCGACCAGCTTGGGCAGCCGGGCCGGCGGACGGTGACGCACGAAGGCCCGGTAGGCGGCTACCTCGCGGTGGAACTGCTCGGTTCCCTCCACGTCCTCGCCAGGGCGCGCCAGGGCCTTCGCCACCACCGGCGTGCGGCCCGCCGTGCCCGCGATCAGCACATGGCGTCCGTCGCGGAGCAGCTGGCGCGGCACGAAGGCGGGAGATATCCGCGCGATGTGGGCCAGCGCCGCGCGGACCTGCGGGGAGCGCTCGGCCGGGTTCTCCGGGCGGGCGGCGACGCCGGGACGGGCGGGGGCGGGCATCGGCCGACGAAGCTGCTGCGCGGGGTTGGCCGGATGTGGAGTCGGGTGCACCGGGTGCTGTCCGCCCAGGTCGCGGGGGCGCGGGTCGAGGCCGATGGCGGGCCGCCGTCGCAGCGGACCGGTGGGGGAGGGCTGCTGCGGTCGGGACACCGGGGCGGGGGAGAGAGCCTGTGAGTACATGGGGTGGTTCCTGGTCCCTTCGTGTGTCCGGTGGCGGGCTGCCGCCGGCGGGCCTGGTCGGCCTGCCGCTGGTCGGGGTGGCGCGCGGGCTCCTGACGGGCCGGGGCCCGAGTGGCACACCCTGGGGAGTTGTGCCTCCCGGGCGAAGCCTGGCGCGTGGCGACCGTGCGCCACCCCTTGCGCCACCCTGGGGTCCTGGCTGAACTCTGGCTGTCGGCCGGGCGATCGACCAGGTCGGGGTGGCGCAGCTCTACAACACACCGAGCCGCAGATAGCGGGACAGCTAGCGGACCCTGGCGAACCCTGGCGAATGCTCGCCTGGCACATGACGGGTGGTTAGCCTCGAAAGTGCCGAGGAACCTGGGGGCTTGACGTGAACCGAGGACCGAACACCCGACTCGCCGACCTATTCGCCCTGACGGGCTGGTCGAAAGGCGAGTTGGCGCGGATGGTCAACCGCCGTGGGGCGGCGGCCGGACAGCAGCAGCTGTCGACCGACACCTCACGGGTGCGCCGTTGGATGGAGCGCGGGGAGATCCCCCGCGATCCCGTTCCGCGCATCCTGGCGGCTCTCTTCAGCGAGCAGCTCGGCCGAGTAGTCACGCCAGAGGACCTCGGCTTCCAGCGGGAACGGCACAGCGGGCACGGCGCGCGACGAGGCGCGCCGGACAGCTCCAGACCGGCACCAGGGCAGACGGCCGCGGTCCTCACCGAGTTCACGGGAATGGACCTGATGCTCAATCGACGCGGACTGATGGGCGCGAGCACCGCGCTCGCGGCGGGGGCTGCCATCGCCAACCCCCTGCACGACTGGATGCGGTCCCCGGCCGCAGCGCCGCCGACCGGCTCCTCCGCTGCGGCGGTACGCAGCCCTGGGGCGCTGCCGGCACTCGACTTCTACGAAGCCGGGCCGGTGGGGGAGGAGGAAGTGCGCTCGCTGGAGGAGTCGGTGGAGGTGTTCCGCCAGTGGGACGCCTCGCGCGGCGGCGGCCTGCAGCGCAAGGCGGTGGTCGGCCAGCTCAACGAGGTCGGCGGCATGCTGACCTTCGATCACCCCGACTATCTGGAACGCCGCTTGTGGGGCGTGGCGGCGAACCTGGCCGTGCTCGCCGGCTGGATGTCCCACGACGTGGGGCTGGAACCCACGGCGCAGCGGTACTTCGTCATGGCCGTGCACGCCGCCCGCGAGGCGGAGGACAAGCCGCGCGCCAGCGAGGCCCTGGCCCGTGCAGCGCGCCAGATGGTCCACCTGGGCCGGGCCGGCGACGCGCTCGACCTGATGCGGGTCGCCGAGGCCGGCGCGGGCGGCGGGACCCTGCCGCGTACCCGGGCCATGCTGCGCACGGTGGAGGCCTGGGCGCACGCCTCGCTTGGCCACAGCCAGGCGACGCGGCGCACCCTGGGCGAGGCGGAGGACCTGTTCGCGCAGGACAACGGCGAGCCGGGGCCGAGCTGGCTCCAGTTCTTCGACCTGGCCGACCTGCACGGCATGCAGGCGCTGACCTACCGGACCCTGGCCGACCACGAACCTGCGGCGGCGGCGCTGGCCCAGCGGCACGCCGTGCTCGCGTTGCAACTGCGCGAGGGCGGGCACGACCGGTCGAGGCTGTTCGACCACATCTCGATGGCCTCGGCCTGCTACCTGTCGAACAAGCCGGACGAGGCGCAGCGCTACGCGCAGCTCGCGCTGAGCTCGACGGGCGAGATGTCCTCGCACCGCACCTGGGACCGGCTCCGCCAGATGTACCGACTGACGGCGCGGTACGAGAAGCTGCCTGCGGTCTCGCAGCTGCGCTCGGACATCAGCAGGGCGATGCCGAGGCAGGCCCGGCCGCAGATCATTTGAGGGCTGAGCATCCGAGCAGGCACAGGCGGCGGGTGGCGGGGCAGCGCTGGGTACCGGGCGTCAGAGCCGCCGCGCGTCCCGAGACCCCTCGGACGCCGGGTCGTGCCCGGTCAGGAGCGGTCTGGCCGTCGAAGCGACAGTGTGCCGGGCCGGGCGGCCGCTCAGGCCGCGGCGCGGCCGAGGTCGCGGAGGGCGAGCCAGACGGCATGGACGCCGCCGTCGTCGGCGACCTGTGGGGCGCCGACGCAGTGCACCGCGCGGACCGTGCCGTCCCCGAGCTGGAGGCGGAACTCGGCGTCGATGGGCTTGCCGTCGACGAGCGCGGCTGTCAGCAGGCCGGAGACCGCGCGGCGGTCCTCAGGGTGCAGCGCGCTGGGCAGCTGATCGAGGGTCAGCGGGCCGTCCTGTGGAGCGCGGGCGAAGATCCGGTACATCTCCGCGGACCAGGCCACCCGGTCGTGGACCAGATCCCACTCGGCGTCGCCGAGCAGGGAGGCGCCGTTCAGGGGGGCGTCGGGGTGGGTGAGCGCGTCGACGACGCGGGCCAGCTCCGCCAGATGGGAGCGGGCGTGCGCGAGCAGCGCGCGCTCGGCCCTGTCCGTGGTTGCGCCGAAGGCGGCCTCCAGCTGCTCACGCACGGCGTTGACGTGCTGTGGGAGTGACGGGGGAGGAAGCTGGGGGTGCATGGCGTCCCACGGTTGCTCGGGGTGACCGTTGACCGTTACGACTCTGGCACAGAGCGTGGCGGTGGGGGGTGGCTTTCGGGAAAGTAAGCCAAATTTTGCCTTTGGCATATGCCCCGCGATGAGCGCAGCCCAGGCGCCGGACCGGCGCCAGGTGCGCGGCGTGCCAGCCGGACGGTAGGATTCCATGTTTCCGGCTGGCGGCTCGTCGACAGCCGGTGCCACAATTCCCCCGCGGCCACCGTCGCGGACCCGAACCACCCCGTGTGCGGGCAGGACCGACCAGGTCAGCCGCCCGCGCACTGAAATTCCATTGCCACCAGGACCGCCGCAACGGATGCTGACCTCATGTTCGAGCCCGCGATAGCGCCTAGCGCCTCCCTTCTCGGCCTGCTTCAGCGGGGCCGGGGGGACGGCACCCTGCACGCTCTGGCGGCCGAGCGTCTCGACGCGCTCGCCGCCTTGGAGGAGTGCGTCACCAGAGATCCCCGCCGCAACTGGCAGGTGGAGAACCGCTCCCTCTACTACGCGCGCCTCTACATGGAGCTGGAGGCGCCGCTCTGCGGGCTCGAGGCGCACCTATTCGACGCGTGGGACGCTCTCGACGACAACGAGTCCCGTACCGGCCTCACCCTGGCCGTGCTCGGTCGGCTGGCCGGCTACGGCCGCCGCGACGCGCTGCAACTGCTGCGCCGCTACGCGGCCGAGGGCAGCAACTGGGCCTGGGCCCTGGACGAGCTCGCCGTGCGCGAGACCGACGAGGGGCTCCGCTCCCTCGCCGACGCGGTGCTGACCCGGTTCCCGCACGATCCCGAGGGTGACGCCGAGCTGCGCGCAGCGGTCCGCGACGCCTACGAGCCGAGGCCCTGGCACCTGTGGGCGGCCGAGCATCCACGCGTCGCCGCCGCCACCGAGCGCGCGCCCTTCGACCTGTGGCAGCGTCAGCTGGAACGCCCGGAGACCCCGGAGTGGAGCACCGCCGCCGTGCTCGCCTGGGCCGACGCCGATCCCACCCAGGACGCGCAGGCGCTGGTCCGCAAGGCCGCCGCGGCCGCCCGCCTGCTCGGCGCGGTCGCCGGCGCCGCAGACCTCCCGCTGCTGCGTGCCACCGCCCGCGACGGCCGCACCGGCGCCCGCTGCGCCGCCCTGCGGCACCTGGCCGAGGCCGAGGACGAAGCCCTGCCCGGTCTGATGGAGCTGGCCGCCGAGGACAGCTGCGAGTCCGTCGTCGATTTCGCCCTCGACACCCTGGGCCGGATGCGCGGGCAGCGCGTCCTCGCCCACGCCCGCGCCTGGGCCAGCCGCCATGAGGACGGTCGGCTGAAGGAGGCCGCCGCCCGGCTGCTCGCCTGCGCGGGTGGTCCGGAGGACGCGGCGCTGGTCGTGGCCGCGCTGCACCGGCAGGTCTCCTCTTCCGGACCCGATGGAGAGATGCTCTTCGCCCTGGTCGAGGGAGTCGGTCGGCTCGCCGCCGGGCAGGCGGTGTCGGTCCTGCGCCACATCTACGCCGAGACGGTCTCCTCCCAGCTGCGCCAGAGCGCCGCGCGCGGGCTGGCCCTGATCGATCCGTATTTCGCGACGGGTGCGGCCGTCGAGTGCCTCTGGGACTGCGAGGAGGCCACCCGTGAACTGGCCGCCCGGCACGTCTTGACCAAGGGCGACGTCCGTGTCCTCGACCGGCTGCGCCGCCTGGCGGCGGACCCCGGCGAGGAGGCCGAGGTCCACGCGGCGGTACGCGGTCGACTCAGCGCGGGCTGAGCGGGCGGGGCGCGTTTTGAAGCGGGCCGCACGAGGATTCGTGCGGCGTTCGCCGTTCGGTCAGATCAACGTGCCTCGCTGCACGCTCCGGCTCGGAATAACGCTGGCATGCGTGTCGCCCTCGTCACCGAGTCCTTCCCGCCCGACGTCAACGGCGTCGCCCACTCCGTGCTCCGTACTGCGGAGCACCTGGTGCGGCGCGGACACCACCCACTCGTCATCGCGCCCGCCCCGGCCCCTGCCGTGGCGGTCGGCGCGCCCGATCCCTGCCCCGTCGTCCGCGTTCCCGCGATGCCGCTGCCCGGCTACCCGCAGGTACGGATAGCGCTGCCCAGCCGGAAGCTCGAGCAGCTGATCGCCGGGCACCGGCCCGACCTGGTCCACCTCGCCAGCCCGTTCCTGCTCGGCGCCCGCGGCATGGTCGCGGCCGAGCGGCTGGGGCTGCCGACTGTCGCCGTCTACCAGACCGACATCGCGGGCTACGCTCGCGCCTACCGGGCCGGCAGCTCGCTGGGCGAGGCGGCCGCCTGGCGGCGGCTGCGCGCCGTCCACTGCGCCGCCGACCGCACGCTCGCCCCGTCCACCCCCGCCGCCCAGGACCTCACCGCCCACGGCATCCCCCGGGTCCACCTGTGGCGGCGCGGCGTCGACTCGGTGCGGTTCCACCCGCGCCACCGCGACGAGGCGCTCCGGCGCGAGCTCGCGCCCGGCGGCGAGGTACTCGTCGGGTACGTCGGCAGGCTCGCGCCGGAGAAGCGCGTCGACCTGCTGGCACAGACCGTCGCCCTGCCCGGGGTGCGCGTCGTCGTGATCGGCGACGGACCGAGCGAAGCCTCGCTGCGGCAGGCCCTGCCCGGGGCCGTCTTCCTCGGCCGCCGCACCGGGGACGAGCTGGCCTCGCTCTACGCGTCGCTGGACGTCTTCGCGCACACAGGACCGATGGAGACCTTCTGCCAGACCATCCAGGAGGCGATGGCCAGCGGCGTTCCCGTCGTCGGCCCGGCGGTCGGCGGACCGCTGGACCTGATCGCCCACCACCGGACCGGCCTGCTGGTGCCGCCCCGCGACGGTGACGCCGTCGCGCGGGCCGTCGCCGAGCTGGCGGCCGACGCGGCGCGGCGTGCCCGGTACGGCGCGGCGGGGCGTGCGGACGTCGAGGCGCGGACCTGGCAGTCGGTCGGCGACGAGCTGATCGGCCACTACGGGCAGGTCCTCGCGCGCTCGCACAGCGCGCTCGGCGTGGCGGCGTAGGGGCGGAGGGCGGTCATGGCACTTCGCATCGTGCGCGTCGCGAACTTCGTCACCCCGACCTCGGGCGGGCTGCGCACCGCGCTGCGGCGGCTCGGGGCGGGCTACCTGGCGGCCGGTCACCGGCCGATGCTCGTCGTGCCCGGGCCGGCGGCGGCCGACGAGGAGACCGAGCAGGGACGAGTCATCACCCTGCCCGGACCGCTCGTCCCCGGCACCGGGGGCTACCGGGTGCTGCGGGACCGGGCTCTGGTCGCCGCCACGCTGGAGCGGGTACGCCCGGACCGGCTGGAGGTCTCCGACCGGACCACCCTGCGCTGGACCGGCGGCTGGGCACGCGAACGCGGCGTGCCGGCTGCGATGGTCTCGCACGAGAGCCTGGACGGCGTGCTGCGGGTCTGGGGCCTCCCCGGACCCGCGGCCCGGCGCGCGGCAGACGCGCTGAACGCCCGCAGCGCGCGTGCCTTCACGCGCATCATCTGCACCACCGACTGGGCGGCGGCGGAGTTCCGGCGGCTCGGCGTGGGCAATCTGCGGCTGGCCCCGCTGGGGGTGGATCTGAGCCTGCGTCATCCCGACTGTCACGACCCGGCGCTTCGGGCCGAGCTGGCCCGGCCGGAGGAGCTCCTGCTCGTCCTCTGCTCCCGCCTCTCGCCGGAGAAGCGGCCCGAGCGAGCGCTCGACGCGCTCGCCGAGCTGCGCCGCCGGGGCGTTCCTGCCGCACTGGTCGTCGCAGGCGACGGCCCGCTGCGCGGGCGGCTGGAGGCCCGGATCGTCGCGGAGGGCCTGCCGGCCCGGTTGCTGGGCCATGTCGCCTCGCCGGAACGCCTTTCCGCCCTCCTCGCCACGGCCGACCTGGCGCTGGCCCCGGGTCCGGTCGAGACCTTCGGCCTGGCCGCACTGGAGGCGCTGGCCTGCGGCACCCCCGTCGTGGCCAGCGCCTCCTCCGCCCTGCCCGCCATCCTCGCCGACGCGGGCCTACCCGCCGCGGACACCGGCCCAGCCTTCGCCGACGCCGCCCAACGCCTGCTCGCCCGCCCGGCGCAGGCCCGCCGCGCGGCGGCCCGCGCCCGTGCCGAACAGTTCGGCTGGGACGCCGCCGTCGCCGCCTTCCTCGCCGCGCACGACGCGTCGGACGCGCACGAGGCGGCGGTCACGGCGAACCGGCAGGACGCACCAGTGGTCGCCCAGGCCGAGCACCCCCTGCGGTCCGCGCCGCCGGACCGGCGGCCCGAAGGGCCACCCGCCGTCCTCGGGCCCGCGCCCCCACCCGGCCTCCGGCCCGTCCGGTCGCCCGACCTCGGGTCCGCGTCCCCGGCGGGCGCAAGATCCGGCCGGCCGCCCGCAACCCCCGATCGCTCTGCGCTCGCCAAGATCCCTCCGGAAGGAGCCCCGAGATGACCCAACTCCGTATCTCCGCGCTCGGCGACTCCCTCACCGAAGGGCTGGGCGATCCCGTCGACGGCGGCTGGCGCGGTTGGGCCGCGCTGCTCGCGGGTGGGTGCGCGGCCGAGGGCGGGGCCGTGGCGTTCGCGAACCACGCGAGCAGCGGTGCCCGCACGGCGGACGTGCTGCTGCGTCAGCTGCCGCAGGCGCGGGCGAGGCGGCCGCACCTGGCGGCCGTGCTCGTCGGCGTCAACGACACACTCCGGGCCAGCTACGACATCCACGCCGTGGCCCGCCACCTGGACACGACCTTCGGCAGCCTGACGGAGGACGGCTCGGTGCTGCTCACTGCCTGTCTGCCCGACCCCGGCCGGATGCTGGGGCTCCCCGAGGCGCTGGCCCGCCCGCTCGGGCGGCGGATGACGAGCGTCAACACCGTGGTCCACGCGCTCTCCGAGCGCTACGACGCCGTCCACGTCCACGCCGCCACGGACGGCTGGGTGCACGACCCGGCGATGTGGAGCGTCGACCGGCTGCACCCGAGCGAACGCGGTCACCGCGCCCTCGCCCGTGCGTTCCACCGCGAGCTCGCGCAGCGCGGCGTCGCGATGGGCCCGGCCCCCGACGCGCGGCCGGACGGCGTCGCGCCCGGTCGCGCGGCGCAGGTGCTGTGGATGGCGACCAAGGGCACCCGCTGGGTGTTCGACCGCTGCACGGACCTGCTGCCGGACCTGCTCCGCCTGGCCGCGGCGGAGCGCCGCGAGAACCGGTCCGGCCAGCTCGACCACGAAGCCGCGGAACAGACCGCCGCCGCGTTGCGTGCGCTCGGAGCTCAGCTCAATGTGACCGCCCGGACGCAGAGCACGGCGGGCAGGTGCTCGCTCAGCAGCGACCAGGACTCGCCCTCGTCGGCGCTGCCGTAGACCTCGCCGTTCTTGTTGCCGAAGTAGATGCCGGCCGGATCGCCGTCGTCCGTCGTCAGCGCGTCGCGCAGGACCACGCCGAAGTGCTCACCGTGCGGTAGGCCCTTCTCCAGCGCCTGCCACGTCTCGCCCGCGTCCTCGGTGCGGTAGACGCGGCAGCGGTGCTCGGGGGCGAGTCGCTCGTAGTCGGCCGTGAGCGGGAAGACGTAGGCCGTGCCGCCCCGGCGCAGGTGTGCGGCGACGGGGAAGCCGAAGTCGGCGGGGAGACCGGCGTCGATGCGTTTCCAGACGGCGCCCGCGTCGTCGCTGCGATAGACACCGCCGTGGTTCTGGAGGTAGAGCCGGGACGGGTCGACCGCGTCCTGGGAGACCTTGTGCACGCACTGGCCGAACTCCGGGTAGCTCTCCGGCTCCGGCAGGAAGCGGGCCTCGATGCCGGTGTTCGACGGCTCCCAGCTCGCGCCGCCGTCGAGCGAGCGGTAGACGCCGCCGGTGGAGACGGCAATCGTGATCGCCCGAGGATCGCGGGAATCCAGCACGATCGTGTGCAGGCCCTGGCCGCCGAAGCCGGCCTGCCACTGCTCGCGCTGCGGATGCCGCCACAGGCTCTCGTTCAGCGCGAAGGAGGCCCCGCCGTCCTCCGAGCGGAAGAGTGCGGCGGGCTCCGTGCCCGCGTAGACGACGCCGGGTTCGTCGGGACCGGCGGGCTGGAGCTGCCAGACCCTGGTCAGCGAGGCGTCCGTGCCCTCGGGGAACTTGACGGCCGGGGCGGCGGGCTCCTGCCAGCTGGCGCCCAGGTCGTCCGAGGTGAAGACGGAGGGACCCCAGTGGCTCGAATCCGCGCCGACGAGCAGCCGCGGCGCCGCGCCGCGGCGGTCGACCGCGACGGAGTAGACGCCCTGCATCAGGAAGTGCGGACCCGTCCAGGACCAGGAGCGACGGTCCGTGCTGCGGCCCAGGAACAGGCCCTTCGCCGTGCCGACGGCGAGCAGCGTCTCAGCCATGTCCAACACCTCCGTGCAGAGTCGAATCGGGGTCGAATCGGAGTCGAGCAGAATTCCGGGCTCATCCAGCAGTCTGGACCGATCGTGCGTTCGCTGTCTTCCCCGACGCGCTCGAACCTACGAACGAGTGAGCGCGCGACGCTACCCCGCGCGCCCCTCCCGCGCCCCGACCGGCAGGAACCGCACACGGATACCGGGAACCGCCTGCGCGGCCGCAGCCAGATCCTCCTCAGGAACCACCCCGACGACCGGGTAGCCTCCCGTCGTCGGGTGGTCCGCCAGGAAGACGACGGGCAGCCCGTCCGGCGGTACCTGCACCGCGCCCAGCACCATGCCCTCGCTCGGCAGTTCGCCCAGCCCGGCCCGCCGGACGAGCGGTGGTCCGTCGGTCAGCCGCAGGCCGATGCGGTTGCTGGCGGGGGAGACGCGGTAGCGGGCCGTCGCCAGCCCGGCGAGGGCGTCCGCCTCGAACCAGTCCCGACGCGGGCCGGGGGCGAGCCGCAGCAGCAGCTCGCCCGGTGGAGCAGGCAGCGGCAGCCAGTCCGCGTGCAGCGGGCCGGTGCCGGGCTGGGGTGTGCCCAGCGGCAGCGTCATGCCCGGGGCGAGCGGCGCGGGGCCTAGCCCGGAGAGCAGGTCCGCCGAGCGGCTGCCGAGTACCGGCGGAACGTCGAAACCGCCGTCGACGGCGAGATAGCAGCGCAGCCCGGCGCTCACCGCGCCGACCTCCACCAGCTCCCCCTCCCGCACGCGCACCGCCGCACCCCACGCGGCGGCCCGCCCGCCGACCCGCACCGGAGCGGGCGCGCCCGTCACCGCGACCCAGGCGTCCCCGCCGACGGCCCGCAGCGCGACGTTCCCGAACGTGGCCTCCACCACGGCCGCGCCTGCCCCGTTCCCGACCAGCGCGTTCGCCCACCGGTACGCCGGTTCGTCCAGCGCCCCAGCCCTCGGCACCCCGAGCGCCGCCACGCCGCGCCGCCCGGCGTCCTGCACGGTGGCCAGCGGCCCGGGCCGGACGACGACGAAGCGCCGCCCCTTGTCCGCACGACGCGTCACCACGCCGCCCTCCGCAGCGACGTCGCGCGCACCGCGCAGGCCCCGCCACGTCCTGGCGCTCATGCCGACTCCCCTTCGGCCACCCCGACGAAGCGGACCCGGGTACCCGGCGCCAGCAGCGCGGGCGGCTCGCGGTCGACGTCCCACAGCGACAGCGACGTGCGGCCGATCAGCTGCCAGCCACCGGGGGAGGGGCCGGGGTAGACGCCCGTGTACGCGCCGCCGAGCGCGACCGAGCCGGCCGGGACGCGGGTGCGCGGCGTCGCGCGACGCGGGACTGCCAGCGACTCCGGCAGGCCCGTCAGGTAGGCGAAGCCCGGCGCGAAGCCGCAGAAGGCGACCCGGAACGCGCACGCCGCGTGCATCCGCGCCGCCTCCGCGGCGGAGACGCCCCAGAGCGCGGCGACCTCCGCCAGGTCCTCCCCGTCGTAGACCGTCGGGACCTGCACCAACGGGCCCTCGTCGACCGGCACCCTGCGCGGCCGACGGCCGCGCAGCCACGCGGTCAGCGACGCCAGTTCCCGCGCGTCCGCCATACCGTCGACCAGCACCGTCCGCGCCGCGGGCACCAGCTCCACCGCGTCGCCGAGCTCCCCCGCGCGCTGACGCCGCGCCAGATCCGCCAGCAGCGCGGCGACCTCCTCGTCCGACCCGACCTCCGCCAGCAGCGCCCGCGCCCCCATCGGCCGGACCGTCACCCCGGAGAGCCCCGCGGCACCCGCGGCCCCGGCGTCCCACGCCCCGCTCAAGCGAACGCCTCCACCGCCACGCCCGCCGCCTCCAGCCCCGCGCGCACGCGCACCCCGAGCGCCGCCGCGCCCGGGGTGTCACCGTGCAGGCACAGTGAAGCAGCGGCCACTGACACCTTCGTGCCGTCCGCCGCCACGACCTCGCCGCTCACTGCGATGGCGAGCGCCTGGGCCAGCACCGCTTCGGCGTCGTGGAGCACCGCGCCCGGCTCGCCGCGCGGGACCAGCGTGCCCGCGGGCGTGTACGCGCGGTCCGCGAACGCCTCCGCCACCGTCGGCAGCCCCGCCGCGGCCGCCGCGCGCAGCAGCGCCGAACCGGGCAGCCCCAGGACAGGCAGCTCGCGACCGTAGGCCCGCGCGAAGGCGGTGACCGCGTCCACGACCGCGCCCGCCTGCTGCTCGTCCCAGACGGCCCGGTTGTACAGCGCGCCGTGCGGTTTCACATAGGCGACCCCGGCGCCCGCAGCCCGCGCGAAGACCTCCAACGCGCCCATCTGGTACACGAGTTCGTCGGCCAGCTCGCTCCGCGGCACGTCCATCGCCCGCCGGCCGAAGCCGGCCAGGTCCCGGTAGGAGACCTGCGCGCCGATCCGCACGCCGCCCTCCGCCGCGCGCTCGCAGACGCGACGCATGGTCGTCGGATCGCCGGCGTGGAAGCCGCAGGCCACGTTCGCGCTGGTCACCACCGCGAGCAGGGCGTCGTCGTCGGTGAGGGTCCAGCGACCGAAGCCCTCGCCGAGATCGGCGTTGAGATCCATCTCCACCTCCTCGGGCGATCGTATGCGCCCAGGATCGGGCCGCCGCGGGCTTCACCCGACTGGGCGAACCCGAAAGGTCGCACAGGAACGATCGGCCTAGGCTCCCCATGAGTGCTTCGCGCCTGCGCGAGGACCCGCGCCATCGACCGTTTCCTGCCGTCCCGCAAGGAGGTAACGATGGGAAGCAGCAGCACGCGCATCTTCTTCGCCGAGGCCCTGGGCACGGCGATCCTGATCATCGGCGGTGTCGGCACCGCCGTCTTCGACGCCGGGCGCGCAGGCGTCCTGGGCGTCGCCCTCGCGTTCGGGCTCAGTCTGCTCGCCGCGGCCTACCTGATCGGCCCGATCTCCGGCTGCCACATCAACCCGGCGATCACCGCCGCGATGGTGGTCGTCCGCAAGACCGACGTCAAGCTGCTCCCCGCCTACCTCGGCGGGCAGATCCTCGGGGGCCTCTTCGGCGCGCTGCTGATCTGGTCGATCGGGCAGGGCCACCCCGGATTCACCGCTGTGGGCAACGACGGTCAGAAGACGGTCGTCTCCGTCAGCGAGACCGGATTCGCGTCCAACGGGTACGGACTGCACTCGCCGGATCACTACAATCTGGGTGCGGTCATCCTCGCCGAGATCGTGGCGACGGCGGTGTTCGCGCTGGTCGTGCTCGCGACGACGGCCCGCGGCTTCGCGGTCCCGATGGGCGGCCTGGTCGCCGGCGTCGGCCTCGTGCTGGTGCACCTGGTGACGATCCCGGTGAGCAACACCTCGGTCAACCCGGCCCGTTCGCTGGCCACGGCGGTGTTCCAACACGGCTGGGCACTGAGTCAGCTCTGGGTCTTCATCGTCTTCCCGCTGGTCGGCGGGACGCTGGCGGGGCTGGGCTGGAACGCCCTGCGACAGATGCAGGCCGCCGGAGCGGCGGCGGCAGCCTCCGCACCGGAGTTCGCTGCGGCGACGAGCGAGGCGGACTAGCGGATTCGGGAATGCGGGGGCTTGGGTACAGACCGGGATGATCCGTGCCGTTTGGGACGTTGTCAGTCCGAACCTCTACGCTAAGCCCCCGTGACCACCACCGCCGAAGCAGCACGCCCCGCGCCGGGCCCCGCCGCCGACGAGGGCCTCGCCCGTCGGCTGCGCGCCCTGGCGTGCACCGCGCCGCTGCACGACCTCGACAGCCGCAAGGCCAACCTGGCCGGCGAGTACGCGGTCTACGGCATGGCCGAGGTCGCCCTCGCAGCGATCGACCTGGTCACCCTGCACATGGACTTCGACACCGGCGCCGACCGCGACCAGGTGCTCGCCCGGCTTCAACCGCGCGTCGCCGCGCAGGCCCCGGCCCGGCCCTGGCGCGAGCACGAGCGGGTCGCCAAGTGGGTGCTCGAGTCGCTGATCAACGTCGGCAGCGTCGACCGTGGCTTCCGCGCCGTGTACGGCACCTTCGCCTCCGACGGCTCCTACGTGCGGCGCGACTACGACTTCAAGCTCATCGAGGAGGTCCCCGGCCCCGACGGCGGCGTCTACCTGCGCACCACGGACGAGGCCGTCAACGTCCTCGTGGGCGCGCTCGACACGGACGTCACCTCGGCCCAGATCGCCGCCGAGGTCAAGCTGGAGGTGCTGATCCGGCGCGGACGCCTTGCCGACGCGCAGCTCGCCGCCGAGCAGGCGCGCTACCGAACGGTCCAGTACAGCGAGGTGCTGCGGCGCGCGCTGGAGGCCACCCGCCGCAACGTCCGCGCCGTCGACTGGATGGAGACGGTCCCGGATCTGATCGCCGAGGCGCTGGAGCACATCGCCGACCGCTACCGGCACGAGAACGCGATCCTCACCAACATCCGCCGCGCCCGCGACGAGGCGGAGGACCCTGAACACAAGCGGCGCGCGGCCGAGCTGGTCGACATCGTCAAGGACTGCATCCGCCGCCACACCCAGCTGCAGACCAGGCTGCTCGAGGCGGGCCCGCTCTTCCGCGCGGAGCAGGACCGCCAGGCGTTCGCCGCGCCGACGGCGCGCAGCGGGCTGGATCTCTACGGCCAGCTGCTGGCCCCGGTGCTGCCGCTGCCGCTGGAGCAGGCATCGGTGGTGACGACGGCGTTCTTCCGCAAGGGCATAGGCCTGCGCACGCCGAGCGCGGTCCGGCTGAACGATCTGATCGACGTCCTGCTGACCCCGCCGGTCGAACGCGAGCACCTGGGAGCGGAGCTCCCTGAGCCCGACCTGATCTCCACCCCGGACGACAGCCGCTTCACCGACGCCCAACTGGAGCACGCGCAGGCCCTGCTGGACCTCCCGCCGGACGCGCCACGCCGCCTTTCCGGCCTGCTGGCCGAGGCGCGCCGGGCGGATCCGGAGCTGCCGTACCTCGTCGCGCTGCTGGCGGTGCACGCGGCGAGCCCGTCCGTCGGCACGGCCTACCGGCAGGGCGAGGAGCGTCTCCTTTTCGCCGTCGACGACGGCACACGGTTGCAGGACGAGGAGTTCGGCGGCGCGGATCTGATCGTGGGCAGTGCGCTGCTGGATGCCGTGGGCATGGCGGCGGACCGCGCGGAGGCTTCGTGATGAGGGGAAGTTGCAACTCCCCAGGGGCGCGGGGAACTGCGCGAGAAACCACCCTGCGCGGATGGCCCTGCGCGTTCCGCGACTCACCACACACGGTGGCTTGTCGCGCAGTTCCTCGCGCCCCTGAAGGTGCAACTGGCCCTCTCCTAGATCTTCAGGAGTTCTGCTGATGAGCGACGAAAGCTTCGACCAGCCGAGCGAGAGCGCGCGTCCCGCCGTCACCCCGGCGGACGTCGCGGACGCTTCCCGCCTCGTCTCGTTCGGCGTTCAGCCGAAGCTGCTGCCGGCGCGGGACACCGAGTACGCCGAGCTGATCCGCCGTTACCGGGACGACCCCGCCTTCGCGCGGCTCGCCGACGCCGTCGCCGCCGGGCTCGGCCTGATCGTGCTGGAGGTGTCCGCCCGCGCCGGGATGGCCGTCGCCGCCGCCGAGGACAGCGTCTTCGCCGTGCGGATGGGCGACTACTCACGCCGTGCCGCGTCCGAGTCCACCGACCGGTTCCTGCACGGGCTCGCCCACCTCGCCGTGGCCGCCCTCGCCTTCCCGCGCCCCGAAGACCTCGCCGACGACGGCTACCTCGGCCGGATCACCGTCAACGGCGTCGACGCCTTCGTGCGTCAGGCCTGCCGCAGGCTGGAGGAGCAGGCCGACGCCGAGGGCGCCAACTCCGACCCGGTCACCGACGCGCCCGGGCTGGAGGCCGCCTGGCGGGTCTACGCCCGCCGCAGCGCGACCGGCGCGACCAAGGACGCCCGCCGTCTCGCCGGATCCACGATCGGCATCGTCGGCAAGGCGGTCAGCTTCCTCGTCGACTCCGGCTTCCTGCAGAAGACCTCCGACGACGCCGGCGGCACCTTCCGCACCACCGCCCGCTACCAGCTCCAGGTCCGCGACCTGGCCGGCAGCGCCGCGATGGGCGAGCTGCTCGCGCTCGGCATCGTGCCCGTCGCGGACGGCAGCGCCAGCCTGCTGCCGCCGGACGACTCGGACGAGCTGGTCACCGACGCCGGCCTGCCCTTCCACAACGCCTGACCGACCCGTTTACCCCTGATCGGAGACCTGCCGCACCATGTACGAGCTCAACCGGGTCCGCCTCTACTCCATCGGCCCTGCCGGTGCGCGGTACGCCGACACCGTGCTCGACCTGAGTGCCGTCGGCGACGTCGTCCCTGACCCCGCGCCGCGCCAGCCCGGCTTCTTCGACCAGGAGGAGACCGGCCCGGTCCGCCGCCCCGCGCCCGCGGGCGTGCTCTTCCTGGAGAACGGCGGCGGCAAGTCCGTCCTGCTCAAGCTGATCTTCTCGGTCATGCTGCCCGGCCACCGCAACACCCTCGGCGGCGCCAGCTCCGGCGTGCTGCGCAAGTTCCTGCTCGCCGACGACTGCGGCCACGTCGCCCTCGAGTGGCAGCACACTCTCACCGGCGAGACCGTCGTCGTCGGCAAGGTCAGCGAGTGGCGCGGCCGTCAGGTCTCCGCCGACCCGCGCAAGTTCGCCGAGGCCTGGTACTCCTTCCGCCCCGGCCCCGCTCTCAGCCTGGACTCGCTCCCCGTCGCCGAGCGCGCCGTGCTCCTGCCCGCGCCCGGCCAGGAAGCCCCCAAGGTCAGCGCCCGTGGCCGCCGCCGCACCATGAAGGGCTTCCGCGACGCGCTCACCGAAGCGGGCAAGCTCGCCCCCGAGCTGGAGATCACTTGGGAGGAGGGCCACGAGCGCTGGATCGAGCATTTCGGCGGCCTCGGGCTCGACCCGGAACTCTTCCGCTACCAGCGCGAGATGAACGCCGACGAGGGCGAGGCGGCCGGACTCTTCGCGGTCAAGAGCGACAAGGACTTCACCGACCTCCTGCTCCGCGCCGTCACCGACACCCGCGACACCGACGGCCTGGCCGACCTGGTCCACGGTTTCGCCAACAAGCTCGGCCGCCGCGCCGAGCTCACCGCCGAGCGCGACTTCACCGGCGGCTCGCTCGAGCTGCTGCACCGCATCGCCGAGGCCGCCACCGCCCGCGAGTCCGTGCGCGAGACGCATCGTGGTGCCGAGCGCCGCGCCCGCCGCCTGTCCCGCTCGCTCCTAGCCCGCGCGGGCGTTGAGCGCGGCCACGCCGCCGAGCTGGAGGAGCAGGTCGCCGTCGCCGCCGAGGCCGCCGCCGACACGCAGACCGCCCGGACCCGCCAATCGCTGATCACCGCCGAGCTGACCCACCGCCACGCCAGCCTCGCCCTGGCCGCCGCCACCGCCGACGCGGCCGCGCTCCGCCGCGAGCTGCTCGACGCCCGCACGCTCCACTCCGCCTGGCAGACCACCGAGCTGGTGCTGCGTCACCGCGCCGCCGCCGACCGCGCCGCCCGCGTCAGCGCCGCGATCCGCGAGGCCGAACGCGACGCCGCGCCCGCGCTCGCCGCGCGCACCAAGGCCGCCGTCGCCCTGGTCCGCGCCCTGGAGGCCGCCGCAGGGGCGGGGGAGGAGCGCGCCGACAGCGAGGAGGAGCGCGCCCAGGCGCTGCAGGCCGAGGGCGAGACCGCCCGCCGCGACGCCACCGCGGCCACCACGGCCGCGCAGAAGGCCCGCAGCGAGGGCGACCACCTGCGTCAGCGCCTCGCCGAGGTCGAGCAGGAGATTCAGCAGGCCGTCCGGGCCGGCTGGATCGACACCACCTCCGGCGACACCGACAGCCCGGAAGCCGTCGACCCGGCGCGCGCCGCGCTGGAGGCCGCCGACGCCGAGAAGGCCGCCACCACCGCCTGGGAACAGGCCCGCGCCACCGCCGAGCAGGCCGCCGCCCGCTCCCGCGAGGCCGCCGCCCGCGAGGGCCGCGCCGAGCTCGCCGCCGCCCGCGCCGACGACGCGCTGACCGCCGCCGAGACCCTGCTCGGCGCGGAACAGCACGCCGCCGCCCTCCTCGCCGCCGAACCACGCGTCGCCGCCCTCCTCGGCACCGCCGACGGCGAACTGACGCCGGAACAGCTCGACACCGCCGCCGACGCGCTGCGCGAGCAGCTCGACGGCGCGGTCACCTCCGCCGAGCGCACGCTCTTCGAGTTGCGCACCCAGGCCGCTGCCGACGCCCGGATCCTGGCCGCGCTCGGCGACGGCGGCCTGCTGCCGCCCGGCCCCGACGTGCTGGCCACCGTCGAGTATCTGGGCGAACACGGCGTCCCCGCCCTCCCCGGCTGGCGCTACCTCGCCCAGTCCGTCGACCCGGTCGACCACGAACGCATCCTCGCCGCCCGCCCGCAGCTGGTCGACGGCGTCATCGTCACCGACCCTGCGACGCTGGAGCGTGCCCGCGAGATCCTGGCCGCCGCCGCCCTGCTGCCGCGCTCCGCCGTCGCCGTCGGCACCGCCGCCGCGCTGCTCGGCCCGGTCACCCCCGCGCAGGAGGAGTCCGCCGGCGTCTTCCTGGTCCCGCCGAACCCGGCGATGCACGACGAGTCCGCCGCCGACGAGGAGCGCCGCCAGCTCCGCGACCGCGCCGGCGCCCGCGACGAGCAGATCCGCGAACTCGCCGCCCGGCTTGGCGGGGACCGGCTGCTCGCCGGTCGGCTCTCCTCCTGGCGGACGGGCTGCCCTGCGGGCCGGCTCGCCGAGCTGACCACCGAGGTCGAGGCCGCGCGCACCGCGCTGGAGGCCGCAGGAGTCGAGCGCAGCACCGCGCGCGCCGAGCACACCGAGGCCGAGCAGGAGCGCGCTGCCGCCGCCCGCCTGCGCGAGACCCGGCTCGAGGCCGCCCAGCAGACCCGCCGCCGCGCCGACGCCCTCGCCGGCCTCGCCTACCGCCTGCGCGAGCGCTCCGCCTGGACGGCCCGCCTCCGCGAGCTCGCCGACGAGACCGCCCAGGCCGAGCAGCGCCAACAGGCCTGCACCGACCGCGCCCAGGCCGCCGACGAGGACCGCCGCGCCGCCCAGCGCGCCGCCGACGACGCCCGCCGCACGGTGCGCGCGCTGCGCGCTGAGCGCGCCGAACTGCCCAGCGCCGACCTGCCCGAGGCTGCCGCCGCAAACAGCCCCGCCGCAGGCGGCGCCGAGGTCCCCGCCGCCTCGCTGCCCGCGCTCCGCGAGGCGCACCGGGTCGCCGCCCAGCTCTACGAGAAGGTCGGCGTCGGCGCCGACCTCCGCGCCGAGCAGGCGCGCGCCGAGAGCGACGAGTCCTCCGCCCGCGCCGAGCTGGACCGGCTCACCAACAAGGTCCGCGTCCGCGCCGAGGAGCTGCTGAACAGCCCCGACGGCGCCGACGGCCCCGGCCGTCAGGCCGCTGCGGCGCGCGCCGAGGACCTGGTCCAGACGATCGAGTCCCGCGCCTCCACCGCCAGCGAGCAGCTCGGCCGAGTGCGCGCCGAGGCCGAACGCAGCGCGCCCGCCTCCGGCGAGGCCCACACCGAGCTCCCCGAGGAACTCGTCCCCGCCGACCAGGAACACGCGCAGACGCTGCTCCGCGCCGCCACCGCCGAGCTCGCCCGCCGCAGTGACGCGCTGGAGGCCGGCCGCGCCGCCCACGCCGAGCTGCTGCGCGGCCTGGAGGCCACCCAGCACGCCGCCGCCGAGTTCGACGAGACGGCAGCCCAGGTCCGCGACGGCCTGCGTGAACCCGCGCCCGATACGGCACCGGCGTCGGAAGAGGAGGAGCGGGCCCACCCGGTCACCGGCACGCTGGCCGAGGCCCGCCACGCCGCCGCCGACGCCCGCCGTCAGCTGCGCGCCACGCAGGCCCAGCTGTCCGCCGCCGACCTCTCCGTCCGCGACGCCTGCGACGCGTTGATCCGGCACGCCAACTCGACGCGCTTCGAGGCCGTCCGCACCCCGGCCCGCCAGCAGATCCGCGAACTGCCCGCCGCCGTGCTGCCCGAGCACGCGGCGCAGTGGGCCGCCGCCTTCGCGCCGCGCCTGCGCGTCCTGACGGACGAGTTGACCCAGCTGGAGCGGAACCGCGACAGCATCGTCGACCGACTGCGTGGGCTGGTGGAGACCTCGCTCGCCACACTGCGCGCCGCGCAGCGGCTCTCGCGGCTCCCGGACGGGCTTGGGGAGTGGTCCGGCCAGGAGTTCCTGCGGATCCGCTTCGAGGAGCCTGACCACGCGGTGCTCACGGAGCGTCTGGGCGAGGTCATCGACGAGGCGACCCGCGCGGCCGTCAAGCGTCAGGTCCCCGGCTCCTCGTCCGCCGCCCTCGACTGGAACCGCCGCGACGGCATGTCGCTGCTGTTGCGCGGCGTCCATGCCGCGCTGGAACGGCGCGGCGTCGCCGTCGAGATCCTCAAGCCCGACGCGGTGCTGCGGGCGGAGCGGGTGTCGGTCAGTCAGATGTCCGACGTGTTCTCCGGCGGCCAGCTGCTGACCGCCGCGATCGCGCTCTACTGCACGATGGCCGCGCTCCGCGCCAACGACCGGGGCCAGGCCAAGCTGCGGCACGCCGGCACGCTCTTCCTCGACAACCCGATCGGCCGCGCCAACGCGACCTACCTTCTGGAGCTCCAGCGCGCGGTCGCCGACGCGCTCGGGGTCCAGCTCATCTACACCACCGGTCTCTTCGACACGACCGCGCTGGCGGAGTTCCCGCTCATCATCAGGCTGCGCAACGACGCGGACCTGCGCGCCGGGCTCAAGTACATCTCGGTGGAGGAGCACCTGCGGCCGGGCCTGCCCGCGATCGAGGACGAGGACGCCGAGATCCACGGCGCGGTCAGCGCCACCCGCGTCTTCCGCCGCCCGCGCGCGGAGGAACAGCCCGACCTCAGCGCGGGCGCTTCGCTCCCGTCATCGGGGTGACGCCGCCGGAGCCGTACTGCCGTTCGCGACCGGCCCGTGCGGTGATCCAGACGTCGAGCAGGAACCAGGTCGTCAGGAACACCCCGACGACGGTCACGGTCAGAGCCACGCCCACGTAGTCGGCGTGGCTCAGCGACCCGAAGAGGGTGAAGACCAACGCCAGCAGCGTGCAGGCGAAGGACATGAGCAACCGCACCCTCGCCCGCCGCGACTCCTCCGACACCCGTGCCATCTCTTCACGCCTCCACGTAAGCGACCAGGATGGCCGAACGGAGCACTGATACGGAGTAGATGACGCGCACGCCCTCCGACTCGTTCCGGTATTCCCTGATCAGCGGGAACCGCGTCGGCACGCCCAGATGCGGATCGAAGGAGAGCTCGGCCAGCGCGCGGTCGAGCCGCTGTATCTCCTCCGCGTCCGTCAGCGAATCGACCTGCTTGCGCGCCCCTTCGGTGAACCGGATCTGCGCCCGCCGCCCGCGCCTAAGGGACACGACCCGCAAGCCTCGCCAGCGCCGACTCGCGGATCTCCTCCCAGGCGACGCACTCCTCCGCCGTGGGCAGGCCGTTCGTGGCGATCTCCTCCAGCGCCGCAGCGAGACTGTCCGCCCTCGCCCGCTCGTCCGCGGCCCACGCGCGCAGGGCGTCCGCCTCGTCGGGCTCCAACTGTGCACCCGGCTGACTCACTTGGCCCCTCCCCAGGCCGCGCTATTCCTGCCCTCCGCAGGCTACCCGGACCCTACCGGCTCAAGCTGCTCCGTTCGAGGGAGTACTCGTTACGGCCTCGCGTACCCACAAGGACGGGCTCGCCGTCAGCTCAGTACCTCGTCCAGCTCCTCCAGCGCGCCGGTGACGATCGACCGCATCGCCCGCTCGGCGTGGGCAGTGTCTCCCGCACAGACCGCCTCGGCGACCTCGCGGTGCAACTGGACCGCGTACTCGGCCGGGTGATGCGGCATCAGATGGTGCTCGGTGCGGCCGCGGAGAACCGCCTCGACGGTGTCGCCGAGGTGGGCGAACATCTCGTTGCCCGAGGCCTGCAGGATGGTCGCGTGGAAGTCGGCGTCGTGGCGCAGGAAGGACTCGAGGTCTCCCGCCCGGCCGGTCATGGTCATCTCCATCGCCAGCGCGCTGAGCGCGCGACGCTGGTCGTCCGAGGCGTGCGTCGCGGCCAGCCCCGCCGCGGCCGGTTCGACCGCGACCCGGAGCGAGCCGAGCGAGCGCAGCTGCGCGGCACGGTCCGCGCCGGCCAGCCGCCAGGCGATGACGGTCGGGTTGAAGACGTCCCAGTCGGACTTCGGCCGGACGGTGATCCCCACCCGCCGCCGGGGAGCGACCATCCGCATGGACTCCAGCATCCGCACCGCGTCCCGCACGACGGTGCGGGAGACCCCGTAGCGCGCCTCCAGCTCCTCGATCCGAAGGACCGAGCCTTCCCCGAGCTCGCCGGAGGCGATGGAGGGTCCGAGGTCGGCGAGGAGTCGGCCCGGTAGGCCCTGGATGTCCATCCGTCCAGGTTAGACCGACCGTCATGCCGTCTGCCGGGAAGGAGAGCATGAACTCTAAGTATGACTATTAGGTTACGAGGGCTTGATTAAGTCATATCTTTAGGCGGAGACTGTGCCGACCGGAAAGAACGGAGCACCAAGCAATGGCTCTCAGCGTCGAGAACCAGCGGCCGCCGATCGCGATCGTGGTGATGGGCGTGGCAGGGGTGGGCAAGACGACCGTCGCCCAAGCCCTCGCCGAGCGCCTCGACCTGCCCTACGGCGAGGCCGACGACTTCCACCCCGCCGCCAACATCGCCAAGATGGCGGCCGGCCACCCCCTGGACGACCAGGACCGCGAGCCGTGGCTGCGCGCACTCGGCGGCTGGCTCGGGGAGCGGATCGCCGACGGCACCGGGGGAGTCGTCACCTGCTCGGCGCTCAAGCGCAGCTATCGCGATCTGCTGCGTGAGTCCTGTCCGGGGGCCTTCTTCCTGCACCTGACCGGAGCGAACGAGCTCATCGAGGAGCGCCTGGCGCACCGCAGCGGTCACTTCATGAAGGCCCACATGCTCGACTCCCAGCTCGCCATCCTCGAGCCGCTCGGCGCGGACGAGAACGGCGCCCGCCTGGACGTCGGCCCCGCCCCCGAAATCCTCGTCGAGTCCGCCGTGGCGCTGCTGCCCCGGCCTGTCAATGGAGACCTCGCGTGACCACCCTGCCCCTGAGCTACCTCGCGGACGCCGCGCCGGCGCTCACGCACAGCAGCAGCCAAGGCCGACTGCTGCTCGCCGCGCTGCTCGGCATCGGCGTGATCGTCCTGCTGATCACCAAGCTCAAGCTGCACCCCTTCCTGGCGCTGACCCTCGGTTCGATGGTCCTCGCCGCTGTCGCGGGCGCCCCCTTCGACAAGCTGACGACCAGTTTCGCGACCGGCTTCGGCTCGACCGTCGCCAGCGTCGGCCTGCTGATCGGCCTCGGCGCGATGCTGGGCAAGCTGCTCGCCGACTCCGGCGGCGCCAACGTCATCGCCGACACGGTGCTCGCGCGCTCCGGCGGCCGAAAGCTGCCCTGGGCGATGGCGCTGATCGCCGCGGTGCTGGGGCTGCCGCTCTTCTTCGAGGTCGGCGTCGTGCTGCTGATCCCGATCGTGCTGCTGGTAGCCCGGCGTGGAAACATCCCGGTGCTGCGGGTCGGCATCCCGGCGCTCGCCGGCCTCTCCGTCCTGCACGGCCTGGTCCCGCCGCACCCGGGCCCGCTGGTCGCCGTCGACGCGCTCCATGCCGACCTCGGCATCACCCTCGCCCTCGGCCTGCTGGTCGCCGTTCCGACGCTCATCGTGGCGGGCCCCCTGTTCGCCCGTCTCGCCGAGCGCTGGGTCGGCCCGCTGAACGCGCCCGAGAGCACCCTCCCGACGGAGACCGAGCGTCCCGAGCACACCCCGTCCTTCGGAGCGGTCCTCGGCACCATCCTGCTGCCGGTCGTGCTGATGCTGGCCAAGGCGCTGGTCGACGTCGTCGTCGACAGCCCGAAGGACGGCGTCCAGCGGGCCTTCGACTTCATCGGCTCGCCGCTGGTCGCGTTGCTGCTCGCGGTGCTGGTGGGCATGTTCACCCTGGGCAGGGGCGCGGGCTTCACCAAGGCGCGGATCTCGACGACCGTGGAGAAGTCGCTGGCCCCGATCGCGGGCATCGTCTTCATCGTCGGCGCGGGCGGCGGCTTCAAGCAGACCCTGGTCGACGTCGGCGTCGGCAACGCGGTCAGCTCCTGGGCGGACAAGCTGCACATCTCCGCCCTGCTGCTGGGCTGGCTGATCGCCGTCCTGATCCGCCTGGCCACCGGCTCGGCGACGGTCGCGACGATCACGGCGGCGGGCATCGTCTCACCGCTGGCGGCCGGCATGTCCAGCCCGCACGCCGCGCTGCTGGTGCTGGCGGTCGGTTCCGGCTCGCTCTTCTTCAGCCACGTGAACGACGCGGGCTTCTGGCTGGTGAAGGAGTACTTCGGGATGAACGTCGGTCAGACGCTGAAGTCCTGGTCGGTGATGGAGACGGTCATCTCGGTGACCGCGATAGCGATCATCCTCCCGCTCGGCCTGGTCCTGTAGACCCGACCACCCCCCAAGCCGGCGGCCCCGACGCGTTCCCCCGACGCGCCGGGGCCGCCTTCAACGAATCGACATCTTTTGCTAAGTCAGATGTTGCGTAGCGAACAACCGATGAAGAGATGTCATGCCATCTTCCGGTTCCGCCCGGCAACCCGACACACTCATTGTCATGAGCATCTCTCTACGCGCGTCGAACGCGCGCAACGCCTTCCTGGTTCTCACGGCGAGCCTCATTGCCGTGACGGGTCCCGTGCTGCTGCCGGCCACCAGCGCGCACGCCGACGTGAGCGGTACGGTCTGTCAGACCGCGCTCCCGACGCAGGCCGACGACACCCTCAACCTCATCGCCCAGGGCGGGCCGTACCCCTACCGCCAGGACGACTCCGTCTTCACCAACGTCGAGGGCGTGCTGCCCACCGAGCCCTACGGCTACTACCACGAGTACACCGTCGTCACCCCGGGCAGCCCGACCCGCGGCGCCCGCCGGATCGTCGTGGACCAGCCGGACCAGCTGGACTACTACACCGACGACCACTACGCGACGTTCTCGCTGATCGACTTCACCTGCTGATCCCGGCCGGAGGCCGGTGATCGGGCGTTCCCGCGCCTCGGACGCACTGTGCGTCCGAGGCGCGGAGATCAGCAGGTGCGCCAGTGCGCCCGGCGTCAGGCCTGCGGCAGGTGGCCGGTCAGGAAGGCGTCGACCTCGGCGCGGACCTCCGGGGTGTCCAGGCCGCGAACCGTCATCGTCGTCCTTCGTCGCAGGACGTCGTCGGCCGTCGCGGCCCACTCGTGGGCGGCGGCGTAGGCGACCTGGGCCCAGACGTCGGGGCCGTCCGGGTGGATCGGGCGGCCGAGCGCCGGGTCCTGGTCGATCAGGCGGGCGATGTCGAAGGACAGCGTCCCGTAGTGGGTGGCCAGGTGGCGGGCGACCAGCGGGTCCATCCGGGTGCCCGGCTCGCGGTCGACCAGCAGGCGGTGCGCCACTGCGTTCGGGCTGGCGACGCCGGGCAGCGGGACGGTGCGCGGGATCTCCGACATGTCCTCGGCCAGGCCGGTCCCCGGCACGTGCGCGAGCTTCTCCAGCACCAGGCGGCCGATGTGACGGTAGGTCGTCCACTTGCCGCCCGCAACCGACAGCATGCCGCCGCGGCCCTCGGTCACCACGGTCTCGCGCTTGGCGGCCGCCGTCTCACCCGGTCCGCCCGGGAGGACGCGCAGGCCCGCGAAGGAGTAGGTGATCAGGTCGCGGGAGAGGTGCTCGTCGCGGATCGCGTGCGCGGCCTCGCCGAGGATCTGGTCGATGTCCGCGTCCGTGGCCCGGACGTCCGCGGGGTCGCCGATGTACTCCTCGTCCGTCGTGCCGAGCAGGACGTGGTCCTCCCACGGGATCGCGAAGGAGACCCGGTACTTGTCGATCGGGATGGTCAGCGCCGCGTTCCACTGCGCCTTTCGCTTGACGACGACGTGCGCGCCCTTGGACAGCCGGATGCTGGGCGCGGCGCCCGCGTCCTCCATCGTGCGCAGGTGGTCCACCCACGGCCCGGTGGCGTTCAGCACCAGCCGCGCGTCGACGCCGAACTCGCTGTCGTCCAGCTTGTCCCGCATCTCGGCGCCGGTGACCCGACCGCCGGTGAAGCGAAGCCCGGTCACCTCGGCGTGGTTGAGCACGACCGCGCCCGAATCCACGGCCGCACGGACCGTCATCACCGCGACGCGCGAGTCGTTCATCTGGTGGTCGCCGTAGACGGCGACCGAGCGCAGGCCCTCGGTGCGGAGTGCCGGAACCTCCTGCGCCGCGTGCGCGGCGGTCGAGACGTGACCCATGCCGTCACGGAACGCGGACAGCGCCGAATACAGGAAGACGCCGGCGCCGAGCTTCGGCGCCGAGTGCGGACCGCCCTTGTAGACCGGCACGAAGAAGGTGAGCGGGTTGACCAGGTGCGGCGCGACGTCCGTGGACAGCGCGCGGCGCTCCTTGTGGTTCTCCGCGACCAGCTTCACCGCGCCGGTCTGCAGGTAGCGCAGGCCGCCGTGGACGAGCTTGGACGAGGCGCTGGAGGTGGCCCCGGCGAAGTCGCCCGCGTCCACCATCGCGACCCGGAGCCCCGACTGCGCGGCGGTCCAGGCGACGGCGGTGCCGAGGATGCCGCCGCCGATGATCAGCAGGTCGTAGGTGGCGCTGCTCAGCAGCTCGCGCGACTGGGCGCGGTCGGCCGTGCGGTTGGCCCCCAGGGTCGGGATGGAGTGCATCGGAATATCCCTCAGATGGTGTGTGGGTGGTGCGGTTCGGAGCGCGTGGAGCAGGGGTGCGGCGGGCCCTCCCCGTGGGCGGGCCCGCCGCAGGTCGTCAGGCCTTGTCCTCGTCGATCCAGCCCATGGTCCGCTCGACGGCCTTGAGCCAGTTCTTGTACTCGCGGTCGCGGACGGCGTCCTCCATGCGCGGGGTCCACTCGGCGGCCCGGTGCCAGTTGGCGCGCAGTGTCGCCAGGTCCGGCCAGAAGCCGACGGCGAGGCCGGCCGCGTAGGCGGCGCCCAGCGCGGTGGTCTCGGCGACGTAGGGGCGCTCGACCGGCACGTCGAGCACGTCGGCGATGTTCTGCATCAGCAGGTTGTTGCTGGTCATACCGCCGTCGACCTTGAGTGCGGAGAGCGTGACGCCCGAGTCCTTCTCCATCGCGTCGACGACCTCGCGGGTCTGCCAGGCGGTCGCCTCCAGCACGGCGCGGGCCAGGTGACCCTTGGTCACGTAGCGGGTCAGGCCGGTGATCGCGCCGCGCGCGTCGGAGCGCCAGTAGGGGGCGAAGAGACCGGAGAACGCCGGGACGATGTACGCGCCGCCGTTGTCCTCCACGGTCGAGGCCAGCGTCTCGATCTCGGCGGCGGTGGAGATGATCCCGAGCTGGTCGCGCAGCCACTGCACCAGCGAACCGGTGACCGCGATCGAGCCCTCCAGGGCGTAGACCGGTGCCTGCTCGCCGATCCGGTAGCCGACCGTGGTCAGCAGGCCGTGGTAGGAGTTGACGATCTTCTCGCCGGTGTTGAGCAGCAGGAAGGTGCCGGTGCCGTAGGTGCTCTTGGCCTCGCCCTCGTCGAAGCAGGTCTGCCCGAACAGCGCCGCCTGCTGGTCGCCCAGCGCGGAGGCGACCGGCACGCCCGCCAGCTCGCCCACGGCCTCGCCGTAGACCTCGGCGGAGGAGCGGATCTCCGGCAGCACGCTCAGCGGCACGTCCATGGACTGCGCGATCGACTCGTCCCACGCCAGCGTGTGCAGGTTCATCAGCATGGTGCGTGAGGCGTTGGTGACGTCGGTGACGTGCTTGCCGCCGTCGACGCCGCCGGTCAGGTTCCAGATGACCCAGGTGTCCATGGTGCCGAAGAGGATCTCGCCCCGCTCGGCGCGCTCGCGCAGCCCGACGACGTTGTCGAGCAGCCAGCGGATCTTCGGTCCGGCGAAGTAGCTCGCCAGTGGGAGGCCCGTCTCGCGGCGGAAGCGGTCCTGGCCGACGTTGCGGCCCAGCTCCTTGCAGAGCTCCTCGGTGCGGGTGTCCTGCCACACCAGGGCGTTGTGGACCGGCTTGCCGGTGTTCTTGTCCCACAGCACGGTGGTCTCGCGCTGGTTGGTGATGCCGATGGCCCGGATGTCGTCACGGGTCAGTCCGGCCTTGCCCAGCGCGCCCGCGACGACGGACTGGACCCGGGTCCAGATCTCCTCGGCGTCGTGCTCGACCCAGCCGGGCTGCGGGAAGATCTGACGGTGCTCCTGCTGGTCGACCGCGACGATCCGTCCGTCAGCGCCGAAGATGATGCAGCGGCTGGAGGTGGTGCCCTGGTCGATCGCGGCGATGTACTGGCCGGACCGGTCGTTGCTGGTGGTGGTCATGGCGTCCTCGTTGACGAAGGGGAGAGCAGGGAGGTCGTGCGGGGTGGGCTGCGGCGTGGTGGGCCCCGGCGTACCAGCCTGGACTACGCGAAGGCCGCGTTGTAGATGCCGCCGGCGAGCAGGCCGCCGAGGACCGGACCGAGCACGGGGATCCAGGCGTACGCCCAGTCGGAGCCGCCCTTCTTCGGGATCGGCAGCAGCGCGTGGACGATGCGCGGGCCGAGGTCACGGGCCGGGTTGATCGCGTAGCCGGTCGGGCCGCCGAGCGAGAGGCCGATGCCGACGACGGTGAGCGAGGTGATCAGGATCCCGAGACCGGAGAGGCCGAGCTCCTTGTTCAGGCCCTGGGTGAGGATCAGCAGGCAGAGCACGGTGGTGCCGATGACCTCGGTGATCACGTTCTGGATCGGGTTCCGGATCTCCGGACCCGTGGCGAAGATGCCGAGGGTGGGCTCGTCGTTCGCGTTGAACTGGCCGAGGTAGGTCAGCCAGACCAGGGCGGCGCCGATGATCGCGCCGAGAAGCTGACCGGTGAGGTAGAGCGGGACCTGGCTCCAGTCACCGGTCTTGACGGCTATCGCGATCGTCACGGCCGGGTTCAGGTGGGCACCGGAGAGGCTGCTGGAGGTGTAGGCGGCGACCAGCACGGCGAAGCCCCAGCCGAAGGTGATGGCCAACCAGCCGGCGCCTTCCGCCTTCGACCGCTTGAGCGTCACGGCCGCGCAGACGCCACCGCCGAGCAGGACGAGGACGGCGGTTCCGATGAGTTCGCCGAAGAAGATGTGGCTGTTGGACACAGCGGCTCCCAGAGTGCAGTTTGCGGCTCGCGTTCGACAATGTCGACCGCTGTGCGAAAACTACGTCTGGAGTTATCGACGAGTCAAGGCATGGGAGGACAGGCCCGCCCCAACGGCACATTGTGCGTTCAACATAGACAAATCACCCATAAGAGTTGTGGGAAACACGCCGAATGGCCCCATGCCAATCGCGCAGGGCCGGACCGGGAAGCCTGTTGAGGAGACGTCAGAAGCGGGGCGCGCCCAGGTCACGGGAGATGGCGCGGGCCGCCTCGCGCACGGAGACCACCAGCTCGGGCCGGACCGCGCCACCGGCGCCGTCCACGCAGACGCGCTCCACCGGGCCGTTCAGCGCGACCGCGCCGACCGGGTTCCGGCGCCGGTCCTGGATCAGCGCGGCGATCGACGCCACGCCGGTCCAGGTCTCCTCGACCGCAGAGGCCCAGCCGCGCTCGCGGATGACCGCGGCCTCGGCGTCGATGGCGTCCAGGTCGGTGAGGGTGTGCGCGGTGAACGCCTCGCGCTCGCCCTCCTGCAGCTCGGCGCGGGCGACCGGATCGTAGGCGACGAGCACCTTGCCCAGCGCGGTGCTGTGCAGGGGCTGCATGCTGCCGACCTCCAGCACCTGGCGGGTGTCGTCGGGCCGGAAAACGTGGTGCACGATCAGCACGCCGCGCTTGTGCAGCACACCGAGGTAGACGGTCTCCCCGCTGGCCCGCGCCAGGTCGTCGGCCCAGACCAGCGCGCGGGCGCGCAGCTCGTGGACGTCGAGGTAGCTCTGCCCGAGCCGCAGGAGCTCGGCGCCGAGCTGGTACTTGCCGCTGTCGGGGTCCTGCTCGACGAAGCCCTCCTGTTGCAGCGTGCGGAGGATGCCGTGAGCGGTGCCCTTCGCCAGCCCGAGCGAGGCGGCGACGTCCGAGAGCCCGAGCCGCCGCTCGCCGCCGGCGAGCAGCCGCAGGATCGCTGCCGCTCGCTCCAGCGACTGGATCGACCCGGCCATCGATGCACCTCCACGATTTGACCTGCGGTCGGCATTGTCGACCGCGCTGCGCTTGATACAGAGTCTGCCAGGAATGACGGCAACGGTTCGCACCGCCTCAGGTTGCACTCTCCTCAGGGGCGCGAGGAACTGCGCGACAAGCCACCGGCATGCGGAGGGTCCTCAACGCGCAGGGCCATCCGCACAGGGTGGTTCCTCGCGCAGTTCCTCGCGCCCCTGCAAGTGCAACGACTCACGTGCCTATTGCTTGAGGACCTGCGCGCTGAGCGCGGCGATCTGGTCCGCGCCCACGCGGCAGCAGCCGCCGACGAGGTGGGCGCCCGCCGCGCGCCACGCGCCCACACGGTCCGGGGAGAAAGTCGCCGGGCCGGCCCACGCGCGGGCCTGCGCGTCCCAGCCTTCGCCGCTGTTGGGGTAGACCACCACCGGCTTGCCGGAGACCTCCGCCGCCAGCGCCACCGCGTCCGCCGCCTCCTCCGGGGCGAGACAATTGACGCCCACCGCGATCACCTGCTCGTTCCCCCGGGCCAGGGCGAACGCCTCCGCCAGCGGCTGGCCCGCGCGTGTGCGGCCCTCCGCCGCACTGAAGGAGAGCCAGACCGGCACGTCCAGGCCCGCGACCGCGTCCAGCGCCGCCTCGGCCTCGTCGATGTCCGGGATCGTCTCGATGGCCAGCACGTCCGGCGCCGCCGAGGCCAGCACCTCGGCGCGGGGCGCATGGAAGGCGCGCAGTGCCTCGCGGGTCAGGCCGTAGCGGCCGCGGTACTCGGAGCCGTCGGCCAGCACCGCGCCGTAGGGGCCGACGGAGGCGGCGACCCACCGTCCCGGCAGGTCGTCCGCCGCCTCGCGCGCCAGCGCGACGCTGCGGCGCAGCAGTGCCTCAGCCTCCGCGTGGCCGATCCCGGCGCGGGCGAAGCCCTCGAAGCTGGCCTGGTAGCTCGCCGTGATCGCCACCTGCGCGCCTGCCGCGAAGTACCGCCGATGCACCGCCGCGATCGCCTCCGGCGCGTCCCGCAGCAGGCGCGCGGACCAGAGTGCGTCGGAGAGGTCGTGGCCGTCGGCCACCAACTCGTTGGACATGCCGCCGTCCAGCACGACGACGCCCTCGGCGAGAGCAGCGGCGAGCGAACCCTGAACGGTCATCACGGAACCTCCGAGCAGCGCGTGGAACATGCTTGGTCAACGCCGCGGGCGGGCCTCCCGAAGCACAGGGAGGCCCGCCCCATCGACGTCGTGACCAGCCTATCCCCGCTGGACACCCAGCCGGGCGCCGCCGTCGACCGGCAGGACGACGCCCGTCGTGTAGGTGTTCTCGACCAGAAAGGCGATCGCGTGTGCGACCTCCTCAGGACGGCCGGGGCGGGTCCGAAAGATGTGCTCCCTGGGGTGGCGTCCACGTTCGGCACGCGCTAAGTTGTTCTCGGATCGAGAAATACTCAGACAGAGAACAACTGGAGTCCATCATGAGTCCGCAGCCGGCCGAATCCGACGCCGCTCGCGAGGGCGCCGCTCGCGAGGGCGAGGCCGCCTGGTTGCAGGACTACGACCCGCGCGCCTTCCCGCCCATCGCGCTGACCGTCGACATCATCGCGCTGACCATGCGTCAGGGTCGGCTCAACGTCCTCCTCGTCGAGCGGGCCGAACCGCCCTTCCGCGGCTGCTGGGCGCTGCCGGGCGGGTTCGTGAAGGCGGGCGAGGAGGACCTCGACACCGCCGCCGCCCGCGAGCTCGCCGAGGAGACCGGTCTCACCGCGGCAGCGCTGGAGAGAGTGCACCTGGAGCAGCTCGGCTCCTACGGCGCTCCCGGGCGCGACCCGCGCATGCACGTCGTCTCGGTGGCCTACCTGGCCTTCGCGCCCGACCTGCCCGACCCGCGCGCCGGCGGCGACGCCGCCCGCGCCGTCTGGACCCCGGTCGCCGGTCCTCACGGGGGTGGGACCGGCGACCGGCAGCTCGCCGGGCGGGAGCTGGCCTTCGACCACGCCGCGATCCTCGCCGACGCGCTGGAGCGCGCCCGCGCGAAGGTGGAGTACACGCCGCTCGCCACCGCCTTCCTCGCGCCCGAGTTCACCATCCCCGAACTGCGGGGCGTCTACGAGGAGATCTGGGGCGAGAAGCTCCACCCGGGCAACTTCCACCGCAAGGTGCTGTCCGTGCCCGGCTTCGTCGAGAGCACCGGAGAGACGGCCGAACGCGGCAACGCCCGCGGCGGGCCGCGGGCCCGGGTCTACCGCGCCGGTGACGCGCGACTGCTCCATCCGGCGCTGCTGCGCCCCGACCGCGAGGAGGGAATCCGGTGACCGACCCTGCCCAGGACCGGCCCGCGCGTCCGCGCACCTTCGAGGAGGCCCTGGCCGCCCTCGCCGCGGCGCGGGGACCTGACGACCTCTTCGGCGGCTACCCCACCGACGCGGCCGCCGCCGCCCGCCGCTACCGGCGGCTGGCCAGGCTGCTGCACCCCGACACCGCTCCGCCCGGCCGTCGCGCCGAGGCAGCCGCCGCCTGCGCCGCGCTCAACCGGCTCCGCGCCGCCCAGCAGGCCCAGCCCGCGGATCTGCTGACGACCCGCCGGCACCGCTACCGGATCGGCGAGGTGCTCGCCGTCGGCGACGTCGCGGTCCTGCGGGCCGCCCGCGCCCACCCGCGTGACGCCGGGCACGAGCTGGACGCGGTCCTCAAGATCTCCCGCCGCGCCGCCGACAACGACCTGATGGAGCGCGAGGCCCACGCGCTCGCCTGGCTCTCCCGACACGGCGACCCGCGCTTCCGGCCCTACGTGCCCACCCTGCTGGAGAGCTTCCAGCACGTCGACGCCACCGACCCGGCCGGCGCCCCCCGCCGCGTCAACGCGCTGCTGCGCTTCGAAGGATTCACCACGCTCGCCGAACTGCACGCGGCCTTCCCGGCCGGACTCGACCCGCGCGACGCCGCCTGGATCTGGCGACGGCTGCTCGTCGTCCTGGGCCACGCGCACCGTACCGGGGTGCGGCACGGCGCGGTGCTGCCCGAGCACGTCCTGGTCCAGCTCGACGAGCACGGGCTCGTCCTCGTCGACTGGTGCTACGCAACCACCGGCCCCCGTGCCCCCGCCCCGGCCCTGGTCGAGCGCCACCGGCACCGCTACCCGCCCGAGGTGCCCGCCCGGCGCGAGGTCACCGAGGCCACCGACATCCACCTCGCCAGCCACTGCATCACCGAACTCATGGGCAACCGCGCCCCGCGCGAGATGCGCGCCTTCCTCGCGGGCTGCATGCTGCCCGCCGAGCCGCGCCGCCCGCACGACGCCTGGAAGCTGCTGGCCGAACTCGACCGGCTGCTGGAGCACCTCTACGGGCCGCGCACGTTCCGCGCCCTGCACCTGCCCGTGGCCTGAACCGCCCGACCACCTGACCGCCTGACCGCCTGACCGCCTGACTCGATCTCCGAACCACACTCTGGGGGAACCACCATGGGAAGCGGACGCTGGGACACCGACGTCTACACCGCAGCCGCCGACTACCGCGCCGCCAGCGGCCTCGGCGCCTTCGACTACAGCGACCGCGCCCGCCGCGGCCCGCGCCACACCTGGCGCGCCCACCCGAGCCTGGACCCGCTCGGCCTGACGCTCCGCGAGAGCAGGGACAGCGACGAACACCCCGACTCGCTCGCCGTCGCCGTGCTCTTCGACGTCACCGGCTCCATGGGCAACGTCCCGCGCGTGCTGCAGACCAAGCTGCCCGAGCTCTTCGGCCTGCTGCTGCGCAAGGGCTACACCCGGGACCCGCAGATCCTCTTCGGCGCGGTCGGCGACGCCACCTGCGACCGCGTCCCGCTCCAGCTCGGTCAGTTCGAGTCCGACAACCGGATGGACGACAACCTCGGCAACATCTTCCTCGAAGGTGGCGGCGGCGGTCAGATGCACGAGTCCTACGAGCTGGCCATGTACGCGATGGCCCGGCACACCGCGACCGACTGCTTCGACAAGCGCGGCCGCCGCGGCTACCTCTTCCTGATCGGCGACGAACTGCCCTACGGCAAGGTCAAGGCGCGCGAGGTCCGCGAGGTCCTCGGCGAGCGGCTCCCCGAGGACCTGCCGCTGGCCGCGCTGCTGCCAGAACTGCAGCGACGCTGGCACGTCTACTACATCCTCCCGGCCGGTGCCGCCTACGCCGGCAACCCCGAGGTTCTGGGCCGCTGGCGGGCGCTGCTCGGGCAGAACGTCATCGAGCTCGACGACCTCGACGCCGTCTGCGAGACGATCGCGCTCACCATCGGTCTGGGGGAGGAGGCCATCGATCTGGACGAGGGCCTGGCCGACCTCGCCGACGTCGGCTCCCGGGCCGGTGCGAGCGTCGGCCGCGCCCTGGCCGGGGTCGCCCGCCGCAGCGGCGAGACCGCCGTCTCCGGCATCTCGCTGCTGGGCGCCGCGGACCGTACCGACGAGCGGCCGGGGAACAGTCGGCTGTGACCGTCGATCAGCGCCACGCCGTCGTCGTCGACCTGGGGTTCGGCGACGCCGGCAAGGGCGCCACCGTGGACCGCCTGTGCCGGGCGATGGGCGCGCACACCGTCGTGCGCTTCAACGGCGGTGCGCAGGCGGCCCACAACGTGGTCACCGACGACGGTCGCCACCACACCTTCGCCCAGTTCGGCTCCGGCAGCTTCGTGCCGGGGACGCGGACGCACCTGTCGCGCTTCGTCCTGGTCGACCCGCTCGCGCTGGCCGCCGAGGCGCGGCACCTCGCCCACCTGGGCGTCCCCGACCCGCTCGGCGCACTCACCGTCGACCGCCGCGCCCTGCTCACCACGCCGTACCACGCCGCCGCGAACCGCCTGCGCGAGGATGCCCGTGGCGCGGGCGGCCACGGCTCCTGCGGCATGGGCATCGGCGAGACCGCCGCCTACGCCCTGGCCCACCCGCAGGACGCGCCCGTCGCGGGCGACTGCGCCACGCCTGGCCGTCTGCTCGCCCGCCTGCGCCTGCTGCGGGACCGCCTGGCCGAACAGCTCGGCGTGGGCGCGGACTTCGGCCCGCCCGTCGAGGACTGCGCGGCGGCGTACCTGGCCTTCGCCGAGCGGGTCGAGCTCACGGACGAGGAGTACCTGCCCGGCCTGCTCCGCCGGGAACGGGTGGTCTTCGAGGGCGCTCAAGGCGTGCTGCTCGACGAGTGGTACGGCTTCCACCCCTTCACGACCTGGTCCACGACCACCTTCGCCAACGCCGTGGCGCTCCTCGCGGAAGCGGAAGCGGACGCCGTCGGGGACGCGCTCCGCCTCGGCGTCGTCCGCAGCTACACCACCCGGCACGGGCCAGGACCGCTGGTCACCGAGGACCAGGCCCTCGACCGCGAACTGCCGGAACCCCACAACGCCACCGGCCCCTGGCAGGGCGCCTTCCGGCGCGGCCACTTCGACGCCGTCGCCCACCGCTACGCCCTCGCCGCCGCCGGCGGAGCCGACGCCTTGGCGGTCACCCATCTCGACGCCCCCGCCTGCTCAGCGGGGCTGCGCCTCTGCGACTCCTACACCCTCGAGGGTGGCGAGATCCGCGACCTCTCGATCGGCCTGCCGGGCGACCTCGACCGCCAGCAACGTCTCACCGCCCACCTCCTGCGCGCCCGCCCCGCGGTCCTGCTCCGCCCAGCCTCCTGGACCGAGGCCATCAGCGACGCCCTCGGTCTGCCGATCCTGATGACCTCCCGCGGGGCACGTACGAGCGAGGGATCGTTGCAGCTGCGCGCGCGATCACCACGGAGGACCCGCAGCGACGCACCCGCCGACGCGCTCTCCTAGCTCTCCCTAGCGTCTCCCCCCTCCACCATGGCAAGGTCAGCACAGGCGTTCCCACCCGCCCACAGACGTGCGGGTGCGCCTGAACCGGAGGCCAGCACCGCGCATGAGCAGCGAACAGAACGCACCCCTGTGGACGCCCGACCCGGAACGGGCCGCCGCCTCCCGGCTCGCCGCATTCCAGCGCTTCGCCGCCGAGTACTACGGGGCACCCAAGGCCGTCGCGGGGGAGTACGCCGAGTTCCACCGCTGGTCCGTCGAGCACCTGGACGACTTCTGGTCCGCGCTCACCCAGTGGTACGACGTCCGCTTCTCCACCCCGCCGACCGCCGTGCTCGCGGACGCGTCGATGCCCGGGGCGAGCTGGTTCCCCGGCGCACGGCTGAACTACGCCCAGCACGTGCTGCGGCACGGCGAGGACCCGCACAACGCCGACACCGCTGCGATCCTGCACGTCGACGAGAGCAGCCCGACCCCGCGCGTCACCACCTGGTCCGAGTTGCGCCGGCAGGTCGGCTCGCTCGCGGCCGAGCTGCGCCGCCTCGGCGTCGGGCCCGGCGACCGGGTCAGCGCCTACGTCCCCAACGTCCCGCAGGCCGCCGTCGCGCTGCTCGCGACCGCCGCCGTCGGCGCGATCTGGACCTCCTGCGCGCCCGACTTCGGCGCGCGCAGCGTGCTGGACCGGTTCCAGCAGATCGAGCCGGTGCTGCTCTTCGCCGTCGACGGCTACCGCTACGGCGGCAAGCAGCACGACCGCTCCGAGGTCGTCGCCGAACTGCGCCGCGAGCTGCCGACGCTCCGTCACGTCGTGCACATCCCGCTGCTCGGCACCGAGGCCCCCGAGGGCGCGCTGGAGTGGGACGAGCTCACCGGCGCGGTCGCCGTGCCGGTCTTCGAGCAGCTGCCGTTCGACCACCCGCTCTGGGTGCTCTACTCCTCCGGCACCACCGGCCTGCCCAAGGCCATCGTGCAGAGCCACGGCGGCATCACCGTCGAGCACCTCAAGCAGGCCGGCCTCCACCTCGACCTCGGCTCCGGCGACCGGTTCTTCTGGTACACCTCGACCGGCTGGATGATGTGGAACTTCCTGCTCGCCGGCCTGCTGGTGGGCGCGAGCATCGTCACCTACGACGGCAGCCCCGGCTACCCGTCGCCCGACGCACAGTGGCGGATCGCCGCCGAGGCCGGCGTCACCGTCTACGGCACCTCCGCCGCCTACGTGATGGCCTGCAAGAAGGCCGAGGTCCACCCGGGCCGCGACCTCGACCTCTCCCGGCTGCGCGCCATCGGCACGACAGGTTCGCCGCTGCCGCCGGACGGCTTCCGCTGGATCTACGAAGAGATCAACTCCGACATCTGGCTCGCCTCCGTGAGCGGCGGCACCGACGTGTGCAGCTGCTTCGTCGGCGGCGTCCCGACGCTGCCGGTCTACCTCGGTGAGATCCAGGCCCCCAGCCTGGGCGCGGCGGTCGAGGCCTGGGACGTCAGCGGCAAGCCGGTCGTCGGGGAGGTCGGCGAGCTGGTGGTCACCAAGCCGATCCCGTCGATGCCGATCCGTTTCTGGAACGACCCCGAAGGCGTGCGCTACCGCGAGAGCTACTTCGAGATGTTCCCCGGCGTCTGGCGGCACGGTGACTGGATCACCGTCACCGAGCGCGGCACCGTCGTCATCCACGGCCGCTCCGACTCGACGCTCAACCGGCAGGGCGTCCGGATGGGCTCCGCCGACATCTACGAGGTCGTCGAGCGGCTGCCCGCCATCAAGGAATCGCTGGTCATCGGCCTGGAGCAGCCGGACGGCGGGTACTGGATGCCGCTGTTCGTCGTCCTCGCCGAGGGTGCCGAGCTCGACGACGACCTGCGCGCGGCCGTGCGCGACGCGCTGTGCACGCAGCTCTCGCCGCGCCACGTCCCCGACGAGATCATCGCCGTGCCCGCGCTGCCGCACACGCTGACAGGCAAGCGCATCGAGGTGCCGGTCAAGCGGATCCTGGCCGGCACCCCGCTGGCCCAGGCGGTGAACCCAGGCTCGATCGACAACCCCGACGCGCTGCGCGCCTTCGAGCAGTACCGCCGCTAGGACGGGACTCCCGGGTTCCCCTGGATCAGACCCGGCACAGCACCTCGCCGTGCAGCACGCTGAACCAGCCGCGGTCCTCCGCGGCCCAGGCCCGCCAGCCCGCGCCGATCCGTTCCAGATCGGCGCGGGTGGCGAAGCCCTCGGCCACGGCCTGGTCCGCGATGCCGGAGGAGACGACGCGCTCGGCCCACATACCGCCCCACCACGCGCGGTCCTCATCCTCGGCGAAGCACCAGGTCGAGGAGGAGGCCTCGATCCGCTCGCCCGCGAAGCCTGCGTCCAGGGCCCAGGCGCGCAGCATTCGACCGGCGTCCGGTTCGCCCCGGTTGAACCGCGCGACCCGGTGGTAGAGCGCGTTCCACTCCGCCAGCTCCGGCAGCAGCGGGAACCAGACGAAGCCCGCGTAGTCCGAGTCACGCGCCGCGACCACACCGCCGGGGCGGCACACGCGCCGCATCTCCCGCAGCGCCTGGACCGGGTCCGCCACATGCTGGAGCACCTGGTGGGCGTGGACGACGTCGAACGAGTCGTCAGGGAACGGCAGCGCGTGCACGTCCGCCGTTCGGAACCGCACCCTGGCGGCCTGCGGCACAGCGGCCGCCGCCTGCGTCAGCACCTCGTCGGAGCGGTCCACCGCCGTCACCAGACCCGGCCCCACGCGCTCGGCCAGCCCGGCCGTGATCGTGCCAGGCCCGCAGCCGACGTCCAGCAGCGTCTGGCCCGGCTTCAGCTCGGGCAGCAGGTAGGCGGCGGAGTTCTCCACCGTCCGCCACTGGTGCGAGCGCAGCACCGATGGATGGAAGCCGTGGGTGTAGTGGTTCTGATTCTCAGTCATATCTACCTCCCTGCCGCACGACAATAGATCACGTCTCGTTCTGCGAGAAGTTGAGTCCCGCTCTGCGAGACGCCCTCGTCCTTCGCCTGGCGGTGGAGCGCCCCGGTACGCAAGGATCGTTGTACAGGCCCATGAGAGAGGGACGCCCATGACGCGTAACGCGGCCCCCGCCACGACCAGCAGCTCCACCCGGGGCGCCCCGGCCGCGACACCCGCCAGCCGTCCGCAGACCGTGCTGTGGACCGCGCTCGCCATCGTCTACGTCGTCTGGGGTTCGACCTACCTCGCCATCCGCGTCGTGGTCGAGACCATGCCCCCGTTCCTGTCGGCGGCCATCCGTTTCCTCACCGCCGGCCTGCTGCTCGTCGGGATCGTGGCCTGGCGCTTCGGCCCCGCCGCCCTGCGGATCGACAGGCGGCGACTGGCCTCCGCCGTCCTGGTCGGCCTGCTGCTCCTGCTCGGCGGCAACGGCCTCGTCGTCCTCGCCGAGACCCGGATCCCGTCCGGCCTGGCCGCGCTGCTGGTCGCCAGCGTCCCGCTCTGGGTGATCGTGCTGCGCTCGCTCTTCGGCGACCGCCCCAGGGCTGCGACCTTCGCGGGAGTGCTGCTCGGCTTCAGCGGCCTCGTGGTACTCACGCTGCCCGGCAGCTCGGGAACGGTCCGGCTGGCCGGCATCGTCGCCGTGCTCGCGGCGGCGCTGCTCTGGTCGATCGGCTCCTTCCTCTCCTCCCGCCTGCCGATGCCCGCCAACCCCTTCACCGCGAGCGCCTACGAGATGCTCGCGGGCGGCCTCGGCGACCTCGGCCTCGGCCTGGTCCGCGGCGAGCACCTGCACCTGGGCGCGGTGAGCACCAACTCCTGGCTGGCCCTGGCCTACCTCGTCGTCTTCGGCTCGCTCGTCGCCTTCAGCGCCTTCGCCTGGCTGCTGCAGAACGCCCCGCTGTCCCTCGTCGCCACCTACGCGTACGTGAACCCGGTTGTCGCGGTGGGCCTGGGCTGGCTGATCCTGTCCGAGGCCGTCACCTGGCCCATCGCGCTCGGCGGCGCCGTCGTCGTCGCGGGCGTCTTCGTCGTCGTCAACACGGAGTCGGCAGCGAAGCGGGCCCACGTCCCGAAGGACGAGGGCCCGGTCACGCAGTAGCACGGGCGTCACTCCCCGGACAGCACCTGGCTCGCCGCGGCCCGCGCGTCCGCGGCGCTGTCAGTCGCGCGGGCGGCAGCCGCCGCACGCTCGCACTGGGCAAGGGTGACCTTGGACAGCTTCGACCGCACATACGGGATCGACGCCGCACCCATCGAAAGGCTGGTCACGCCGAGTCCGGTCAGCACGCAGGCCAATACCGGGTCGGATGCCGCCTCGCCGCAGACGCCGCAGCTCTTGCCGGTCGCCCTGGCGGCCTCGGCGGACATCGCGATCAGGTCCAGCAGCGCCGGCTGCCACGGGTCCTGCAGCCGCGCCACCGCGCCGACCTGGCGGTCGGCGGCGAAGGCGTACTGGGCCAGGTCGTTGGTGCCCAGCGAGAGAAACTCGACCTCCTGCAGGATCGAGCGGGCCCGCAGCGCGGCGGAGGGGATCTCCACCATCGCGCCGAACTTCGCCTGCAGTCCGGCCTCGCGGCAGGCGTCGGCGAACGCCTTCGCGTCCTGGCGGTCGGCCACCATCGGTGCCATCACCTCCAGGTGCACCGGCAGCCCCTCGGAGGCGCGCGCCAACGCGCGCAGCTGCGTACGCAGCACCTCCGGGTGCTCCAGCAGCGAGCGCAGACCGCGCACGCCCAGCGCAGGGTTCGGCTCGTCCGCCGGGGTGAGGAAGTCGAGCGGCTTGTCCGCCCCCGCGTCCAGCACGCGGACCACAACGCGGCCCTCGGGGAAGGCCTCCAGCACCTTGCGGTACGCCTCGACCTGCGCGTCCTCGGACGGCGCCTTCTTCGAGTCGTCCAAGAAGAGGAACTCCGTCCGGAAGAGACCCACGCCCTCCGCGCCCATCTCGACCGCCGCCGGGACATCGGCGGGACCGCCGATGTTGGCCAGCAGCGGGACACGGTGCCCGTCCGAGGTCTGCCCCGGACCGGAGGACGCCGCCAGCGCCGCCTTGCGCTCCGCGGCCTCGCCGCGCAGCCGCTCCTGCGTCTCCTGAGACGGGTCCACGATGACGGCGCCGGAGCTTCCGTCGACGGCGACGACCACGCCCTCGGCCATCCGGGTGGCACCGGGCATTGCAACCACCGCCGGCACGCCGAGCGCGCGAGCGAGGATCGCGCTGTGGCTGGTCGGCCCGCCCTCCTCGGTCACGAAGCCGAGCACCAGCGTCGGGTCGAGCAGCGCGGTGTCGGCCGGGGCGAGGTCCCGGGCGAAGAGCACGTAGGGCTCGTCGCTGTCCGGAACACCCGGCATCGGCACACCCATCAGCCGGGCGACGATCCGGTTGCGCACGTCGTCCAGGTCGGCGACCCGGCCGGCCAGGTAGTCCCCGGCCGCCGCAAGCAGCGCACGGTAGGCGGCGAACGCGTCGTAGACGGCACGCTCGGCGCTGCTGCCCACGGCGATCCGACGCTCGACATCCGCCATCAGCTCGGGGTCCTGCGCCATCAGCGCCTGAGCGTCGAGCACGGCCTGCGCCTCGCCGCCGGCGAGGTTGCCACGCGCCTGAAGATCGGCGGCGACGGCATCGACTGCCTGCCTGGCCCGAGCCTGCTCACGCGGGGCGTCCTCGGTCGGGATCTGCTTGGCCTCCGGCTCCAGCACCGCGGTGCCCATGTGCCGTACCTGGCCGATCGCCACCCCATGGCTCACGCCCACGCCCTGCAGGGTCTCTGTCATGTCACCGGTCTCCGCTTTGAGTCGCCGTCGAACTTCAGGTCTGTCGCTTGTATCGCTGAACTACCGCCACGTGAAGAGTGCGTCGCCGGCGGCGATCGCCCCGTTGTCCCGGACGTCCGAGAGCTGCTCGGGCGTGCCCTCGAGGGCGACGATCGGGCAGATGGAGGACTTTCCGGCGGCCTCGACGGCGGTCGGATTCCACTTGATCACGGGCTGGCCGCGCTTGACGCTGTCGCCCTTCTCCACCAGCAGTTCGAACCCCTCGCCATTGAGCTGAACGGTGTCGATGCCGAGGTGGGTAAGCACGCCGTGCCCCTGCTCGTCGAGGACGACGAACGCGTGCGGGTGCATGGACACGACGGTGCCGTCGACCGGAGAGACAGCCTCACCCGGGCCGGGAGCCGGCTTGATGGCGGTACCAGGTCCGACCATGGCGCCGGAGAAGACGGGGTCGGGAACGTTCGCGAGCCCGATGGCCTCGCCGGCCAGAGGGGACGTCACGGTCGTCATGCTTTGAGCCTCCTAGAGGGCGGAACCCGGGACACGCGACTGTGGGGCCGCGCATCGGAGTCAGCCTAAATCATGTCAACTACGGACACTTGGGTACGAAGGTCCCGAGATCTGTGTCGCGTAGCGGGGGCGCGGAAGAGGTCTAGACCACTGCGCGCGACGGAGACTCTACGTCATTCGGGTGACGTGCGCCGATTTGCTCGGCCGCAGCGGGGCATGTAACTTCTTCCTTGTGCCCGGCGCCGACCGGGACAAAACACGGAAGACGGCGCGGAAAACGCCTCGTTCCTTGAGAACTCAACAGCGTGCCAAAAGTCAACGCCAGTTACTTTTGAGAACAGATTTATCAGCGAGGACGCTGTGCGCAGGTCTGCCTATTCCGGCAGGTGCTGCGCCGCTCTACGCGAATGTAAAGCATTCACGGAGAGTTTGATCCTGGCTCAGGACGAACGCTGGCGGCGTGCTTAACACATGCAAGTCGAACGGTGAAGCCCTTC